>NZ_SOGO01000006.1:0-160414 GCF_004403415.1 Cryobacterium sandaracinum
CGAGACCGGGTGGCGGGTGTTGCACCTCGGTGACGGCACGCTTGAGTGGACGTCGCCGACCGGGCGCACGTTCGTGAGTGAGCCGGCCACGGTCATCCGCTCGGCGTCGACCACACCGTCGCCCGCCCCACCCGGTCGGGATGCCCAGTCAGGGGAGCCCACGCCGTTCTGAGGACGCGCGCGGCAGATACGCGAAACCGACCAGGAGTGCACCCGCGAACCATCCGCCGAGCGGAGCGCCCACCGGTAGTTACAGGAGAAGCACTGTTCCGACCAGGATCAGTATCCGGCGAGCACGGCGAAGAGACGCATCCCGTAAAGGAAAACGAACGGCAGATAATGCGCACCGACGATGATCATGCTTGCCGGGAAGAACAGGTTCGGTTCGGTCAGTCCCAGGGCAACGGCCACGAGCGTGCCCGAAGGGACGGTGAATGCGAACTGCGTCGCGAGCGCCGCCATCGGATGGCCCTTGGGCAATGCCGCTGGCCCGCCGGCGGTTCGAAGCGTGAGCGTCGTCAGGGGAAAAATCAGCATCCCACCCAGGAACAGCGTTGCGATCGATGCGCCTGGCGACAATCAAGTCGCCACGGCCGCCGCGATCAGCCACAGTGTGCCTGAAACCAATTGACCGACGAAGCCGCCGGGGTAGACACGTCGAACGTCCGCCTGAGCCTCATCAATATCCGCACAACGGCATCGTCCCACGAGTCGGCCGCTGGCCTGTCCACACGCTTGCTGGTCGGGCGTGACAGACCGGATCATCCCGTCGTCTTGTCAGGTCCGAACGACGAGCAGAGCACGTCGCGCCCCAGCTGTGCAGTGGAGATATCTCTCGTTTCGTGATGCCGGACTCGCGGGCGGACTCGGTGCGAACGACGGCGGCCTCACGGCGAGCGGCAGGCACTAGGAGCACGGTGTAGACGACGCCGACGAGTAGCAGGATTCCACCGTCGAGCCGCGTGAGTAGCCCATCCCCGGCGAAGATCAACATCAGAGCGGATGCGCCGACGATCGTCGGCAGAAATGGTGCCGACCGCGACCACCGTGACGCCGATCAGGGCGAGCAAGCCGATGACGAGCTCACCCAGCACAATCATGCGTTGAGACTACTCACGGACTTGCCCGGGCACCCAAAAACCGGTGAGGTTGACGCGTAGTCCGCATTAGGACTCATGATGAGAAAATCGCTCACCCGGACCCATCCCTCCGGTGCCTGATTGCCGAACGCTTACGCGTCAGGGTTGGGTGAGGCCAGTACCTCAGAGCAAGTCCGCCGTTCCGGCAGCACCGACTGTCGTGATCAGGTCGACGGAGAGTGCCGAGCCGAGCCGAACAGACAGCATGGCCGTGACACCAAGCGCCGAGGCGGGAATCGGGATGCTGCGTTGGCTCATGTCAGGCATTTCCGGACAGTGCGTTTGCTCCGAGCCGGCGCTGCGCGACCTGAACGTTCGAGCCGAGACGAGTGAGCTCCCGCTCGAGCTCCCGAGCTGCTGCCAATAGTGCGTCGTCGTCGAGCGGTTCGAGTGCGTCGAGGATGAACAGGGCGCTGGTGGTGGTGTCGGTGAGCTGGGTGCGACGTGCCTGACGCCAGTTCCAGCGTCGACACGTCACACCGCCCGCGTCGGTCCACACGACCTCCCCGGCGTCGGGATACTCAGTCACGGATGCGCCCTCGGACATGATCTCGAAAGGTTCCGACCCGGTTGCGCGGATCAGGCGTGGTGCTCCGACGTAGTGCGCCAGGTCCTCCCCGCCGAGCGGTACCACGTGCAGAATCGAGATTGCGTTGTACAGGTCCGTGAGTCGATTCACGCGGGGCAGCCCGGATGCCGCGCGGCGCATAAGCGCCTCCAGACTGTTGCGGGTGCGCTGCGGCTTCGCACCGAACGCCCGGTACGCCTGGCGCCACGCGGCAATGTGTGGAACCTCCTCGACAGCCTGTTGCTGGAGAGTGGAGCGGGCTGCCTCTTCCGCCGCGAGGAGCAGCGCCTCGCTTGCCTCATCACTCGGGCCGGACTCGAGTCCATCGACAGCGACCAACACCGCCCGGTAGTCGGGCCGTAACGCAAAGACGTCATCGTTGACTCGGGCGGCGTCGAGGAACGTGTTCAAGGCCGTCTGCTCAGGCATCAACGCGTTCCGTTCGGGTAGCCGAGCCGACGCCCGGGTCAAACACTG
Organism: Cryobacterium sandaracinum; assembly: GCF_004403415.1. NCBI lineage: Bacteria > Bacillati > Actinomycetota > Actinomycetes > Micrococcales > Microbacteriaceae > Cryobacterium > Cryobacterium sandaracinum. The sequence goes on from NZ_SOGO01000006.1 coordinate 2,185, forward strand.
TCAGTGAGAATCGTGCTGCGTGCGGGCCGGCGTTGACGTAGGTATGGGCTACGTCGCCGGGGAAGGAGAGCGCGTCGCGATCGTTGAGCGTGATCGTCTCTTCTCCCGACGAAATCGAGATCGTTCCCAGGTGTACCTGCACAAGCTTTCTCGTACCGGCCGTATGCGGTTCACTCACATGTCGATCGCCTGCTTCGAGGGTCCAGTCCCACAGTTCGACGACGTTCGGCGGTGTAGTCACCGCGACGAGCACTCCGCGCCCGCCGTGCGCGCCGGTCCACAGCACCGTGCCCTCGCCCCTTCGGGTAACTTTCATCCGCTTCGATCGGGGCGGTTCGACCAGATCGGGGAGGCCCACGCCGAGGGCGCCACTGATCCGGAGCAGTGTCCCTACGCTCGGGTTCGCGGCACCCTGCTCGATGTTGACCAGCATTCGGCGACTCACCCCGGTGCCTTCCGCCAGCTGGTCAAGAGTCCACCGACGTTGTTGGCGTTCGTGTTTGACGCGTACACCGATGGCAGTCGCAAGTTCCGCAGCACTTTCCTCCATAAGTGCACGATAGTGCACTATTGGTACATCAATCAGAGTTTTCCCTCGGGTACCAACAGTTGGTCTCAGTGGGGGAGGATGACGATCTTGCCGATGTGTCGTCGCTCGGAGAACTCCGTTTGGGCTTCGGCGATCTCGGTCAGGGCAAACGTGCTGCTGACCTGAGGACTGACCTGCCCGCCGCGTGCAAGCTCGACGAGCCGACGAAAATGAACCCGGGTGTGCATCGAGGATCCGATGAGCAGCACATTGTGAAGATAGAGGCGGCGGAGGTCGAAGTCGATCACCGGCGCCGCCACAGCACCCGCGATCACCCAGCGTCCGTTGTCCCGAATCATCGGCATCATGGTGGAGACCCCCGGTCCACCGGCGATGTCAGCAACCACGTCCAACCCCGCCGGATGCTCCCGTCACGAGCACGGTTTCGCCGCCTCGCACGTTGGCACGTTCGAGCATTCCGATCGCGATGGCGAATGCCCACAGGCAGGCACGCCAGCTGCACATCCGATAGCGGGGAATCCAGCACGTCATGAGCATGGATGGCATCCACGGCGACGTACTGCGCGAACCCGCCATCGGCCTCGCTGCCCAGGTACCCCGCCGGAGACGCATTCTCGCTGTCGCATCCGTAGATAGCCGGGTCCACGAGCACCCGGCGACCCAACAGTTCTTCGGTCACACCATGACCCACCTCGACGACAATGCCGGTGATATCCCCACCCTGAATGCGCGAAAAATCAAACAAACCCAGTCAGCCGGCCTGCGCCGTGGGATTTTCCGGCGACCCATGTGCTCCCTGGCGCGTCCAAATGTCTGTGTTGTTGACGGCAGCCGCTGTTACTTTCACCAGCACCTGATGGTCCTGCGGCCGCGGCCGGAGCCAATCGTGGTGCAATTCCAATGCTTCGGGGCCACCGAATCTCATCCATATTTCGGGTTGCCAACGAGGGCATCGCCTTCACCGAACGAGTTCCTGCCCACCGTGCACGGGTTCGACGCGTTCTTCGGCAACCTCTACCACTTTAATACCGAGGAGGAGACGGAAACCGACCGCCGCCGTCGTGCAAAGTCAGTTCGGGCATACCCCAGTGTCTCGCGCAACCGTTCCTGCCGTTTCAGTCCTCCAGAGCCTCGCCCCGTTTCTCGGGGAGTCCAAGAGCGCCGAGTGCAGCGACCACGAAGAACATTGCAAAGACCGTGAAAAGAATTGCGGTCCCGCCCATCTCGCGCAGCATCGGCACGGCCAGCGGAGCCAGGATCGCGGCGATCCGTCCAACGCCGGCTGCCCAGCCGGCCCCGGTGGCACGGATGCGGGTCGGGTACAGCTCCGGGGTCACTGCGTAGAGCGCTCCCCACGCACCCAGGTTAAAAAAGGAAAGCAGCATGCCGGCACCGATCACCTGGGTGGCATCGCCGGCTACCGCGAATAACGCCGCCGCAAGTGCCGAGCCGGCAAGGAATACGGCCAGTGTCCTGCGCCGTCCCCAACGCTCGATGAGGTACGCCGAAGCGGCATAACCCGGCAGTTGGGCCACGGTGATGATCAGCGTGTACGCGAAGGAGCGAACGAGCGAGTATCCCGACGCGACCAGGATGGTCGGAAGCCAGATGAAGGCGCCATAGTAGGAGAAGTTCACGCAGAACCAGACCAGCCACAGCGCACCGGTTCGGCGACGCAGGCCGCGCGACCACAGCGCGGTGACGCGTGTCCGGGAACCGGTTTTGTTCGGCCCCTCACCTGTCTTTGCGGGGCGCGCAGAATCATAGGGTCCGGCGGTGATTCCGGCGGACTTTTCGAAACGTCGGACGGTCGACTCCGCCTCAGAGAGGCGGCCACGCGACTCGAGGAAGCGAACCGATTCCGGCAGCCGAAGGCGCACGACCACCGCGTACACGGCCGGAACCGCTCCGACAGCCAGTGCCCAGCGCCAGCCGTCGGCCGATGACGGTACGACCAGGTACCCGATGACCGCGGAAACGGTCCAGCCAATGGCCCAGAAGGATTCGAGGATGACGATGATGCGGCCGCGAATTCGTGGAGGCGCGAACTCGCTCACGAGCGTCGAAGCGACCGGGAGCTCACCGCCAAGACCGAGCCCCACGATAAATCGCCATGCAATGAGTACGGCCACAGTCTCGGACAGTGCCGACGCTCCCGTCGCGAGACCGTAAACGAGAAGGGTGAGAGCGAAAACCTGGCGTCGGCCGATACGGTCGGCCAGCAAACCACCGAGAACTGCACCAATGGCCATACCGACGAACCCGGCGGATGCGATCCAGGACAGCTCCACGTCGGAGACTTGCCATTGCACCGCCAATTGTGCCAGAACGAAAGAAATGAGTCCAACGTCCATCGCATCAAGAGCCCAGCCCAGGCCGGAACCCACAAGCACACGGCGGTGCTCCCGGGTGAACGGCAGCGCATCCAATCGCTCGGATCGACTGGGGCGTGCGCGAACTTCAGGCATCAGGTTCCCAATTCAGCGTTTGTGACCAGGCGGCGAACTGAGGGTGAAGCGTCTGCCGGATAATTGAACCCTATTGCACGAGACCTGCCCGACGTGAGTGTGTCAAGGAGCGGCGGCGCCGGGGTGCGAGACTGGCCAGACACAGTCGGCCGAGCGGGCGTACCCGCACTAGCCCAAGGAGTTCAACGATGAACACACCCACCACAGCATCCGTCCCAGCGCCTACTGCTGGCCTCTCCGCCCGCGTCGAACGAGCAGATCTCGATGTCGCCTCTTCATTCGCCGCGTTCGTCGAGAACGAGGCGCTGCAGGGAACCGGCATCACCGCGGACGCCTTTTGGCTTGGGCTGAGCACGCTGATCAGCGACCTCACTCCCCGGAACACTGAGTTGCTCGGCATCAGGGATGACCTGCAGGCCCAGATCGATGCCTTCCACCGGGCTAACCCCGGCCAGCCTGACCCCGGTGAGTACCGTGCTTTCCTCACCAGGATCGGGTACCTCGCGCCCGAACCCGGGGACTTCACCATCACCACCTCGAACGTCGATGTGGAGATCGCGTCGCAGGCGGGACCCCAGCTTGTCGTTCCGCTGCTCAACGCGCGGTTCGCTGTCAACGCGGCGAACGCCCGCTGGGGTTCGCTTTACGACGCGCTGTACGGCACTGACGCGATATCCGATGACGGCGGTGCGTCCCGGGCGGATTCCTACAACGCCGTCCGCGGCGGACGGGTGATCGCGCGCGGACGGGCTCTGCTTGACCAGGCCATCCCACTCGAACGGGGCTCGCACGCTGATGCCGTCGCTTACCGAGTCGAGAACGGTGCGCTGATCGTGGCTTTGAAAGACGGATCATCCGCTGTCCTGGCGTCGCCCTCGGCGCTGGTCGGCTACAGGGGAGAGGCTTTGGAACCGTCGTCCGTGCTCTTCCGACATCACGGACTGCACCTCGACGTGACCATTGATCGCAGCGCACCTATCGGGGCCACGGACAGCGCGGGCATCCAGGACATCGTGCTCGAGTCCGCTGTCACCACGATCATGGACCTCGAAGACTCGGTTGCCGCAGTCGACGCCGACGACAAGGTACTCGGCTACCGCAACTGGCGCGAACTCATGCGCGGCAGACTGAATGAGACCGTCAGGAAGGGCGCCGGCGTCTTCACGCGCACCATGAACGGCGACCGCGTCTACACCGTTCCTACCGGCGGCGAGTTGACGCTGCACGGCCGAAGCCTGCTGCTGGTGCGCAACGTCGGGCACCTGATGCAGACCGACACCGTGCGGGATGCGTCCGGCGCCGAAGTGTTCGAAGGAATCCTCGACGCGGTGCTGACCGTTCTCGGTTCGTTCCCCGACCTCGTCGGCGAGGCCCGCGGCGGCAACTCACGCACCGGCTCGGTGTACATCGTCAAGCCGAAAATGCACGGCCCCCACGAGGTCGCGTTCACCGTCGACCTGTTCGCCCGGGTGGAGCAGCTCCTCGGCCTGCCCTTACTCACCGTGAAGATCGGGATCATGGACGAAGAACGGCGAACGACGCTCAACTTGCGGGCCTGTATCGCCGTTGCCGCCGAGCGAATCGTCTTCATCAACACGGGATTCCTCGATCGCACGGGCGACGAGATCCACACCTCCATGCACGCCGGGCCAGTGGCCACCAAGGGCTTGATACGTTCCATGCCCTTCATGGCTGCCTACGAGAACGCGAATGTCGACGCCGGTCTCGCGGCGGACTTTCCCGGCCGTGCCCAGATCGGCAAGGGCATGTGGGCCATGCCCGATCTCATGCACGACATGCTCGAGCAGAAGATTGCGCACCCCCGTTCCGGTGCAACCACAGCCTGGGTCCCGTCTCCCACAGCGGCGACGCTGCATGCGATCCACTATCACGAGGTCGACGTGGCCGCCCGTCAACACGAACTGGCCGGGCGGACACGCCAGGCCCTGGACCCGATTCTCGTCCTCCCTCTCTCCGAGCGAGACCTCAGCGATGAGGAGCGCCTGACCGAGCTGAACAACAACGTTCAGTCGATCCTCGGCTACGTCGTTCGATGGGTCGATCAAGGGGTCGGGTGTTCCAAGGTTCCGGACATCCACGGCGTGGGGCTCATGGAGGACCGTGCGACGCTGCGCATTTCCAGTCAACTCCTCGCGAACTGGCTCACCCACGGCGTCATCAGCAAGACGGATGTCGACGCCAGCCTCGGGCGACTGGCGGCGGTCGTCGATGCACAGAATTCCGATGACCCGACCTATGAAGCGCTGATCGGCAGAACCGGGCCTGGGCTCGCGTTTCTGGCCGCCCGCCAACTCATCATCGACGGTGCATCCTCACCCAACGGATACACCGAGCCGATCCTCCACCAGGTCCGGAGGGCAAAGAAGCGTCAGGCTCCCGCGCGTTATTTGCTCTAACGGAACCTCATGCGGGCGGGTTGCAGTGCGGCAGCCGCCGGTGGCATACCTTCCCGGCGGGACCTACTTGATGCCGCCGGTTGGGCGTCCATCGAGCAGGTTGCTGGTGAACCTCGCGACGTCGTCCCGAAATTCGGCATAGGCGCTTGGGGCGGGCCCCTCCGAACGGACGAACACGTCCACTGCCTCGAGCGCTGAGGTGACGATGGAACGAGGTGAGCGCACTTCCCCTGATGAGTTTGCGGCACGATATCGTATGCCGGGGTGATTCTCGTGGTGTTGTCATACAGGTTTCATTACGCGTCTACTCGTGATTGCGGCGGGACTTGACAAGCAGCACCACGCCGAGGGCCAGCCACCAAAGCATTCCCAGAGGGATCAGTCCCATGGAGGCGAGCCAGATCCCGGGCAGGTCGATCGCTGCTGCCGTCATCAATGGCCCAGCCGTGAGCATCACGAGACGGAGGCCTGCGACTAATCCCAAGGCACATAACCAGATCGGACGGGAGCGGGAGTGAGCCCCGGCCACACAGATACCACGGACCAGACAGCGAGCGTAATGAGGCCCGCCGCAAGGAAACCATGGGTTCCCAACATCTGAATGGTGAGCTATGCGGACTGGCTCCATCCCCTATTGACCGAGTCGATGTAGAGCAACGTTCCGACCGACTCGCGCAAGACCCCATGCATGAACGAGAACGCAGCCGCGAAAAGTCCGAGCGCGCTCAGGCTTCGGCGCGTGATCATACTTGTGCGTGGCGTAAGCACATCTGAGATAGCGAAACTCGCCACGATGTACGCGAGTGCCATGATAAACACTGCGACCGCCGCCAAAGCGTGAAACTGCGGATACTGGCGCAGATAATCGAGGCTCACTGCGGAGTTGTCGGTGTCATCGAAACCGAGAACCGGTCCCATTAGCTCAAGGGTAAACATCGCGATGCCTGCGAGCCCAGCGAGGTCACGTCCCGCGGAGTGGTGGAGTTTCTCGACACCGTGCGGGTCAGCTGTTCTAGCTTAGGCGGCGGCGAGTTCGGGGAGGATCACCGCCTCGTCGAGGACCTCGATGGGGTTGTTCATGGTGGCCAGCTCGAGCATTGATGCTTCGGAGAAGTAGCGGCGTTCGCCGGCTTCCCACTCGTCATGCTGCTCGATCAGGACCGACCCGGCCAGGCGCAGCAGGGCCGCGGAGTTGGGGAAAACGCCGACGACGTTGGTGCGGCGTTTGATCTCCTTGTTGACCCGTTCCAGCGGGTTGGTGGACCAGATCTGGCGCCAGTGCCGCCGTGGGAACGCGGCGAAGGCGAGGAGGTCGGGTTGTGCGTCGACGAGCATGGCAGCGACCTTGGGGTGCGATCGGCCGAGCATGGTCGTGACTTCTCGGAACTGTTTCTCGATATGTTCGCGGTCCGGTTGGGCGAAGATGGTGCGGATGATCGAGGCGACCATGTCCTGCGATCCTTTCGGGATCACGGCGAGGACGTTGCGCATGAAATGCACCCGGCAGCGCTGCCAGCCGGCGCCCTGGAACACGGTCCCGATGGCCTTCTTCAGGCCGGTGTGAGCGTCAGACATAACCAGCTTGACCCCGTCGAGGCCGCGAGTCTTCAACGACCGCAGGAAGCTGGTCCAGAAGCCCTCGTTCTCGCTGTCACCAACGTCGAAACCCAGTACTTCACGGCGTCCGTCGGCAGCCACCCCGACCGCGACGACGATGGCTTGGGACACGATCCGGTGGCCGACGCGGGCTTTGCAGTAGGTGGCGTCGAGGAAGACGTAGGGGAAGTCCTGCGCGGCGAGGGTGCGGTCGCGGAACTGGGCGACCTCGGCGTCCAGGCCTGCGCAGATCCGGGACACTTCCGACTTGGAGATCCCGGTGTCAGCGCCGAGCGCTTTGACGAGGTCGTCGATCTTCCGGGTCGATACACCGTGGACGTAGGCCTCCATCACGACCGCGAACAACGCCTGGTCGACCCGGCGGCGGCGCTCCAGGAGCGCGGGGAAGAAGGAGCCGGCGCGCAGCTTCGGGATCTTCAGGTCGAGGTCCCCGGCCGTGGTCGTCAGGGTGCGCGCTCGGGTGCCGTTGCGGTGGGTGGTGCGGTCGCCGGGGCGTTCGAACGGGGCTGCACCGATGAACGCGGTCGCCTCCGCATCGATCAATTCTTGATACAAGGTTTCGGTCGCGACGCGGATGCGGTCGGTGACATCGGTGAGTTTGAGTTCTCCCAGCAGGTCAAGCAGGGCAAACTGGTCTAGAGCCATCGTGTGGTGTCCTTTGTGAGTTCTTTGATCGGTACTCACTGACCATCCCACGGTGGCTCTTCACGTTGACGAAGCAACACTCAAGAGCGGGAAACCACACCACTCACGGGGACGTAACCAAGAGACACCGATAGCAGAACGGTCTCCGCATCAACCTGCCAGCAGCCCGCTGGGAGATTGCGATATTGAATCCCACTTTCAGTGCGACGATGCAGGACGCCGGGTTGTTGACCCTGTGGCCGAGCTCGAGCCGGAGCAAGTCGCGCCTTTCAAATGCCCAGCGGGTAGCCGAGGCGAGAGAGCATGAGGCAAGGCCTTGGCCTTGGGCCTCGGCGGACACCCAGTAGCAGACCCTACCGGTGGCGTGTCGATGCTCCATGTTTTCGATGCCCACATTGCCGACAGCCCTGCCGTCGACGCTGATTGCGAAGTTGCGCACGGACGGGCTGGACGGGGCGAGCTGAAGTGCGATGAATTCCTGGCAGCGCTCGAGCGTTGACAGGTCGGTGTCGCCGACCTGGGTTGCGAGGTCATCGTTGGCACCGAAGGCGCGAAGCAGGTGCCCGGTGTCAGATTCGTCCCATGGGCGAAACTTCTGCACGCGATCGTCAGATCAAAGCGTCGGGCAACGCCGAGGCTTCTTCCCCGAATTGGGCGGTGCGGATAGCGATTCTGAACAGTAGGGTCGGGCCTTGGGGCCGCAGTTGACGCGTCCAGTTGGGCGGGAACCTGACGAGGTGACACTCGACGACCGGCGGCTTTCGAAAAGGCGGATTTCAGGTTCCGCACATGACTGCAACAGAGATGAGTGCAGCGATGACAGCCAGCTGGGTCCGCCTCTCACTCTGGGTTGCCGCCCTGGTCGCATGGTCCGCGCTCATCCTCGTCGGGCTGGTCCTGTTGGGGACAGGTCTCGATAGAACGTTCTTTTTTGAGCCAACCGGTGGGGCTCTCGAACGCGATCGTGTGGGGAAGAATCTCATTCTTGTTGGTTCGGTCGCCCTCTTCGCTGCCGCGGTCTGGGCTCGGTCGATGCACGCTCCCATCTGGTCCTGCGCCCTCGTCGCAGCCCCGGCTGTCCTTGTCGGCGGCCTCACCTTGTTTTTCGGAGGTTCTCTGTTCCCACACCTCAGCGCTTTGGTGGCTTTCCCTGTTGCCCTCGCTGGCCTGGTTTGCGGGCTTGTCCTCGCCAGGCCACTGCTTCGCGCTGTCTCCGCGCGCCCTAGCGCGTCGGTTGACCGTCAGGGATCAGACTGAGCTTTCGCCCGCCGTCGTCGAGTGCTAAAAACTATCCATCTGAAGACGGCAGCGTTAATGGCAGCCAAGAGAAAGAATCCCAAGTAGTACAACGCCGCGCTCATGGTCAATGCTCCGACGGCGAATTCTTCTGGCCCCGACACTTGCGATGAACCCAGTGAACCGACGACATAGTACGCAGTAGATAACGGCAACGTCAGTACCACGATGAGCAGAACCATCGCTTCGGGTGCGGCCGTCCCGCCGCCCAGTTCGAAGGCGCGCATCACGGACACTGCCGCAATGAGCCCGGCGACTGACACTAGGTAGGCGCCCATCGACCCCGCGGCCCAGGAGGGTAGGCGGTGGTTCCCTGTCGGCCTTACACGGTCGGTCGTCATTTCCGAAAGCTACAGGCCTTGCCCAACTTCGGGCAACAAGGACCGTTTCGACGTCTCGGGGAAAGGGCCTTTGGAAACGGTCTCCGCATGAATCTCCCAGCAGCCCGTTGAGAGATTTTGCCGTGGAGGCCAGTGCCGTTAACCGCGGAATTCGTTCGCGAACTGGGTACACCGATCGATTTCTACTGTGTTCACAGTACTTCTTTCAGGTCCAGGCGAGTGGATGGCGATTTCCGCTAGCTCCGGCTCCCCAGGAACTTCTCCAGCGCGGCGAGGTCATCGGTATTTATGTGGTCAACGCCGGCCTCGTGCAGCTCAGTCCAGATCGCTTCGCGGGCTTCGCTCGGAACATCGAGGGTCCCCCAGAAACGGACGCGGTAGCCCTGAGAGTGCGCCGACTGCACGTATTCGCGCAGCTTGACCTTTTCGCTTTCCGGCATCGGACCGACGCCCTGCCACACGAATAGCTTGTTCCAATTCTCACTGACCAGCGGCATGAGATCGGCTGGTATTCCAGATGTCAAGTCGCCGGAGCGGCCGTCATAGAAAGCCAATCGTGAGTCAAGATTTTGCATGGATTTTAGAGGGCGGTTGCCGCTGACCACGGCGACAACCGGTCCGGATTTGGTTTTGCCGTTCGTGTACTTGGTCATGATCGAGCGATGCTCAGCCAAGTCTTCCTCGATCGCAGCGTAGGTACTCTCGCCGTCACTCTTTATGTCGATCAGAAGTTGGAAGCTGCCATCCCAGCCAGAGTAGACACTGCCAGCACGGCCGTCCACGAGGCGGTCGAGCGGATCCAGGTAGAGGCTTTCGAGAGTAACCCCCGCCTGGACATCCTCGAGATCGTGAGCGACGAGAAGCTCGCCATCTACGAGCCAAACATCGGCTTCCACACTGGTGAATCCGTGCTCGAGGGCATCAAATAACGGACGCTCATGCTCATAGTCATTGTGCGCGTGGGCGGCATCCTGCGGTTCGCCGGGCACGATGTCGGCCTGTGATGGTGCGGCCGCGCCGCTGACGGTAGCGAGGCCGACGAGGGTAACGAGAACCAAAGCAGAATTTTTGACGATCATGGAAGTCCATTTCTACGAAGTGTGTTCCGCCGAGAAAGTCCCGTCGAAATGAGATTGACCGCGTTATCGGCTCCACGCGTGTTCCAGTGCACAAGCTGGTTCGGTTTCGAATGCGCAACGGCTACAGTTCTATCGCCGTCGGGTTAAGTGCTGGCGCCGGTCGAACCAACGCACCATGAACGGTCTGGGCGTGCGTGACCTTCTGCTCGCGTAAGAATCACGCTCCTAGCTCCACCAGTCCGTCCTCGCGTCGCGCCGGCAGATTCGGTATTCACTGGAGGGCCACCGGGTTGGTTCTAACAGTCGAATAGTCGCAGCGCTGGCATACCTTGTCATGCTTGCCGCGCTGACTTCAGGTGTTGTCAGCGCTGACTGTGCGGGCTCTGCCATCGAGCCGGATCGTATTGCCGTGCGGGACGATCCACTGGGTCTGCTGTGTCCGAATGGCACTCCGATACAGATCACAGCCTCGGAGTCATATCGAGAGACTTGCTCGATTGTCGTGTCGCGCCGAACTGCGCGCAGTCGAGCGTGCTCGCCTGCGAACGGCACGGCCCGCCAGGCTGCCCGCAAGCCGGACCTTAAGCGCACTCGGGCCCGGAATTCGGGGCCAGAAGCAAACGCAGCCGGGCGGAGCGCCCGGATAGCCCGCCCGGATAGTCCGCCCGGTGAGGATTCGCACTTGAGGGCGTCGACCGCAACAAACCCCAGCGGCAGGAAACCCCTGCCACGAGATGTCCTGGCGTGTCGTAGACGACCTGGCGCACGCCTCGACCCCAGGCGGCACCACAGCAGGGTCGAGGCCGTTTGCGGCTCGGTCAAAGGTCGGCGAGCATGCTCACAGGGTTCTCGATGCAGCGTGCGATGTAGGTGAGGAAACCGGCGGCGGTGCCTCCGTCACAGACCCGGTGGTCGAAGACCAGCGACAGCTCGACCACAGTGCGCACCGCGAGGGTGTGATCGACTACCCAGGGGCGCTCGATCATCCGTCCGATGCCCAGAATGGCGGCCTCGGGGTGGTTGATGATCGCGGCTGACCCGTCGACACCCAGAGCACCGAAGTTGTTCAGGGTGAAGGTGCCGCCGCTGAGTCGAGATGGGGGAAACGAGCCATCCGTTGCCTGGGTCACGATACCGGCGATCGCATCCCGGAGTTCGCGGGTGGTCAGTGAGTGGGCGTCGTGCACGACCGGCACCATCAGCCCCCGCGGGGTCTGAGCGGCAAGCCCGAGGTTGATGGCACCGCGTTGGAGGATCTCCTGGCTGGCCGTGTCGACTGAGGAGTTCAACAGCGGAAACCGGCGCAGTCCGGCGACCGTGAACCGGGCGATCAGCGCGGTCACGCTGAAGCGTTCGCCTGTGGCGTCGAAGAGACGGTCCCGCGCGGCGAAGAGCTCGGTGGCGTCCACATCGAGCCAGACGGTTGCCTCGGGGATTTCCCGGCGCGAGGTGGTCATCCGCTCCGACACCACCCTGCGTAGGCCGGTGATCGGGATCCGGATGTCGTCGGTGGGCGCGGCCCGGGTTCCGATAGGCTCCGCCACGGGTGCAGGTTGGGCCAGTGCCGCGGGCTCGACCACCGGTGTGGACTCAACCGCTGCGGCCCGTTCCCGGATTGCCGATTCCACGTCCCGGCGCAGCACCAGCGCGTTGCTCCCACTGCCGATTAGCAGGGTCGCGTCGAGGCCGTTTTCGCGGGCCAGACGCCGCACCAGCGGTGAGACCACGGGGGAGCGGCCGGCCGGGTAAGACGGAGAGGCCGGAGCCGTTACCGGGGTGGCCGGAGTCACCTCGGAGACCGGTTCGACGATTGCCGCGACGACCGGAGCCGCTGAGCCGGGTCGCACGCCGAAGCGCGCAGTGGCAGGGCGCCGCACGGGACCCGTGTTCTCCCTCGTGCCGTAGCCGATGAGCACAGCACCGGATGCCGACCCGTCGACCTCCGCGACCGGAACCCCGGCTGCCATCGCTGCGGGCTTAACAGCAGTCCGAGCGGTCGGCCGTGCGGCGTCGGCCTCGGCGGCATCCGTCACTGTCAGCAGCACCTGCCCGGCGTGAATGATCTGGCCGGCGACCCCGTTCAGGGCCTCGACCACACCGCCGAACGGCGACGGCAACTCCACGATGGACTTGGCCGATTCGACCTCCACCACGGGCTGGTCGATGGTGATGGTGTCGCCCACGGCGACCAGCCAGGAGACGATTTCGGCTTCGGTGAGTCCTTCGCCGAGGTCGGGCAGGATGAAATTCTGACCCATCAGTTCCACTCCCAGGTTCCGAGGGCGGTCAGGATGCGGTCGGGAGTGGGCAGAAAGTATTGCTCGAGCTTGGGGGAGGGATAGGGGATATCGAAACCCGTGATCCGCAGGATCGGCGCTGCCAGGTGGTAGAAGTTGCGCTCGGTCAGCCGGGCGGCGACCTCGGCCCCGTAGCCGCCGAACTGCGCCGCCTCGTGCAGCACAGCGGCGCGGGAGGTCTTCCGCAGGGAGGCGCCCACCGTCTCGTCGTCGAACGGGGAGAGGCTGCGCAGGTCGATCACCTCGATCGAGAGCCCCTCGGCGACGGCCAGCTCGGCCGTCGCGAGGGCCGTTTTCACGGTCGGACCGTAGGCGATCAGCGTGACATCGGTGCCCTCCCGCAGCACGACCGCAGTGGTCATCGGCGCGGTGCGCACAGGCAGGCTGAGCTCGGCTTTGGCCCAGTACCGGCTCTTGGGTTCGAGGAAAATGACCGGGTCGTCACAAGCAATGGCCTCGCGGAGCATTGAATAGGCATCCGCCGGATTCGATGGCGAGACCACCGTGAGGCCGGGCGTGGCCGTCCAGTAGGCCTCGGAGGAATCGGAGTGGTGTTCCACACCCCCGATGTCGCCGGCGTAGGGGATCCGGATCACAAGGGGCAGCTGGATGCGCCCACGGGTGCGGTTGCGCATCTTGGCCACGTGCGAAACGATCTGCTCGAACGCCGGGTAGCTGAACGCGTCGAACTGCATCTCGACCACCGGGCGCAGGCCGTACATGGCCATGCCGATCGCGGTGCCCACAATCCCCGATTCGGCCAGCGGCGAGTCGCTCACGCGGCTCTCCCCGAATTCGGCGTACAGCCCGTCGGTCACACGGAAGACGCCGCCGAGCGGGCCGACATCCTCACCGAACAGGACGACCGTCGGATCGTCGCGCATCGCGTCCTGGATCGCGGCGTTCAACGCCGCTGCCATGGTGAGAGTGACCGGTGCGCGCAGGGGCGTCGGTGCGGTGTCGGGGAGCGTCATGAGTTGACTCCTGAGTGAGCGGCGACGGATGCTGCGACGGCGTGCTCGGCGTGCTCGGCGTGCTCGGCGTGCTCGGCGTGCTCGTCGAGCTCAGCTGCGAGGAAGGCTCGTTGTTCCGCCAGGGCGGCGCGCGGGGTCGAGTAGACGTGGTCGAATAGCTCCAGCGGATCCACTGGCGCGGACCGGGTCATGCATTCGCGGGTGTCCGCCGCCAGATCCTCGGCCTCGGCACGGATGTCCGCACGCTCCGCGTCGCTCAGCGCACCGATCTCGCACAGGTAGGTGTCCAGGCGGGTGATCGGGTCGCGGCGTCGCCAGATCTCCAGATCCCCGGGATCGCGGTAGCGGCTCGGGTCGTCGGAGTTCGTGTGTGCCTCCATCCGATAGGTCAGACCCTCGATCAGGGTCGGGCCGTGGCCGGCGCGGGCGTTCTCCACTGCCGACGAGGTGACCGCGTACATTGCGGCGACGTCGTTGCCGTCCACGAAGTAGCCGGGCATCCCGTAGCCGATGGCCTTGTCGGCGATGGTGCGGCAGCGCATCTGCTTGTCCAGCGGCACGCTGATCGCGTACTGGTTGTTCTGCACCACGAAGACGACCGGGGCCTGCCAGACGGCAGCAAAGTTGAACGCCTCGTGGGCGTCGCCCTCGCTGGTGGCGCCGTCGCCGAGCAGGGTCAGTGCGACGGTGCGCTCCCGTTTCAGCTTGGACGCGGTCGCGAGCCCCACGGCGTGCAGCGCCTGGGTAGCCAGAGGGGTGGCCTGCGGGGCGATCCGGTGGGCGTTCTGGTCGTAGCCGCTGTGCCAGTCCCCGCGGAACGAGGCCAGGATGTGCTCGGGCGGCACGCCGCGGGTCAGTAGGGCGATGCTGTCCCGGTAGGTGGGGAAGAGCCAGTCCTCGGCGCCGAGGGCGGCGACCACGGCGATCTCGCAGGCCTCCTGGCCGAGAGCTGACGGGTACGTCGCCAGGCGTCCCTGCCGGGTCAGCGCGGTGACCTGCACGTCGAACCGGCGGGCGACGACCATGCGCCGGTAGAGATTGAGCAGTGTGGCCGGGTCCGGCAGGTCAAACCCGCCGGCCTCATCAAGTGGCGCGGCGCGACCGGTGTCATCGATCAGGCGGAGGGGACGCGGCGCGGCGAGGGGGCTCTCAACCAGGCTCTCGACATTGAGGCTCATGTCGCAATGGTGGGGCATCTCCGCGCCGCCGACGATGCCCCGGCAACGGATACGAACGATTGGTCCGAAGCGGCGTCGCGCCGGACCATTCGTCCGCGGAAAACGACCGTTCAGCGCCAGCTGTCCGCAGCGCGGGCCGGGGGCAGGCCGGTGATTTCCTCGAGGATGAGGTGGGACCGGGTGGAGATCACGCCGGGCATGCTGTGGATATCGCGCAGGATGGCTTGGCTCAGCTGCTCGTGGTCCGGAGCGCTGACGGTGAGGATGATGTCGATGTCGCCGCTCACGGCCTGAGCTTTTTCGACGAAGGGCAGTTCACTCAGGCGCCGGGCCATCTCGGCCCAGGAGACATCGCCGATCTTGACGATCACGAGGGCGGAGATCCTGAGCCCGAGCGCCCGGCGGTCGATCTGTGCGCCGAATCCAGTGACCACACCGTGACGCACGAGATTCTGCATCCGGGTGTGCGCGGTGGTGCGGGAAATGTGCACGAGCACGGCCAGCTGGCGCATCGACAGGCGGCCGTCGCGACTGAGTTCGGCCACGATCTGCCGGTCGATCGCGTCGAGACCGTCGGGCGTGCCCGGGGCGGCGGGGGCCGAGTGCTGCGTCATTGGAATCCTCAGGCTGGGGAAACCCTCAGACTACCGCGAGCCCAGGCGACTACCGCATCGCGCGCAGGTAGTGGTTCTTGGGCCAGTGGCGCAGCCGGCGCGGAAGCCGGGGATAGACACGTATGGTCAGCCGGATCAGCCGGTCGAAGCGGCGCTGCGCCCCCACGGTCCAGGGCAGGTCGAACAGTTCCCGCACCGAGCAGGGGAGCAGTCCGACGGTCACGAACCGGCCCAGTGGCATCATCAGCCGCAGCCAGAGCGGCCCGGTGCGGGGATGCAGCAGCTGGCGTGCCACGGCGCGCGTGGCGGCATCCGTCTGCAACTCGCCGACACGTCGGTCCCAGTAGGCGGCGAAGGCGGCCCGGTTGGGCGGCCACAGCTCCGCGGGCATCTGCAACGCCGTGCCCAGCACGGCGTACTCCCGGTAGAGCGCGTCCGCCGTGGCTCCGTCGAGCGGGCCGTAGACCAGCTCCCGCATGGTCATGGCGGAGTCATACAGGGTCGCCGCCACCCAGAGCTGCAGTTCTGGGGTGAAGGCGGTGTAAGCCGGACGAGCCTCGGTGGCCAAGCCCGACACCGGGGCGTGGGCGTGATCGACCCTGCGTCGTGCCCGGGCAGCCTCCTCCGGCGTTCCGAACACGACCGCGTACACGTAGGTCAGGGTGCCGCGCAGCCGATCGAGCGGTCGGGAGGCGAAGTCGCTGTGGTGCGCAATTCCGTGGCCGATCGCCGGGTCGGCGATCTGCAGGAGGATGGACCGCCCGCCGGCGGCGATCAGCACGGCCTCGCCGGCCATGTCCCTCATCTGCATGCGCGCCTCCCCGCTCGAAGACCGATTGTAACGCCGCCAGCGGTGAAGCGGATGGGCGCTTCGCCGCGGTAGCTGCCGGCAGGTTAGCCTGGACCGGTGATCTCTGGCCGACGACACCCGGCCCCAGCCCGCCGCCTGGCGGCGCTCGCCGCCATGGCCCTGCTGGCCCTCACCCTCTCCGGCTGCACCGCGGCGCGCGGAACAGACGCGAAAAGCGGCACCGCCGCCCCGCTCGGGCCCGGCTGGTCGGCCGGCCCCGTTGCCGAAGACGCCACTCGCCGCCTGGCCGCCATGTCCCTGACCGAGAAGGTCGCCAGCCTACTGATGCTGCACCAGCCGGGAACAGATGCGGCCGAGCTGCGCACCTTCGCCGGGGCGAACGGCCTCGGTGGACTCATCCTGATGGGTGACAACGTGCCGGTCTCCCCGGAAGAAATGCGGGCAATGACGGATGCCCTCAGTCCCGACCCGGAACTCCCGCTGCTCATCGGCATCGACCAGGAGGGCGGCGAGGTCTCCCCGCTGCCCGCCGACCTGGCGCCCGGGGCTGCCCAGCTGCAGACGCTTCCCGCACCGGCCACAGAAGACGCCTTTCGCAGTCGGTCGACCCTGCTCCAGTCCGTCGGCGTGAGTGTCAACTTCGGCATCGTCGCCGACGTCACGGCCGACCCGAGCTCGTTCCTGGCCGGCCGGGTGCTCGGCACCGACCCGGCGTCGGCATCCGCCCGGGTGGCTGCGGCGGTCACCGGTGAGCGTGCGCGGGTTCTGAGCACGCTCAAGCACTTCCCCGGTCACGGGGCGGCGCCGGGGGACTCGCACCGAAGCATCCCGTCGACTCCGCTTGGCTATCAGGACTGGCTGACCCGTGAGGCGCCTTCGTTTCAATCCGGAATCGAGGCTGGCGCGGCGCTGATCATGTTCGGCCACCTGGCCTACCCGAGCGTCGATCCGCGTCCGGCGAGCCTGTCGCCGGCCTGGCACGAGATCCTCCGCACCGAACTCGGTTTCGACGGCGTCACGATTACCGACGATCTGCTGATGCTCCAGGACTTCGGCCTGCCGGAGTACGCCGACCCGGCCGAGAACGGGATCGCCGCCCTGGCAGCGGGCAACACCATGCTGCTCTCCGTTCTGCCGGCGAATCCCGCGCGGTACGGCACCGATGTCACAGTTCTGATCGGCAGAATCGTCGAAGCGGTCGATACCGGGCGGCTCACGCTGGAGCAGATCGATGATGCTGCCTACAAGCTCCTGGTGCTGCGCGGCCGGGCCGCCCTCAGCGCATCCCAGGAGTGAACCCCAAATCCAGATTGTGCAGCGAACCGCACCGAGTAGGAACTCATGGATGCCGGCACACTCTAATCACGCATTCTCGTCTTCGTCGGAGGCACCGGAGTGTCCTCAGCTGGGTGTCACCAAAGTCATGACCCAGTCCATCGGGCGCCCGGTCAGCTCTCAGTCCGCTAGCCCTCTGCCGTGCCGACGAAGTACGCCGTGACGACTTCGCGGGTGGTGAGCGGATCTCCCCCCGAAATAGGCGCGACGCGCACCGTCCATCGGGGGCCTGACCGATCGATGCCGTCTGCGCTCTCCGCCCAGACCGCCCCATCTTCCGTGCACGAGTAGGTGCCGTACCAGGCGGGGTGCTCGGTCAGGTCGTTCCAAACGCCACCGCTGCGAATCAGGCAGCGGTCCCCGTCGCTGAGCAACAGCCCGAGCGGTCGCGCCTGCTCGGGCGCGGTGGCCGCCGGCAGGCTCCCGGTGCTCGGCAGGCGCACCACCGCCGTGGTCCACGGGTCGCGGTAGCAGGCCACAAAGCCGGGCGCCGCATCCTGCCAGCACGCTACGGCGAACGCGCTCGACGGTGTGCAGGCGTGGATGTTGTCGTCGACGGCGACTGCGGACGGCCGATCATCGAACGACGCGCTGCCACAGTCGAGCGTGACGGTCGTCTCCTCGGTGACGGTGAAGCCCGCGGCAGGCAGACCGCCCTCGGTGATGGGGCGCATTACCACGCTCTCGGTTGCCGTTGCCGAAGCAGAGGAGGGCGACGAAGGGGCCGGGGGCGCGCATCCGGCGAGCAGGGCGATCAGCAGACCCAGGGGGAGCAAAAACCGTGAGCGCATTTCAGCCCTCCGTTCCACCCATGCACCAGCCCCTGAGCGACCGACGGTACCCTCGGCCCCGGAGGCAGTCAAGGGATTCCGGCAGGAGCGGCCGGACCACTGTCGAAAAGAACTCTCCCCGATTCGGAATATTTCACTTTCCTATGCGCTTGCATGAATGTGAGGACGAGAATCCACCGTTCCGCGAATTGAGGAGAACCCATGACTCAGACCACCGCAGCGAGCATACCCGGCTACAAGGCCGGAACCTGGACCATCGACCCGACCCACAGTGAGGTCGGTTTCAGCATCCGCCACCTCATGATCAGCAAGGTCAAGGGCACGTTCGAGAAGTTCGACGCGACCTTCGTTACCGGCGAGAACCCGCTCGACTCCTCCGTCACGGCCACGGCCCAGGTCGTGACGATCGACACCAACCAGGCGGACCGCGACGGCCACCTGCGCACCGGCGATTTCTTCGACGCCGAGACCTATCCGACCATCAACTTCGTCTCTACCGGCGTGCGTCAGGTCGAGGACGACTTCCTCGTCGACGGCAACCTCACCATCAAGGGCGTCACCAAGCCCGTAACCTTCGACTTCGAGTTCGGCGGCTTCGGCACCGACCCGTACGGCAACTACAAGGCCGGCGCCACGGCGAAGACCGAGGTCACCCGCGCCGACTTCGGCCTCACCTATAACGCGGCCCTTGAGACCGGCGGAATGCTGCTCGGCGAAAAGGTCATCATCACCATCGAACTTCAGGCCGCGCTCAACCAGGCGTAGTCGTCCCCGCGCAGAGGTCTGCGCAGGGTGGATAATAAACACGAGAGGGACCCCACGAGAGTGAGGTCCCTCTCGTGTCGACCTTTGGTCAGGGTACCGACGCGGCCGCTCCGATCCTCTACACCCCGGGGTATTGGTCGTGAATGAGAGACCACGCTGCTCGGGCCGAGCGCAGGCGTTCGGGGCCAGAAACGCGGGCGCTCCCTTTCGATCCGACGGGCATATTGTGCACCTCGGACATCATCGGCTATTCGCCCTTGATCTCCTCACGCACCCGTCGTAGGTCCTCCATCAGGGATCCGATCAGGATCCAGTGCTGCGGATGAGGCGTCGCAATGATCAGGGGGGCGGTCAGGGTGGGTGGTTCCTGCGGCAGGCTGACCTGCTGGACGCCGGGGTGGTCCACCTGTTCGGCGAGGAGCCTCAGGTCATGGGCGGCACGGCTCAGCTCGACAGTGATCGCGAGCACCGTGGGCTCGAGGTGCAGGGAATGGTCGTAGTGGTCGCGCAGGGACCGGGTCATGCCGATCGCGCGTGCGACGAGCGAGGTCAGCCGGGCGAAGAGCTCCTCGTCGATGTCGAGGAGACGCCGGTTCACCGCGTGCCGCGGGTTGAGAGTGAGGCTCTCCTCGGCCTGCTTGAGCGCCTGATCCGCCTTGGCGAGCATGGGGCGCAGCAGACGCACCTTAATCATCATCTCTTCGATCTGGCTGGCCTTCTGCGGAAACCGCAGGGCGTCGACGATCCGGTCGAGGGTGTCCGCGATCTCGTAGGCAAGTCGGATCACAGCCGCGTGCGCCGGACGAAGAAGCACTGGCGGCACGATCAGGGCGTTGACGAGGAGTGCGGCCGCCGCCCCGATGATGGTTTCGACGATGCGGTCCCGCGCGTACTCAGCCGTAGCCGTGCCGATTGTGAGTAGGAGCATGGCGCTGATCGGAATTTGGCTCGCCGAGCTGGGGGCCAGCCGAAGCGCCCACGCCAGCATGATGCAGAACACGATGGCCAGGAGAACGACCCAGCTGGACTGGCCGAATGCGACACCGACGCCATAGGCGATGATGACCCCGCCGATAACACCCAGGCTGCGTTCGACCGCGCGACCGAGGGTCTGGTTGATGTTCGGCTGCACCACCAGCAGGGCGGCGATCGCGGCGAAGACGGGCAGCTGCTCCGTGTCCAGTAGCAGTTGCGACAGGATCCAGCCGAGGGCGACGGCCACGGATGTCTTCACTGCCTGGAGCAGAGGAATCCGGCTTGTGGATCGCAGCCGGGTGTTGATTCTCACTTGCCTAGGGTAGTCGAATGCGTGGGCGAGTCGTATGCACAGGCTCGTCGGACCGGTGCCGGTGCCGGCGCCGTTGAAACCCTGCGTGCTAGGGCAGGTCGTCGTCGGTGCGGGCACCGAACACGATTTCGTCCCAGCTGGGCATCGAGGCCCGCCCGCGCTTGCCATGACCCGACGCTCGCGGAGTCGCGGCCGGTGATTGACCCCCGGCGGCCTGGGCAGACCAGGCGTTGCGGGGGGCCTCGGTCGGCGGGGCGGCGAGAGCCGAGGGAGCGGCGTGGGGTTCCGCGGCGGCCTCGACCGGCTGGTTCACCAGACGGATGCCCGGGGCCGGGCTGGTGCTGGCGGGGTTGCTGTGGCTGGAGTGGCTCTCGACGTGGTTGCTTTCGAAAGCGGCGGCTTCGCGCTCCCCGCGGCGGCGGCGCAGTGACGCCAGCAGGTCGGCCGTCTCGCTCAGGCTCTGCGGCGGTTCGTCGGCGCGCTTGATGGCTGCACGGGACACGGCATCCGTCGTGCCGGCCGACCGGGAATACGGCACCGGGTCCAGAAGCGGCGCCGTATCGTGCAACGTCTCCTCGGACAGTGATTCCTTGAAGGTGAAGGCGCCGCTGTCGAAGCGGGACACATCGGCGAGGCTGGTCTCGGCGCCGACGGCCCGCAGCCGCGGGATCAGGGCACCCTTCAGTTCACCCTGCTGCGACAAGGCGATGGCTTCACTGCCGACCGGAGAGAGCGAGTTCTTCTTGGGTTCGAAGCCCCACCGGGCGTCGTGGTCGATGTCATCGGCGGTGAAGGCCAGTTTGACGATCCAGCCGGCGCCGGGTTCCTTCCAGCTGGCCCAGCGCTCGTTCGTGGCGCCGAGCGAGGCCAGACGCTCACGGATGACGGTGCCGAAGGTGGCGCCGCCCTCGATCGGGTCGAGGTCGATGGCGGTGTGCACCGGCACGCTCAGCGCGCAGGAGACCATGTAGTCGCGTTCGGCGACGACCGGGCCCTCGAAGCGGCGCACAAAATCGAGGGACGCACCCGTGACCGCGGCGACGTCCTCGGCGGACATGCCGGCACGGATGTGCGCCTGCACTTCCCGGGGACTCAGCTTCGGCCCCGACGCTGGTTCCACCTGGGCCTGGCGAAGCCGGGACTGGAGAACTTCGTCGATGGGGATCCTGAATCGGTCTCCCTCTTCAGACGCTGCGAGCAACGCACCGCTCTCGACTCCAATAACTTTCAATTCCTGCATGTTGAAAGCCCTTTCGCCATCACTAGTGCGCCTAAGACTGCCATGTAAAGAGTGAATCTTCGGGGAATACGCCGGGCGTGCCGCAAGTTGATGACTGTGCCGAGCAAATGACGCGGCGTGTAGTTTGCTATTCCGCCCGGATTGTTGGAAACTATGGCCGCCGAAATCCTTTCTCGGCGTAACTGAATGGATGGGTATGGCAACCGATTACGACGCACCACGGAAGACCGAAGACGACTCAGAGTCGATTGAGGCCCTCAAGGAGCGCGTACCCGACAAGATGTCCGGTGTCGTAGATGTCGACGACTCGGACAACCCCGGTGGTTTCGACCTTCCCGGCGCTGATCTGTCCGACCTCGACCTCGATGTCGTCGTTCTGCCTCCGCAGGCGGACGAGTTCACCTGCGTGGAGTGCTTCCTGGTGAAGCACCGTTCGCAGATGTCGCACGAGACCAAGCTCGGCCTGGTATGCCTGGAGTGCGACTCCTAAACGCGCTCAATCATGTGATGCTGGCCGTCGCGATCCATTGATCGCGGCGGCCAATTTCTGTGGGCGCCGCGTCGACACCAGCCAATACGGCGCCGGATCCGTCGCATCCACGATCGGGATTCGCACGACGGGCCGAATCCACCCGCGGATGAGCAGCCAGGCCCGGGCGTCGAGCCGTTGGCCACGTTCCAGGGCGGCCTCATCTCCGTCGAAGGGCAAAACCTCGCCGACCAGATCGATCGATATGCTCGCGCGCCCGGCGGTGAGCTCACCGCCCCGCACCTGCACCACCGGTGCCGACAAGAGCAGCGCCAGAACGCAAGCGGCGTACAGACCGGCGGCCAGCAGCACCCCGGCCAGCATCGAAATCGGTGCGAACACGAGGATGCTGGCAGGAATGATGAGCGCAGTCGCCACATAAGGTGCGGGAGAGGCCCAGAGTTTTTCGCGATATTCAGGCATGGGTCTATTCGATCAGACTTCTGCACTAGCCTCGACACGTGGCAGAAAGCGTCGAAGTCCTGATTACCGCGTCCATCCTCCCGAGCTACGCGCACCCGGGTGACGCGGGAGCGGACCTTCATTCCTCCCAGGCTCTAGTCTTGGCCCCCGGCGAACGAGCACTGGTCGGCACGGGCGTGGCGATCGCCCTGCCCGACGGTTTCGCGGCATTCGTCGTGCCCCGCAGCGGTCTCGCGTCCAAGCACGGCATCACGATCGTGAACGCGCCGGGCACCGTCGACGCCGGGTATCGTGGCGAGATCAAGGTGACGCTGCTCAACACCGACCAGACCACGCCCCATGCGATCGCGATCGGCGACCGCATCGCCCAGATCATCATCATGCCCGTCAGTCGGGCCACGTTTATTCCCGTGGATCGGCTGCCCGGCAGCCAGCGCGGGGTTGGCGGATTCGGGTCCACCGGCCTGAGCCGGAACATCAGCACGGGCACCTCAACGTCAGGAGACAACCAGTGAGCGACACCGCGAACCCGGAGGAGAACCCGGACGAGACGGCCAAGTCGGCGCCGGGCGATCGTGCGACCGAGGGTCCCCTCGACGAAGCCGAAGCCAACCCGGTGCGGCCCTACGTGGACCTCGGCGGGGTCAAGATCCTCCCGCGTGAGGGGCTTCACCTACGGTTGGAGATCGAAGAGGGCAGCAAGCGGGTCGTGGCGATCGGGCTCGACTACGCCGGCTCCACCCTCCAGGTACAGCCGTTCGCCGCGCCCCGCTCAAGTGGCCTGTGGAACGAAATCCGCGCCCAGATCGCCGATCAGATCGGCAAGCAGGGCGGAACGACGACTCTGCGCGAAGGCCCGTTCGGCCCCGAATTGGTGGCCGAGATCCCCGTGGCCGCGGGTCAGGGATCCGACGGAACGAGCAGGCTGGCCCGCTTCATCGGAGTCGACGGCCCGCGCTGGTTCCTGCGCGGCGTGATTGCCGGCGAGGGTGCCATCAACACCGACGCCGCGACCGAGATCGAAAACCTGTTCCGCAGCATCGTCGTGGTGCGCGGATCCGCCCCGATGCCGCCGCGTGACCTCATTCCGCTGCGGATGCCGGCCACCCCCGCCACTGCGGCCGAGCCGGGCCAGTCCTGAAGAACGCCGGGATGACGGACGCACCACTCCCCGATGAGGCCCGCGAGCCCGACGCATCAGAGAACGCGCCTGACTCGCCCGTGCCGGCCGCGTTCGCCGACGGTATGGCGGCGGCGGCCCGGCGGGCCGGCTTCACGCCGGCGGCCGAGGGTGATCCGATCAGCGGGCGCGCCCTGCTGGCCGCGATGGGCGGCATCCGTGGACTGGTCGAGGCCCTGCTGCCCGGACTCGTCTTCCTGATCACCTACACCTTCACCCGGCAGTTTTTTCCCGAGCAGTCGCTGGTGCTGTCCCTTGTTGTGCCGGTGCTGATCGGCGTCGTTTTCATCGTTCTGCGCCGGATTAGCCGCCAAACGGTGACGCCTGCCGTCGGCGGCCTGGTGGCACTGATCGTCAGCGCCGTGCTCGCCCTGTTCACTGGCCGCGCCGAAGTCTTCTTTTTGCCCGGATTCTGGACCAATGGACTGTACGGCGGAGCCCTCTTCATCTCGGCGGTCGTCGGCTGGCCGCTGATCGGGCTGGCTGTCGGATTCCTGATGGGCGAGGGAATCGCCTGGCGGTCGAACCGGTCCAGGCGTCGGGTGCTGACCATTCTCACGCTCTGCTGGGCGGGCTTGTTCGCCCTGCGCCTGGCTGTTCAGCTTCCCCTCTACTACTCCGGAAACGTGGAGTGGCTCGGCGCCGTCAAGCTCCTGATGGGGATTCCGCTCTACGCGCCACTCCTGGTGATCTCGTGGCTGGTGGTCCGGGCGGTCTACCGCGCCGACGACCGGGAGACCGACGACGCAGCGGGTCGCCGGCCCGAATAAATTCACCGCGATTCCGCGACACCCGCCGGAAATAGGCGCGGGAAACGCGGTGGCACCGCTAGAGTTATCTCTACGTCAAGATAGTTCGGCGTTGGACATCGTCCGCACGTGGCATCCGCCGGTTAGGTTACCCTTGCTGGCAGGGGCAGGCGTCTGGTCGTCAGGATTGAGGATTGCGGACGGTTTCGCCGTCGGTTTCCACGAAGGAGAGGGCATCGTGTCGGCGCTTAATAATGCGGTCGTAAACAGTTTTGGAGCCAAGGACACCCTGCGGGTCGGGTCGACGGACTACGAGGTCTTTCGTCTCGACGCGGTAACGGGCTACGAGAGGCTTCCGTTCAGCCTGAAAGTGCTGCTGGAGAACCTCCTTCGCACCGAGGACGGCGCCAACATCACCGAGGCCCACATTCGCGCCCTGGGTGAGTGGGTCCCAACGGCGGAACCCGACACCGAGATCCAGTTCACCCCTGGCCGCGTCGTTATGCAGGACTTCACCGGCGTGCCGTGCATCGTCGACCTCGCCACCATGCGCGAGGCCGTCGCCGAACTCGGCGGCGACCCGAAGAAGATCAACCCGCTGGCTCCGGCCGAGCTGGTCATCGACCACTCCGTCATCGCCGACCTGTTCGGAACCGCGGACGCCCTCGAGCGCAACGTGGAGATCGAGTACGAGCGCAATGGTGAGCGGTACCAGTTCCTGCGCTGGGGCCAGACCGCGTTCAACGATTTCAAGGTCGTGCCGCCCGGAACCGGCATTGTGCACCAGGTCAATCTGGAGTATCTGGCCCGCGTCACGATGACCCGCACCGTGCCGGACGCGGAGGGCAACGACGTGCTTCAGGCCTACCCCGACACCTGCGTGGGAACCGACTCGCACACGACCATGGTCAACGGCCTCGGCGTGCTCGCCTGGGGTGTGGGCGGCATCGAAGCCGAGGCAGCCATGCTCGGCCAGTCCATCTCGATGCTCATTCCCAAGGTGGTCGGCTTCAAGCTCAACGGCTCCATCCCGACCGGCGTCACCGCGACGGATGTCGTGCTCACCATCACCCAGATTCTGCGCAAGCACGGCGTGGTCGGTAAGTTCGTCGAGTTCTACGGCGCGGGTGTCTCGCAGGTTCCGCTGGCCAACCGGGCCACGATCGGCAACATGAGCCCGGAGTTCGGATCCACGGCCGCGATGTTCCCGATCGACGACGTCACCCTCGACTACCTGCGCCTGACGGGTCGCAGCGACGAGCAGGTTGCACTCGTCGAGGCCTACTCGAAGCTGCAGGGCCTGTGGCACGATGCCGACAAGGAGCCCGTCTTCAGCGAGTACCTCGAGCTCGACCTGGGCACCGTCGTGCCGTCGATTGCCGGCCCGAAGCGCCCGCAAGACCGCGTCATCCTCACCGAGGCGAAGTCGCAGTTCGAACTTGACCTGCAGAGCTACGCGACGCAGGACTGGACTGTTGTGGACGCGGCCGTCGAGGCCTCTTTCCCTGCTTCAGACCCGATCGGCTTCACCGCCGAGGACGAGAACCTTGACCACAAGGCCTCACACAACCACGTGAGCCACGCTCCGATCAGCGTGTCCAGGCCCGTCGCGATCACCACGCAGGACGGCGCGAACTACACGCTCGACCACGGAGCGGTCGCTGTCGCGGCCATCACCTCGTGCACGAACACGTCCAATCCGAGTGTCATGCTCGCCGCGGGCCTGCTCGCCCGAAACGCCGTCAGGAAGGGCCTCACGAGCAAGCCGTGGGTCAAGACCACCCTGGCTCCGGGCTCGAAGGTCGTCACCGACTACTACGAGAAGGCCGGCCTCACCGGCGACCTCGAGGCCCTCGGCTTCTACACCGTCGGCTACGGCTGCACGGTCTGCATCGGCAACACCGGCCCTCTCATCGACGAGGTCACGACCGCGATCAACGACAACGACCTGGCCGTCACCGCGGTGCTCTCAGGCAACCGCAACTTCGAGGGTCGGATCAGCCCCGACGTCAAGATGAACTACTTGGCCAGCCCGCCGCTGGTCATCGCTTACGCCCTCGCAGGCTCGATGAACTTCGACTTCGAGACGGATGCGCTCGGCATCGGCAGCGACGGCAACGAGGTGTTCCTCAAGGACATCTGGCCCGACTCCGCCGAGGTGCAGTCCACGATCGACGGCTCGATCGACACCGGCATGTTCACGAAGCAGTACGGCCATGTCTTCGAGGGCGACGAGCGCTGGCGCGGCCTG
Source organism: Cryobacterium sandaracinum (assembly GCF_004403415.1). Lineage (NCBI taxonomy): Bacteria > Bacillati > Actinomycetota > Actinomycetes > Micrococcales > Microbacteriaceae > Cryobacterium > Cryobacterium sandaracinum. Next base: position 29,023 of record NZ_SOGO01000006.1, read on the forward strand.
CCGACACCGGACAGCGAGGTCTTCGAGTGGGACCCTGAGTCCACGTATGTGCGGAAGCCCCCATACTTCGACGGCATGACCATGGAGACCACCCCGGTGGTCGACATTGTCGGTGCCCGTGTGCTGGCCAAACTGGGCGACTCGGTCACGACCGACCACATCAGCCCTGCTGGTTCGATCAAGGCCGATAGCCCGGCCGGCGCCTACCTGCTGGAGCACGGCGTCGAACGGGGCGACTTCAACTCCTACGGCTCGCGCCGCGGCAACCACGAGATCATGATCCGCGGCACATTCGCGAACATCCGTCTCCGCAACCAGCTGCTGGACGGAGTCGAGGGTGGCTACACCCGCGACTTCACCGTTGACGGGGCTCCGCAGGCGTTCATCTATGACGCTTCGCAGAACTACCAGGCCGCCGGCACGCCGCTGGTCATCTTCGGTGGCAAGGAATACGGTTCGGGTTCGTCCCGCGACTGGGCCGCGAAGGGCACCAGCCTCCTCGGGGTGAAGGCCGTCATCACGGAGAGCTTCGAACGCATCCACCGTTCGAACCTGATCGGGATGGGCGTCGTGCCTCTGCAGTTCCCGGCCGGCCAGAGCTGGGCGTCACTTGGACTGGACGGCACGGAGGTCGTCACAATCGAGGGTCTCGTCGAGCTGAACAGCGGGGTCACCCCGAAGACGGTGCGCGTCACGGCGGCGCCGAGTGCGCAGTCTGCCGCCGGCAAGGCCACAGTCGAGTTCGACGCGGTCGTCCGCATCGACACCCCGGGTGAGGCCGATTACTACCGCAACGGCGGCATCCTGCAGTACGTCCTGCGTTCGCTGGTCGCCTAGCACGCAGGAGCCTTTAGGCCAGCTACCGAAACCGGCGCGTAGACTCGGCTTGACCGAATCTATGCGCCGGTTTTCTGGTGGCGGATAGCGCAACGTGAAAGGTGTTATCGATGGCGCTACTGGACACGATCTTCGGGCCGAGAGATCTGGATCGCCTCTCGATGGAACAGCTCGTCCAGCTCGCGGCCGAGGTGCGGGCGTTCCTCGTTCGGGAAGTCTCCAAGACCGGCGGGCACCTTGGTCCCAACCTCGGCGTGGTCGAGCTGACCATCGCTTTGCACCGGGTCTTCGAATCCCCGCGTGACGCCATTGTCTTCGATACCGGACATCAGGCCTACGTGCACAAGCTGCTCACCGGGCGCCAGGACTTCAGCCTCCTCCGCCAGGCCGGCGGCCTGGCCGGCTACCCGCAGCGGCGCGAGTCCGAGCACGACATCGTGGAGAGTTCCCACGCCTCCAGCTCGTTGTCCTGGGCTGACGGCATCTCCCGAGCCTTCGAGATGACCGGGCAGAGCGACCGCCATGTGATCGCGGTCGTCGGCGACGGCTCCCTGACCGGGGGCATGACCTGGGAAGCCCTCAACAACATCAGCGACGACAACACCCGTCGCCTGATCATCATCGTGAATGACAACGGCCGCTCCTACGCGCCCACCATCGGCGGCATGGCCCGCTTCCTGAACACCGTGCGCACCCGACAGGCTTACCACAGTGCCTATCTGACCAGCCGTCAGGCCTTCGAACGGATGGGCGCGCCCGCCCGGGCGTTCTTCCGCGGCGTGCGCGGCGGCATGCACGGCTTCCTCGCCCGGTTCTCCAACAACGAGGCGCTCTACTCCAACCTCGACATCAAGTACATCGGTCCGATCGACGGCCACGACATGGCGGCGATGGTCGAGGCGCTCCATCAGGCCAAGGGCTACGGCGCGCCGGTGATCGTGCACGCGATCACCCAGAAGGGTAAGGGATACGACCCGGCCGTTCAGGACACCGCCGACCAGTTCCATGCGGTCGGCCAGATCGACCCGGAAACAGGGGAGTCCACCGAATCCGCCGGCGCACCCTCCTGGACGTCGGTGTTCGCCGACGAGCTGCTGCGCCTTGCCACACTCGATCCGAAGATCGTGGGCATCACCGCGGCCATGCTCCGTCCCACCGGCCTGCACAAGATGGCCGAGAGATTCCCCGCCCGGGTGCACGACGTGGGCATCGCCGAGCAGCACGCCGTCACCAGTGCCGCCGGCCTCGCCTTCGGCGGCCTGCACCCGGTCGTCGCGCTCTACGCCACCTTCATCAACCGAGCGTTCGACCAAGTCCTGATGGATGTCGCCCTGCACAAGGCCGGCGTCACATTCGTGCTCGACCGGGCCGGGGTGACCGGGCCCGACGGTCCCAGCCATCACGGCATCTGGGACCTGGCGATCCTTCAGGTCGTCCCCGGGATCCGCCTCGCGGCACCTCGGGACTCGGTGCGCCTGGCAGAGGAGCTCGAAGAGGCCGTGGCCGTCGACGACGCGCCCACTGTGCTGCGCTTTCCCAAGGGCAGCGTGAGCGCCCCAATCGACGCCGTGCGCCGCCTGGGCGACGGCGTAGACGTGCTCTTGGAATCAGCCCAGAAAGACGTGCTGATCGTCACCGTCGGGCCGATGGCCACGATCGGTCTCGATGTGGCGGACCGGCTCGCAGCCCAGGGCATCGGAGCCACCGTCGTCGACCCGCGCTGGGTCGTCCCGGTACCGCGGAGCATCGTGGCCCTGGCCGCGGAGTACCGCATCGTCGTGACCATCGAGGACGGCGTCCGGGTCGGCGGCGTCGGCACCCGTGTCCGTCAAGATCTGCGTGAAGCCGGCGTGGACACGGCGGTCACCGAACTGGGGCTGCCCGACGAATTCCTCGACCACGGCACCCGCGCCGAGATCCTCGACCGTGTTGGGCTGACCCCGCAGCGCATCGCCCGCGATGTCGTCGCAATGGTGCTCGGCAGCAAGATCCCGCATGCGCGGCCCCTGCCGGCGGACCGCGCCGACACCGCCAGCATCCCGGCAAACCTTCAGCAGGATTAGGCGATTCCCGATCGAATGGTTGTGTCGTTTCCGGAAGGCTGGGGCTGAGATCACCGCGTGATCGCTGTTCATCACAGGCGGGGTGCCATGCCCGGCGTCGAGCCAATTCGACGGAGATTCTGGGGGAAAACCGCTTTCTCGGGGGTTTGTGGGCCAAATCCGGCAGAATCTCCGTCGAATTCGTTCAGGGCAGAGTTGCTGGCCGGGCCGGGCCCGGACTCGGATAGGGCGTGGAATGCACGTTCTGCCCACATCGAGGTCCCCTGATCGTCTACGTCGGCAAGGGAAACGCCCGGTTCGGAAACCCCGGCCCGTGCGACCCCCAACGCCCACACTTGGCGGGCCTCACCCTTCCGGCCCCGCCGGCCGCAGAAAAATACCGCCGACCACCGCGCCGAGCCACGACCTCGGCTCCCCTTCCGTGAAGAGAAAGGAGCCGAGGTTACGGGTCGGCGGAGTGGATGCAGTCAGTCGCCTGCGGTCAGTTGCTTACGCTCGTGCGGGTGGCAGGCAGGGCCGCGGCAGCGACGCCGCGGATCGGTGGGGTGTGGAACGTGCCCTGGAAGGCCCGTTCGCTCGCACCGACGCGGTCGAGGTAGGGCGTGATCCCGCCCATCTGGAACGGCCAGTTGGCCCCGAGGATCATGCACAGGTCGATGTCCTCCGCGGCGTGCACGACGCCGTCGTCCAGCATCCGCTTGATTTCATCGGCGAGGCCGTCCTCGATCCGGCGTAGGATCTGCTCGGCTGTCATCGGGGTCTGCCCGCCTGCGACGATCTTGACGGCGCCCTTGTCGAAGCCCTTGATCCTGCCCTTGGCGTCGCGCTCCAGAATGGTTCCGTGCTCGGCCAGCTTATGCAGGTTCGCGCTCTCGAAAAACCGGTCCGGGAATGCGGCATGGTGGGTGTCCAGAACGTGTGCGCCGACCTTGAGGCCGACCAGCTCGAGCAGCTCGAACGGGGTCATCGGCATCCCGAACGGAGCCAGTGACCCATCGACGACCTCGAACGGGGTTCCGGTGTCGACGGCGTGCATGGCCTCACCCAAGAGCTTCGCCAGGAGGCGGTTCACGACGAACCCGGAGGTGTCCCGGGTGATGACCGCGTTCTTTCGCAGTTTGGCTGCCACGACCATCGCCGTGGAGAGAGTGGCGTCGTTGGTCCGCGGGGTGTTCACGACCTCGATCAGCGGCATGATCGCCACCGGGTTGAAGAAGTGGAAACCGACCAGGCGCTCGGGGTGGGCCAGCTTCGCACCGATCTGTTCGACCGAGAGGGACGAGGTGTTGGTGGCGAGGATGGCGTCGGGAGAGATGTGCTTCTCGATTTCGGCGAAGACATCCTGCTTCACGCCGAGTTCCTCGAAGACGGCCTCGATCACCCAGTCGGCGTCGGCGAACTGTGCCTTGTCTGTCGTTCCCGTGACCAGAGCGCGGAGCCGGTTGGCCTCGTCGGGGGAGATACGGTTCTTGGTCTCCAGGGTGAGGATCTCGCCGTGGATGTACGCGACGCCCTTGTCGACGCGGGCCTGGTCGAGGTCTGTGATGACTACGGGCACGCGCAGGCGACGCACGAAGAGAAGGGCGAACTGGCTGGCCATCAGGCCGGCGCCGATGACGCCTACCTTGTTGATCGGGCGGGCGAGGGCCTTGTCCGGCGCACCGGCCGGCCGCTTGGCTCGCTTCTGCACCAGGTTGAAAGCGTAAATACTGGCCTGCAGCTGGTCTCCGGCGATGAGTTCGGCCAAGGAGTCGTCTTCCCGCTCGAACCCTTCCTGGCGAGATCCGCTCTTGGCTGCTTTGAGCAGGTTGAGGGCGATGTACGGCGACCGGGCGACGGTTCCGATGCGGTTTTCCAGCATCTTACGGGCCACGCCCACGGCCACATCCCATTTCACGAGCCGTTCGACCTTGCCGGGCGTATTGGGCCGGGCGACCTTTGTCTTTCCGGCGATCACGCCATCGGCCCACTCGATGGACTGTTCAAGGAACCTGGCCGAGGCGAACTGCACGTCGGCGATGCCCAGCTCGAGAGCATCCGCCGCTTTGAGCGTGCGGTGCTTGAGCGGATTCTCGATGATCACCTTCAGCGCGTTCTCGATGCCGATCAGGTTGGGCAGCAGGTAGGAGCCGCCCCAGCCCGGGATCAGCCCAAGGGAGACCTCGGGCAGCGCGATCGCGGGCACGGTCGCGTCGACGGTGCGGTAGTCGGCGTTGAGGGCGATCTCCAGCCCGCCCCCCAGTGCGAGCCCGTTGATGAACACGAAGGAGGGCACACCCAGTTCGGCCTGCTTGCCCAGCGCATAGTGGCCCAATTGGGCCAGCAGCTTGCCCGTCGCGAGCGATGGGATCTCGCTGACCTTGCTCAGGTCGGCGCCGGCGGCGAGGATGAACGGTTTGCCGGTGACGGCGACGCCGTGGATGTCGCCGAGGGCGGCGCGTTCCCGGAGAAGGTCCATCGCCATGGCGAACTCGAGCAGGGTGTTCGGGCCGAGCGTGTTCGGGCGGGTGTGGTCCCGGCCGTTGTCGAGCGTGACCAGCGCCAGGGTCCTTCCACCGGACAGAGGCACATCGTGTACGTAGCAGTGGGTGACGACCTCGTCGGCCGACAGCTCGACCAGCGGGGTGAAATCGAGTTCGGAGTAGTTGCTCATCGCTTGCTTGCCTTCCGGTTGAAGTTCGGGTTCTCCCAAATCACGGTGCCGCCCTGGCCGAGACCGATGCACATGGCGGTGAGGCCGTAGCGCACCTCCGGGTGCTCGGTGAACTGACGGGCGAGCTGGTTCATCAGGCGCACGCCGGAGGAAGCGAGCGGATGTCCGATGGCGATCGCGCCGCCGTACTCGTTCACCCGTGGGTCCTCGTCGTCGATGCCGAAGTGGTCGAGGAACGAGATGACCTGCACGGCGAAAGCCTCATTGAGTTCGAACAGGCCGATGTCCGTGATGCTGAGGCCGGCCTTGCGCAGGGCCTTCTCGGTGGAGGGGACCGGACCGAGTCCCATGACCTCCGGCTCAACGCCGGCGAAGGCGAAGCTGACCATCTTCATTTTGACGGTGAGACCGAGGTCCTTGGCGGCCTTGCCGCTGGCGAGGAGGCAGGCGCTGGCACCGTCGTTGAGCCCGGAAGCGTTGCCGGCAGTGACCCGTCCGTGGGGACGGAAGGGGGTCTTGAGAGTCGCGAGGCCCTCCATCGTGGTTTCGGGGCGGGGAGCCTCGTCGCGGGTCGCCAGACCCCAGCCGGAATCGCTGCGGATCGCAACCGACACCAGGTCGGGCTGTATCTTCTCGGCGGCATAGGCCGCGGCGACCTTCTGTTGGCTGCGCAGGGCGAACCGGTCGGACCGCTCCTTGGTGTACGCCGGGAACCGGTCGTGGATGCGCTCGGCCGTGGCGCCCATATTGAGGGCGTCCTCGCTGACCAGGCGCTCGGACAGGAAACGCGGATTCGGGTCGACGCCCGAACCCATCGGGTGGCGTCCCATGTGCTCGACGCCGCCGGCGATGGCCAGGTCGTAGGCGCCAAATCCGATCCCGGCTCCGAGAGTGGTCACGGCGGTCATGGCGCCGGCGCACATCCGGTCAATGGCGAATCCGGGTACCGACTTCGGCAACCCCGAAAGCAGTGCCGCCGTGCGACCGAGCGTGAGGCCCTGATCGCCGGTCTGGGTGGTGGCGGCAATCGCCACCTCGTCGATGCGTTCCCCAGGGACCGACGGGTTGCGTTCCAGCAGTCCGATCATGGCCTTGACCACGAGATCATCCGCCCGGGTGTTCCAGTAAATGCCCTTTTCACCGGCGCGTCCGAACGGGGTACGAACCCCGTCCACAAACACGACTTCTGTTCTATCGGCCACTTTGCCTCCATCATCGATCAGGTGTCGGTCGATCCTAAAGGGGCTCCCGTGGAGGGTCGAATCCTTGGACGGATCCTACGAATCCGCATCCGAAGAGAGCTCGATCGATTGGTGGACATCCACAAAGGCATCGGCGATCCGTTGTGCGGTCACTTCAATTTGCCAGGTGCGCGCACCCAGGTGCGCGAGCGCCTCACCGACGGATGCGGGATCGACGTTGACGGGCGGCGTCCACGCCACCCGGCGGACATAGTCCGGGGTGACGAGGTTCTCCAGCGGGATGGCGAGCTCCTCGGAGACCTCGGTGAGGGCTGCGCGAGCGGCCTTGTAGCGCAGGTCAGCCTCGGGATTGCGGTCGGACCAGGCGCGCGGGGGCGGGAGCAGGTCGCCGTTGCCCCGAAGCGACGGCAGGTCGGTTGACGCCAGGCCCTTCTGGACGGCACGCCACCAGCGGTCGAGTTCGCTGCGGCTCGCACGGCCGCTGAACTCCCTCAGATCAGCCAGGGCCTGCCGGTTCGCCGGCATGGCCCGTGCTGCCGCCGTCAGCGACGCATCGGGCACAAGCCGGCCGGGGGACACATCCAGCTCCTGTGCCAGAGCGTCGCGAGCCAGCCACAATTCCCGGGCCACGGCCAGGCCACGCTGTCCCCGGATGGAGTGCACGCCGGAAAGGCGGCGCCAGGGTTCGGGGCCGACGGGCTTCGCCTCACGCGCCAGCACGGCGGCGAATTCCTGCGCGGCGATGTCGGTCTTGGAATCGGTGGCGAGCATGTCGACCATACGGTCACGCAGGTCGGGAAGCAGTTCCACGTCGAGCGCGCCGTAGACCAGCCAGGCCTCCGGCAGTGGGCGGGTCGACCAGTTGGCGGCGGAGTGTTCCTTGGCAAGATGGATGCCGAGCAGCTCTTCTACCACCGTGCCGAGGCCGACCCGGGGGATTCCGAGCAGGCGGGCGGCCAGTTCAGTGTCGAAGATGTGTCGGGGGTCAAGTCCGACCTCGCGCAGGCAGGCCAGGTCCTGGCTCGCGGCGTGGAAAATCCACTCGTCATCGCGCAGAGCCTGGTTGAGCTCGTGGAAGTTGCCGATCGCGGGCGGGTCAAACAGGAATGTGCCAGCGTCGCGCCGATAGATCTGGATCAGGTAGGCGCGCTGGGAGTAGGTGAAGCCGGAGGCTCGTTCAGCGTCGATGCCGATCGGGCCCGTGCCCGCGCTGAGGGCTGCGGTCGCCGCGAGGTAGGCGTCCCGCGTATCGATCACCTGGTGATCAAGCACGACCGGTTCGGCGTGTGGACAACATGCTGACTCCTTCGCCAGTGGGTGGAAGACCTGCGAGCATGCAGAGCAGCTCGCCCCATCCTTCGACGTGGGCGGCGAGATTGTGGTCCAGCGGCGTCCACGAGGCCCGCAGTTCGATCTGCGCGCCATCGCCCTGCTTGGCAAGTTCGCCAAAGCCGGACGAGATAATCTTAGTAGCGGTCCCCGAGGCCGCTGTATACCGTGCCCCGTGGGCGTCGAGAGCATCGACGAGCCACGACCAGGTGACCCCCGCGACGAACGGGTCGAGGCCGATGTCGGTTTCCAGGGGAGCCTGGGCGAAGCAGACGACGCGGAAGGCGCCGCCCCACTCCTCGGGCTCGGCCGGGTCATACAGCAGGATGAAGCGTCCGGTCCCGAGATCGGAGTCGCTCCCGTGACGTACCGGGGTCACGTCGGCCGAGAAGGCGATGGAGTGCGGAGCGAGGTTTCCGGGTGCGGAAATCTCATTGACCATAAGCTCCGTACGGATGCGGGCACGTGCGAAGGATGCGCGGGCGGCGGCGAACTCCGGCGAAGGCGTTTCTTGTGTTTCGGGCACGTGTGCAGACTAGAGTTTTTTTCGAGCGGAGTCGGACAGGCACGCCGGACAGGGGAGGTAGTCATGCGTGAGCGGGCGGGCTCAGGGCGGTACCCGAGGCGTTTTCTGGCGGTGAGCGGGATCGCAGTCGCCGGGGCAACGGTGTTGCTGGGGATCGCGGGCGGTGTTTTGGCGGCCGTGATGGCACGTCGGATTGTGACGCCCTCGACCACGCGCTCCGACGACGTGCGGATCCACTCCGTCGACCTCGTGGCGGGAACAATTACGCTGCAGTCCACGGCGGATTCCGTACTGCAGGGCGATTACAGCTTCTGGTTCTCGGGCGATACAGGACACGCCCACCTGGGCGAGATCCTTCGTCTCACGCCCACGAAGGTGACGCGGCGCATCCTGCGCGTCGATCACGGGGATCTGGCCCGAGCCGAGCGCGGCCGGCTCGGCGGCTACTCGTACCTCGGGCCCTGGGACCTCGGCTTCGCCTTCGAGGACGTGCTCGTTTCCACCGACGTCGGTGATGCTCCGGCCTGGCTGATCCCGGCCGAGGAGCCGGACGGCCGCTGGGTGATCCAGGTGCACGGGCGCGGGGTGCAGCGGCAGGAGACGCTGCGAGCGACGCCGGTCTTCCGGGATGCGGGCTTCACGTCCCTGCTTGTGTCGTACCGCAACGACGGGGAGGCACCGCGGAGCGGCGACGGCCGGTATTCCCTCGGAGACGCGGAATGGCAGGATGTCGATGCGGCGATCGCGTTCGCGGTGCACCGCGGTGCGACCGAGATCGTGTTGATGGGGTGGTCCATGGGCGGCGCGATCGTGCTGCAGAGCGCGACGCGATCAACGCTGCGCGACCGGATCGTCGGCATCGTGCTCGACTCGCCCGTGATCGACTGGGCGGATGTCGCGCGCTTCCACGGCGGTCTGCTCGGCCTGCCCGCGGTCATCGCCAGCAGTGCTCTGGAGGTCCTGGGACGGCGTTGGGGCAAGATCATCACCGGTCAGACCCAACCGATCGACTTCGGACGCCTCGATTTCGTCACGCGCGCCGCCGAGCTCGACCTACCGGTGCTCCTGATGCACAGCGACGACGACGGATTCGTGCCCGCGACCGGCTCCCGCGCCCTGGCCGGGCGCCGACCCGACATTGTGACCTTTCTGCCGTTCGCGGTGGCGCGGCACACGAAGCTGTGGAACTACGACCGCGAGGGTTGGAATCAGGCCATCACGAACTGGCTGGTCGAGATCGCTCCCACCGAGCGTATGTCGCTCCCTGGTCGTCCAGGAGAAGTTGCCGCAACCTGAATCCGGTGGATCCGGCCGTGGCCGATTCGAGCAACCCCCGGCCGCCGAGCACCACCTGGGGGCTCGTGGACAGGCAGAATTCGTCGACCAGGTCGGCCGCGAAGAATCGCCCGGCCAGCACCGGACCGCCCTCGCAGACGATGCGCGGGAGGCCGAGGGCGCAGAGGGCCGCGAGAATCGTGGACGGAGTGAGGACGCCGTTCTCATCGTCGAGCGGCACGACGGTCGTGCGGGCCCCGACCGTGGCGGCCTCCACCCGGCCGACTGCGAAGCGCGGACAGAGGATGAACACCGGCTGCCGATGCGCGGATTCCGGGTGTGCGGAGTCCCGGTGCGTAAAGTGCTCGAGCCGATGACCGGCCAGGTTTCCGCTGGAGGTGACGACCGCGAGGGCCGCCCGGGCCGGCACGACGTACCCCTCCGCACGGACACTGCCGGCGCCGATCAGGACGACGTCGGCAAGTTCCCTGATCACACCGAGGATCCGGCGGTCGAGGCGGCTCGAGAGGGAATCCGAGGTGCCATCGGACCCGGCCACGCCGCCGTTCAGGCTGGCGATCATGTTGACCCGCAGGTACGCGCCCGGCGCCGGGGCGTAGCGCCGCAACAGCCAATCCCGGCTGACCGGGTCGAGCCCGTCGACGCTCCGCGGCAGGTCGACCGTATCGCCGCCCGCGTCCGGCTCCGGAAACACCCGGGTCAGGGTCACGCAGCGCCCTCGCGCAGGCGGCGCTTGGTGCGGGCGAGCATGGCTGACATGCCGCGGATGCGCAGGGGAGACACCGCTTTCGTCAATCCGATCGTGTTCGGATAGTCATCCGGCACATCGAGCACCTCCTGGGCGCTGAGCCCATCCAGACCTTGGGCCAGGATCGAGGCGAAGCCCCGGGTCGTCGGCGACTCCCGGGGAGCGGTCGCGTAGAGGTGCACCGCGGACTCGCCGTCCACCTCGACGAACATGAAGACGGGAGACTGGCATTCAACGACTCGCTCGAGCAGGTCCGGGTGCTCCGCGTAGCGCGGCGGGAGCGCCGGCAGCTCGTCGGCGAACTCAAGCAGCAGCAGCAGCCGGTCGGACTCCTCGAGTTCGAGGAAGTCATCGCGGATCTCGGCCAGTTTGGCGGGAAGTTCGGTAGCGGTCATCGACACTCATTCTGCCATGCGCGGGCCGTGAGGCCCCAGAATCCGAGTGGGCCGGCCGGCTCAGCGGGGCTGAGGTGCGGCGCCCGGCTCCGTGCCCATCACGATCGGCACGTGCACGGCGTTACCCCATTCGGTCCAGGACCCGTCGTAGTTGCGCACGCCTTCGAAGCCGAGAAGGTGGGTCAGGACGAACCAGGTGTGGCTGGACCGCTCGCCGATCCGGCAGTAGGCGATGACGTTGTCGCCGTCGGAGAGGCCGGCCTCGTCACGGTAGATGGCGTCCAGCTCGGTGCGGGTGCGGAAGGTGGCGTCCGGGGCAGCGGCGCGCGCCCACGGCACCGACGCCGCCGACGGGATGTGGCCGCCGCGCAGGGCGCCCTCCTCCGGGTAGGCCGGCATGTGGGTGCGTTCGCCGGTGTACTCCTCGGGGGAGCGCACGTCGATCAGCGGGTTCCCGAAGTGCGCGAAGACATCCTCGCGGAATGCGCGGATGGCGGAATCGTTGCGCGGGGCGACCGGGTACACGGTCGGGGTGATAACGGGCTTGTCCCGGGTGAGGCCTCGTTCCTCGGCCACCCACTTGTCACGGCCGCCGTCGAGCAGGCGGACGTCTTCGTGGCCGAATAGGGTGAACACCCACAGGGCGTAGGCCGCCCACCAGTTGTTCTTGTCGCCGTAGATGACCACGGTGGTGTCGCGGGAGATGCCCTTGGCACCGAGCATTGCGGCGAAGGCGGCACCGTCGACGAAGTCGCGCTCGACCGGATCATTGAGGTCGGTATGCCAGTCGATTTTCACGGCTCCCGGAATGTGGCCGGTTTCGTAGAGCAGAACGTCTTCATCCGATTCGACGACAACAAGACCGGGGGTTTCGAGATGCGCCTGCAGCCACTCGGTGCTGACCAGACGTTCGGGGTGGGCGTAGGCCATGAACTTCGGTGCCGGATCGAGATCAACAGACATGGGGGGAACCTCCTGGTGGCGTCCGATGGACACTGGAATCAAATGGGCGCGGTTTAGGCTGGTTACCGGTCCGCGTTTTCGAATCTACGCGGTATGGGTCCTGATCGCATCCGCGGTCGTTCTTCAACGATGGTGCTCCGACCGGGACTATCAGTTCGACACAGAAACCGGGTACTACAGCATGGCTCCACAAGCTCTCAGCCAGGTGCAACGTTTGGCCGATCGCTCTCCGAGCATCACCGGGCCGGAGATCGTGGCCGAGTTGGTTCCGCCGCCCCAGTTCGAGCACGCCTCCTTCGCGTCGTACCGACCTGACCTGAACTTCCCCTCGCAGCTCGAGGCCGTTGAACGGCTGGGCACCTTTGCCGGAGCCTGGCTGGCCCAGCGGCCCAGCGGCTTCTTCTCCCGCACCCGCAAGTCCAAGCCGGAGCTGCCGGGCATCTACCTGGACGGTGGTTTCGGCGTCGGCAAAACCCACCTGCTGGCCGCGCTCTGGCATGCCGCCCCGGGACCGAAATACTTCGGCACCTTCATCGAGTACACCGCACTGGTGGGAGCACTCGGCTACGCAGCCACCGTCAGGCAGCTCTCCGGCGCCCGCCTGATCTGCATCGACGAGTTCGAACTCGACGACCCGGGCGACACCATGCTGATGACCCGGCTTCTGGGCGAGCTCGTGGCCTCGGGTACCCGCGTCGCCGCCACGTCGAACACGCCGCCGAATTCGCTGGGCGAGGGGCGTTTCGCCGCGATCGACTTCCTTCGCGAGATCCAGGCGATGTCCGCGAACTTCGAGATCGTGCGTATCGACGGCCTCGACTTCCGCAGGCGCGACATCGAGGGCCACGCCATCGCCGTGTCCCGGGACGAAGTGGACCAGCTGGTGCCCGCCCTGGTCGAACGCGGCTCCACGGTGACCCGGGACGACTTCGGCGACCTGATCCGACATCTCAGCACGGTGCATCCGTCGAAGTACATCAAGTTGATCCACGGCATCGACGTCATCGCCCTGACCGATGTGTACCTACTGACCGACCAGACGGATGCCCTCAGGCTGGTCGCCTTCATCGACCGGGTCTACGACGCGGAGATTCCGATCATCGCCAACGGGCAGCCCCTGAACGAGGTCTTCGACGAGGAGATGCTCTCCGGCGGTTACCGGAAGAAGTACCAGCGGTCCCAGTCCCGTCTCGTGGCGCTGACCACAGGTGAGCTTCCACCGCACGACTGATCCACGACTGATCGAGGCCGGACCACCGCTCTGCTTGCCGGAAACGCGATGTTAACACCGTCGCTCGGCGCGTAACGCGGGCGAAACATCCGCGCGCACTCACCGAAACTTCACAACTTCAAACTGACTCTGTACCCGCCGAGACACGATCAACCGCTCACCCTGTGCACGTCGACGGCAATCACTGTTAGTTAGCGAGAGGTAACCATATCCATGGTTCAACTGTCAGTCCTGTTGGACGCCACAACTGATGAAATAGCCCTGAATCTCAATTCCCTGTGGCTCCTCGTCGCGGCCGCCCTCGTGCTTCTGATGACTCCCGGTGTTGCCTTCTTCTACGGCGGAATGGTGAAGGCGAAGAGCGTCATCAGCATGATGATGATGAGCTTCGGCGCGATGGGCGTTGTCGGTGTGCTGTGGGTGCTCTACGGCTACGGGCTCGTCTTCGGCCCGCCGCTGATCCCCGGTTTCCTCGGCAACCCGTCCGGGCTGCTCGGCCTGAGTGGGCTGCTCGGCGCCGGGGAAGACGGATCCCTCTCTCCCGACCTGAACGGGCTGGCGTTCGCCGGCTTCCAGGCCACCTTCGCCATCATCACCGTCGCACTGATCTCTGGTGCGATCGCCGACCGTGCCAAGTTCGGCGCCTGGTTGATCTTCGCCGCCGTGTGGTCGACCCTGGTGTATTTCCCGGTCGCCTACTGGGTCTTCAACCTCGCCGATGGCTGGGCTCCCGCCGCTCTCGGGGTCAACGACTTCGCCGGTGGCACCGCTGTGCACATCAACGCCGGTGCAGCCGGTCTGGCTCTCGCCTTGGTGCTCGGCAAGCGGGTGGGTTTCAAGAAAGGCATCTCCAAGCCCCACAACGTTCCGCTCACCCTCCTCGGTGCCTCGCTCCTGTGGTTCGGCTGGTTCGGTTTCAATGCCGGCTCCGAAGCCGCCGTCGACGGTGTCGCCGCCCTCGCCTGGATCAACACGCTCGTCGCTCCCGCCGCCGGTATTCTCGGCTGGCTGATCGTCGAGAAGATCAAGGACGGCAAGCCCACCTCGATCGGTGCCGCCTCGGGTGCCGTCGCCGGGCTCGTCGCCGTCACCCCTGCCTGTAACATCCTCACCCCGTTCTGGGCGATCGTCCTCGGAGTCCTCGTCGGAGCGGTATGCGCGGTTGCCATCGACCTGAAGTTCAAGTGGGGCTTCGACGACTCGCTCGACGTGGTGGGCATCCACCTCATCGGTGGCATGATCGGAACGCTCTACATCGGTATCTTCGGGTCGGGCATCGGCCTGCTCGACACCGGCAGCCTCAACCAGCTCTGGGTGCAGTTCGTCGCAGCCTTCGGCATCGCGATCTTCTCCTTCGTGATGGCCTACGGCATCGGCGTGATCATTCAGAAGACGATCGGCTTCCGAATCAACAACGAAGACGAGGTGGCCGGAGTGGACACCATCGTGCACGGTGAAGAGGGCTACGCGCTCGACGCCGTCTAACCATGAAGCAGCACCGCCCTGTGCGTGCTGTCCTTTTCGGTGGCTGTCCTATTCGGTGGCTGTCCTATTCGGTGTAGGACGACCTCGACAGCGCCTGGGACTTCAGGGCGTCGAACTCGGCCGGGGTGATCGCGCCCGCAGCGTGCAGAGCCTTCGCCCGGCCGATCTCCTCCGTGGGCCCGGCACTGGTTCCGGCGACACTGCGGATGCACTGATCGGTCTGCGCCTGGTACTCCCTCGACTCCGTGGAACTGCGTGCACCTTAGCCGTGGGGCAGGCCGAGAGCCACGGTGACGAGGCTGAACGACCACTCGGGGCCGCGAATGGAGGACGCGTCTCTATGACCTCGCATCGGGTACCGGCTCAGATGGCGCTTCCGGGCGCAGCCCTGACACCGGGAGCCGTGACACCTGCAGCGTCGTCACCGGCTGCACCGTCACCGGGGGTCGGCACGCCGATCCCGGCTCCGTCGACCGCTGAGGTGAAACGGCCGCGGCTTGATGGTGCATTTCATCGGCTCATCGCCGGCGAAGCGCGCTGCGTCTGCGTGTGGGCTGCGGCAGGCCCCGGGAAGATGACCCTGCTGGCGTCCTGGGCTGGCCGTTTTCACCGGAACGGGGAGTCGGTCACCTGGGTACGCGCGCAGCCGGGCCGGTTCCGTCCCGCTGACGTCTGGCGGCAGGTCGGGCGGCGCTCGGGGGTGTCAGGCGACGGGGACACCCGGTACGTGTTCATCGGTGGGTTGGACCGTGTCGAAGCGGATCGGCCGGGCTGGTGGGCGAGCTGGTCGCGTCGGCGCCCGAGGGCATCCGTCTCGTGGTCGCCGGGCGCACTCGGCCGTGCGCAGGGCCGACGCGACTGCGCGGCGACGGCTTCATGGTCGACGTGCCGCCGGCGGACCTGGCGTTCGATCGGAGCGAGCTGCTGCTGATCGTGCCGTTCCTGCACGGGAGGAACGATTCCGCACGGCTGGTGGTGGATTTCGACGGTGACGATCCGGCGGTGGCCGGTTTCCTCCGGTCGGAGATCATCGCCGGCTGAGCTGACGGTGACGAGAACACGAAGCTGCGCGCCGCCGTCAGGCCTGTCCTCTCGGTCGACCTGGCCGTCGAGGTGACGAAGCGAGCGGATGCCGGGGCTGGGCTGGACCGGCTGGCCGGGCCCAGCGCACTTATCACCAGGGAGAGCGGCGACGACACCAGGGCGTATCGCATCCACTCGATCCTGCTGGCCTATCTGCAGGGCGATGCGCGGCGACGTGACTTCGCGGCGGCGGCGGCTCACGAGACCGCGGCCCGGTGGTTCGCGCGCCGCGCCGACGGTCAAAACGCTCTCGAGCAGGCGCTTGCTGCCGGGCTGCCCGTCCTCACCGCCGAGATGCTCGATGCTTTCGGTCTCGATCTCGTGCTCAGGGGAACGCCAGACCTCGTCCTCCGTGCCCTGGCAGAGCCGGCCGCGCGCGCCGGGAACCCAGGTGCATCCGTGGCGGCGTCCCTAAGGCTGCTCCTGGAGGCACCATACTTTCCCGACCGGGGGCAGGCCGACCACCTGTTGGCGGAGCTCGAGGTGGTGGGGCTCGCGTCCGGCGGCAGTGCGGAGATCTGGACCGTCGTGATCGACGCGCTTGCCGCCTTCTTCGCAGCGACGCCTGACGAAATCCGGGACCGTCTGGCCAGGCTGGGCGCCGTCCGCGCCGCACCGGGGCGGCGGGGAGACCTCGGTGTCGACCTGCTGGCCGCCACCGCGGAGACCTGGTGCCGCGCCGGTCTGGGCGAGGCGGAGCGAGCCGAAGCGGGACTGCGAATGGTGGCTGTGACCGCGCGGAATGCCGGTAACCAATGGCTGTTCCTGCTTGCCGGCGACCTCGCCGCCATGTCGGCCTCCCGCCGGGGCGACTGGGCCCGCGCCGGTCTCATCGACGATCAACTCGCTCGGGCGACGGATGCCGCAGCGCGCCCGGCCACGGGTGCCGTGGCATCCGTGGCGGGGGCGGCGTTCAACCGCGCAGCGGCCCGCGCCTCGGTCTCGCTCCAGATCCGCCGGTACGAACGCTGCGAGCCGATCGATCAGGGCGTGCTGGAACGGCTTGTCGCGGCCGACCCTCTGGTGTGGGATTCCGGACTGATCGTGCCCGCCCAGACCTTCCTGTCCCTGTCGGCACCGGCGGCGGACCCGAGGCGGCGATCGGTGCTCGAGAATCTGAACGGCTTGATGCGGGAGAATGCGGACGCCCACCCGCGTGTGCCGAGCCTGTGCTGCATCCCCTGGTTCGAGCTGACCGGTGCGCTGGACGGGCGGGCCGAGGCCCGACGTGTCACGCTCCTGGTGGAGAACGTGCTGGGTACGGACTCGTTGGAGGCCGTGCTGCTCCGCTCCCTGGCGTACCCGCCGGCCCCGGGCCGCCACGGCGCCGGTGGGCGGCTGGAAGCCGCCGCAACGCCGGCCGCCCGGTGTTGGAGCGGGACCACGCTCGTGAGCGCCTGGATCGTGCTCGCCGGCATCGCTGAGGAGGGTGAACGATCTGCCGAAGCGGATGCCCGTCTGGCTCGGGCGCCGCGCCTGGCTGAGCAGCTGCGGGACCTCGACGGTTTCGCAAACCGGATTGTGACTCGGTCCGCTCAGGCGCCGGGGGAGAATTGCCCAGCCCCAGCCCCAGCCCCAGCCCCAGCCCAGCCCCAGCCCCAGCCCCAGCCCCGGCCCCGGTCGCACCGCTCACCGAGCGGGAGCGGGTGCTGCTGCGCGAGCTGCCCTTCCATCAATCCGTGGCGGACATCGACCGCAAGCACAATGTGAGCCCGAACACCGTCAAAACTTATCTGCGCAACATCTATCAGAAGCTTGAGGACACCGACCGCACCCGGGCCGTGACTATTGCTCAGGAGCGCGGCCTGCTCTGACCTGCACCCCCCGAATGGGAATGGTTCCGCCTGACCCAGACCACTAGGCTTCGAGGGTCTCGTGCCCGCGCGCGCCGCGCGAAGTGCCAGGCCACGTGCATGATCTTCGTGCCGGCGGAACGGAAGGACCCCATGTTTGAATTCCTGCTCAGCCCCATCCCCGGTCTCATCATGCTGGGTATCGTCGTCTTCCTGATCGGCCTGTTCTATGCCAAGAGCGTCTACAAGAACGCCGGGCCGGACGAAGCCCTGATCATCACCGGCAAGAAATCGAAGAAGACCATCGTCGACGGCGCCACGCTGGAGGAATCCGGGCAACGCGTCGTGCACGGCCAGGGCGTGTTCATCACCCCGTTCTTCCAGAAGGCGTTCAAGATCAGCCTGCGCAGCCGGGCGATCGAGATCACGGCCGTCGCCCAGGACCAGAACGGCGTCACCCTCACCGTGGAAGCAGTCGCCATTGTGAAGGTCGGCGACGACCCGGCCGCCATTCGTGCCGCCGCGCAGAGGTTTCTCGGCCAGGACAAGAACATCGACGGCTTCGCACAGGAAGTACTGTCGGGATCCCTGCGGTCGTCGATCGGTGGCACGAACGTGATGACCATCATCCAGAAGCGCGACGAGCTCGGCTCCTCGGTGCTGGCGACCGCCCGGGAGTCCCTGGCCAACCAGGGCGTCGACGTGGACTCGTTCGAGATTAAGGGCATCACTGACGAGAACGACTACATCCGGGACCTCGGACGCGCCGAGCAGGCCAAGGTGCGGCGCCAGGCCGAGGTTGCCGAGCACGCGGCCAACCGGGAGGCACAGGAGGCCGCCATTCTGGCCGAGCAGGCCATCGCCGAGGCCCAGAACACGCTCGCACTTCGAAAAGCGGCGCTGCAGCTGGACACCGACAAGGCCGCCGCCGAAGCCGCCGCGGCCAAGCCGCTGGCCGAGGCCAAGGCCCAGCAGGCCATCGTTCAGGAGCAGGAGCTCACCGCCCAGCGGCGCGCATCTCTCCGCAAGGCCGAGCTTGAGTCCGAGGTCAACGCGATCGCCGACGCCGAGGCGTACCGCATCCGGGTGACCGCCATCGCGGCGGCGGAGGCCGCCGTGGCCGGCGCGAACGCCGACCGCGACAGCCGCATCGCCAACGCCGAGGCCCTCCGCGCGGAGGGGCAGGCCGAGGCCGACGCCATCCTCGCCCGCGGTACCGCTGAGGCGACCGCTACCCGGCTGTCCGCCGAGGCCGTCGCCGAGCAGAGTGAGGCGCTGATCCAGCTTCGCATGGTGGAAATGCTGCCCGAGATCGCCCGCGAGCTGGCCGCTCCGATGTCGAACATCGACAACCTGACGGTCATCTCCACGGATGGCGCCAGCCAACTGACCAAGAATGTCGCTTCCGGTATCACCGAGGTCGACGGCGTGCTCAAGTCGACCATGGGTATCGGCATCCGGGAACTGCTCGGCAACCTCGTCGGTGGAGCCGCTGTCGGAGCGGCCGCGACCAAAACCGCCAAGCCACAGGCCTCACTCACGACCGCCCAGCAGGCCGACGTCGACAGCGCTCTGGCCGCGCCGGCCGTCGAGGCATAGCACGCAGTCAGGTCGGACGCTGATTCAGGCCTTCGCGCCTGGATCGCTCGCATTTCGAGGGCGTCGACCTGGTCCCGGTGCGAGTAGCGTTGATGTTCACAGAATGCCGCAGTCCGGTCCGCATGGGCTCGGGAACAAGGGGAGATTTCCAGATGACGGATGCCGCGATGGACCCGGTCTCGGCCGTTGCGCCCCTGCTGGCCGGGCGAGCGTCCTCGAGCCAGCGCTGGTCGAATCTGATATTCGTGCACTGGCGCGTGGACGCCGCTCTCGTGGCTCCGCTGCTGCCGGACGGTCTCGTGCCCGACGAATTCGACGGCGCTAGCTGGGTTGGGCTGATCCCGTTCGTGCTGGACCGGGCCACCGTCTTCGGCAGTCCGCCCATTCCCTACTTCGGCACCTTCGTTGAGGTGAACGTGCGCCTGTACGCGGTGGATGCGAACGGGCACCGCGGCGTGGTCTTCGTCTCGCTGGAGGCCTCCCGGCTGGCGGCTGTGCTGGCGGCCCGGGCATTGTTCTCGATCCCGTACATGTGGTCCCGCACCAAGCTTGAGGTCGGGGCGGGGGAATACCGCTACACCGCGCGCCGACACCTGGCCGCCGGGGCGCACACCGAGATCGTGGTGCGGCCGACTGCCCGCCCGGTCTTCGGCGACCCGCTCGCCGATTTCCTGACCGCCCGCTGGGCTCTATTCACCCGTACGCGTGGCCGCACGGTGCACCTGCGCAACCACCATGAGCCGTGGGAGCTCTTCGAGGCCGAACTGGTGAGCCTTGACGACACCCTGCTCGCCGTGGCGGGGTTCCCCGGGCTGGCCGGACGCGAGCCGGATTCCGTGCTGTATTCGCCCGGGGTCACCACCTGGTTCGGCGCCGCCGGCTGAGTCGCGGGCCGACGCTATCGAGGCAAGGTAGGACGGGGCGTTCGCTCGGCGGGCGGAACCGGTCGAGGCGCGCGTCGCTTCGGGCTGGCCCGCGCCGCGTTGGAGTCGGGTGAGATCAGTTGTCAGCATGCGAGGGTGGTGATCGTTCAGGCGTGGTCGGTGCCGACGAGGTGAGGCCGGCGTTCGAGGTGGAGGTTCTGCGTTCGGCAGGCAGGTTGCCGGCGTCGAAGTTGACGTACCAGGCCCCGCGGCATGGCGTCGCGGACGCTCTACGACCGTGCTGAGAAAGTGGCGCTGCGGTCCGATCGCCGCGGAGACGGCCCGGCGGATCGCGGTCGGGTGCCGAGCTTCACCCGGATTCTGGTGCGTCCGGAGGCGGGGGCGGTGCTCTTGGTCGGCCGCGACCGGTACATGGTGCCGGAAGACCCGAAACGGTTCCTGCGGGTGTGGGTCAAACCTGCCGGTTTCCAGGCTGCAACCGGTCGGTCGCAAACTGCGATATCGAGCATTCCCTGGATTGATAGTTCGATGGGCTGACCGCGCACGACAATCTGGCACGTCTGTCTGCGGGCTGTCATGCGCTGACGAGCGAGACCGGTTGGCGGATGTTGCACCGCGGCGGCGGCTTACGTGAGTGGACGTCGCCGACGGGGCGCAGGCTCGTGAGCGAGCCGGCCAGGGTCATCCGCTCGGCTTCGACCGAACCGTCGACCTCCTGGTGCGCCACCATGCCACGATCATGAGCGTAGTGCTGCTGGTCATCGGCGCGGCCCTGATCTGAGGGGGCCGGTCCGATCGGGGAAGCCCCCGGCCCGACCGCCTGCGCCGAGGATGTCGCCTGGGTCGCACTCTCCCGGGTGCAGCCCCACGATCGACATCTCGTGCGCATGCTCGCGCATGGAGTCGACCGCAACCGTCAAGCCGCGTTACGCGGACTCAACGCGGTCTGACACAGCGCGGACTTCATGAGCGTTGTCGTCGGCAGCGTGAGAGCGGCAGGCTCTCCCGAACGAATTCGACGGAGATTTTGTCAAAATCGGCCCTAAATCGTTTGGAAATCCCTTTTTTCCGGAGAATCTCCGTCGAATTGGTTCCGGCTGCTCACCCAGCGAGACCCCAGTGGCACAATCACGGGCTGGGGCTGGGGCTGGGGCTGGGGCTGGGGCTCGGGCCCAGACCCAGACCCAGACCCGGGCCCAGCTCAACTGAGCACAGACGCGAAGGCGGCATTTGGGATACTCGGAGAATGGTCGACGTCACCCTCACCCTTCCCGCCGGCGCTGTGCTCCTTCGGCGCGCCCTGTCCCAGGATCTGTCTGCAATCGTGGGGCTTCTCGCCGACGACTCCATCAGCGCTTCCCGAGGCGACGCCGACCGGCCGGAAGATCGCGTCGCCTACGAACGGGCATTCGCCGCAATCGACGCAGATCCGGCCCAACAGTTGCTGGTCGCGACGTCGCTTTTGGGCGAGGTGCTGGCCACCATGCAGCTCACCGTCATCCCTGGGCTCGCCCGTGTCGGGTCCACCCGGTTGCAGATCGAGGCCGTCCGGGTTCGCTCGGATCAGAGGAGCCGCGGGCTCGGCGGAGCCATGATTCGGTGGGCCGTGCAGAATGCCCCGGCCTTCGGGGCTCAACTCGTCCAGCTCACGTCGGACGCAGCGCGCGTCGACGCGCACCGGTTCTATGAACGGCTGGGCTTCACCGCGTCCCACGTGGGCTTCAAACACGCCGTGCCGACGGTCTCCTGACGGCAGCACCCCCGCGGGGCAGGATCAGGCAGGCAGGCCGAGGAGCCGTCCGGCGAACCCTGCGCACGCGATCGTCGCGGTGAAGAACACGGCCACCCAGACCACGCCCGGGATGTGGGTCAGACGGGCCAGCTGGTCGGCGTCGGAGGCGGTACCGCGGCTCCGCGACCGGGACCGCTGGAGCTCGACCACGGTGCGCACAGCCCCGAGCAGCAGAAACGCCGTGATCAGCAGGGCGAAGATGCTCTGCACCGGAGGAGTGCCGAACCAGGTGATGCCGAAGACCAGTCCAGCGGTAACGAGGACGGACCACAGTCCGAACCAGTTGCGGATCTGCACGAGCAGCAGTGCCAGGGCCGCCAGCGACAGCCACAACAGGCCGATGTCGTAGCCGAGGCTGAGCATCCGTGCCGCGCCGAGCCCCAGCAGGGCAGGGGCGGTATAGCCGGCCAGCAGGGTCAGCACCATGCCGGGTCCGCGCGGGCGTCCGCTGCTGACGGTCAACCCCGAGGTGTCGGAATGCAGACGGATACCGCCGAGCCGGCGACCGCTCACCGTCGCGACCACCGCATGGCCGCCCTCGTGCGCGATCGTGATGACGTGGCGGGTGACCCGCCACGCGGCCGGCACCAGCACGAGCACGGCAGCGGCCGCGATGGTCAGCCAGGCCGTGATCGCGGGCAGAGGCTCGTTTCGGGCGGAGAGTTGCCCCCAGAGAT
Organism: Cryobacterium sandaracinum; assembly: GCF_004403415.1. Lineage (NCBI taxonomy): Bacteria > Bacillati > Actinomycetota > Actinomycetes > Micrococcales > Microbacteriaceae > Cryobacterium > Cryobacterium sandaracinum. The sequence continues at coordinate 51,579 of NZ_SOGO01000006.1, forward strand.
CGACAAGCCCGTCCATGGATTTCAGCCTAGATTACCTTGGGCGGGAGCTTTATACTGATCGCAAAAGCTGGATACGAGTGAAAGGACGGTCCCCATGAGTGCTTCGGACAAGATGAAGAACTCGGCCGAGGAAGCCGTGGGCAAGGCAAAGGAGGCCGCCGGCAAATTGACCGACAACGAGCGGCTGGAAGCCGAGGGCAAGGCTGAACAGGCCAGGGCAAACCTCAAGCAGGCCGGAGAGAACGTCAAGGACGCCGTCACTGATTGAGTCGAATCCGCATCTCCACACCATCAGTGCACGTCAATCAAAAGAAAGGACGGCGAGCAGGATGAACGTACTCCTCGTCATTGTTGCCATCATCGCCATCGCGCTTCTGTTCACCGGAGGGTTCGTCGAGTCGCTCAACTTCCTCATCTGGGTCGGCATCGTGCTCGTCGTGATCGCGCTGATCGTCTGGCTTGCCCGGACGATCTCCGGGAAGCGGGCCTGACCGGGCCGCGCATGTGGTCTCCAACCCGTACCGAGAAAAAGAAAAAGCCCCGACTTTCGGGGCTTTTTCTTGGCTGTGGGCGATACCGGACTCGAACCGATGACCTCTTCCGTGTGAAGGAAGCGCGCTACCAACTGCGCCAATCGCCCCTGTGGCCTCGTACTGTAGCCACAAGTCTCGATACTAACCCAGACCGGGTGGAAGGCGCACATCGTGGGGGCCTCAACACGCCGGAACGACTCGGTTTGAATATGAACAGGACTATCGGCTAGAGTCTTTCAAGCGCGCAGAAATGCGGGCAGTTGCGGATGTGGCGCAGTGGTAGCGCATCACCTTGCCAAGGTGAGGGTCGCGAGTTCGAATCTCGTCATCCGCTCGAATGGGATCGGCCGCGAGGCCGGTTTCTTTCGGTACGAATCCCAAGTGGTGGGTTGGCCGAGAGGCGAGGCAACGGCCTGCAAAGCCGTGTACACGGGTTCGAATCCCGTATCCACCTCCAATCCCGGAAGTCGCAATGCAGGAATGATTTTCAGGAAATGGGCGATTGGCGCAGCGGTAGCGCGCTTCCCTGACACGGAAGAGGTCACTGGTTCGATCCCAGTATCGCCCACAGAGTTGGGAAACAGATAACCCCCGGTAAAGCGGGGGTTTTTTTTGCCCGCACAGCACCGGAAATCCAGGTGCAGTCGGGCCTTCCTCGGGCTCGCCGCGATGAATCGCCAGGGAGGGTGCGGCGGGTTCGGCCGGAATCGGCTAGAGTCTTTCAAGTCAGCGGAAACGTTGATAAGTGCGGATGTGGCGCAGTGGTAGCGCATCACCTTGCCAAGGTGAGGGTCGCGAGTTCGAATCTCGTCATCCGCTCGAATGGAATCGGCCGCAAAGCCGGTTCTTTTTGGTACGAAACGTATGTGGTGGGTTGGCCGAGAGGCGAGGCAGCGGCCTGCAAAGCCGTGTACACGGGTTCGAATCCCGTATCCACCTCCACTTCTGGAATGTCTTTTCAGAGAATGGGCGATTGGCGCAGCGGTAGCGCGCTTCCCTGACACGGAAGAGGTCACTGGTTCGATCCCAGTATCGCCCACAGGCAAACCCCCGGTAACTCGGGGGTTTTTCTTTGCCCAAAATGGCCGTGCCCGTCGTGGTCGAGGCGCGCCGCTAAAGTTATTGGGGTTCGAACAATACTGAAGGAGTAATACACGTGGCTGACGGCTTTGAGCTATTCACCGACCGGTCCGTTGTCGCAATGCGCGTCAACGGCGAGCTCAAGGATCTCGCCACGACGGTGACTCCGACGGATGTCGTCGAACCGGTGACCATCGGCTCGCCCGACGGCCTCAGCATCCTGCGCCACTCGGCCGCGCACGTGCTCGCACAGGCCGTGCAGACCGTGAACCCGGCGGCGCGCCTGGGCATCGGCCCGCCCGTCACCGATGGTTTCTACTACGACTTCGACGTTGAAGAGGCATTCACCCCCGAGGACATCAAGTCGCTCGAGAAGGCCATGGACCGCATCATCCGCCAGGGCCAGCGGTTCGTGCGCCGCGTCGTCACCGACGACCAGGCCCGGGACGAACTCGCCGCCGAGCCGTACAAGCTCGAACTGATCGGGCTCAAGGGCGGGGCCGCCGAGACCGTCGACAACGAGTCGGTCGAGGTCGGCGGCGCCGAACTCACCATTTACGACAACGTGGACCCGAAGACGGGGGAGACGCTCTGGAAAGACCTCTGCCGCGGTCCCCACCTGCCGAACACACGCATGATCGGCAACGGCTACTCCCTGACCCGTCTGGCCGCCGCCTACTGGCGCGGGTCCGAGAAGAACCCGCAGCTGCAGCGCATCTACGGCACCGCCTGGGCCACCAAGGACGAACTGCGGGCCTACCAAGCCCGCCAGGAGGAGGCCGCCAAGCGCGACCATCGCAAGCTCGGCGCCGAACTCGACCTCTTCAGCTTCCCCGAGGAGATCGGCTCCGGCCTGCCCGTCTTCCACCCCAGGGGCGGCATCATCCGTCAGGAGATGGAGAACTACTCCCGCAAGCGCCACACCGAGGCCGGCTACGACTTCGTCTACACGCCGCACATCACCAAGTCGAACCTGTTCGAGACGTCCGGTCACCTCGACTGGTACGCCGATGGCATGTTCCCGCCGATGAAACTCGACGCGGAGTACGACGCCGACGGCCACATGACCCGTCAGGGCGTCGACTACTACCTCAAGCCGATGAACTGCCCGTTCCACAACCTGATCTTCCGCTCCAGCGGCCGCAGCTACCGCGACCTGCCCATGCGCCTGTTCGAATTCGGCTCGGTCTACCGCTACGAGAAGTCCGGCGTCGTGCACGGCCTCACCCGCGTGCGCGGCATGACCCAGGACGACGCGCACATCTACACGACCCGCGAAGGCATGAAAGAGGAGCTCACCAGCACCCTCAACTTCGTGCTCAAGCTGCTCGCCGACTACGGCCTCGAGGACTACTACCTCGAGCTCTCCACGAAGGACCCGAAGAAGTTCGTCGGCACCGACGAGGCCTGGGCGGAAGCGACCGACACCTTGCGCGAAGTCGCCGAAGCATCCGGTCTCGAACTCGTGGCCGACCCGGGCGGCGCCGCCTTCTACGGCCCGAAGATCTCCGTGCAGGCCCGCGACGCGATCGGCCGCACCTGGCAGATGTCCACCATCCAGCTGGACTTCAACCTGCCGGAACGGTTCGACCTCGAGTACACCGCCTCCGACGGCTCCCGCCAGCGCCCGGTGATGATCCACCGGGCCCTGTTCGGTTCGATCGAACGCTTCTTCGCCGTGCTCACCGAGCACTACGCCGGGGCGTTCCCGGTGTGGCTGTCCCCGGTGCAGGTCGTCGGCATCCCCGTGTCCGAGCAATACGGTCCATACCTCGACGAAATCATCGGCCGGCTCGAGACGGCAGGCGTGCGCGCCCAGGTCGACCACTCCGACGACCGCATGCAGAAGAAGATCCGCAACCACACCAAGGCGAAGGTGCCCTTCCAGCTGATCGTCGGCGAGGATGACCGCTCCAATCGCTCGGTGAGCTTCCGGTTCCGCGACGGCACCCAGGAGAACGGCGTACCGGCCGACGAGGCCATCCGTCGCATCATCGCCGCGATCCATGCGCGCGCGCAGGTCACGACCCAGGGCCAGGTCTGAGATGGACACGCACAGCGACGAGTTCGAGGGGCTCGAGCAGTCGTCCGAGTTCGCCGCGGTTCCGGATGCCTTCCAACGGCTATGGACCCCGCACCGCCTGGTCTACATCCAGGACGGCCAGCAGCCGCACCCGGATGACTGCCCCTTCTGCCTGGCCCCGAGCATGACCGACGAGAAGGCACTGATTGTGGCCCGCGGCACGCACGCCTACGTGTTGCTGAACCTGTTCCCGTATAACAGCGGGCATCTGCTGGTCTGTCCGTACCGGCACGTCGCGACTTACGATGAGGCCAGTCCGGAGGAGGTCGCCGAGATCGGCAGTCTCACCCAGGTGGCCATGCGTGTGCTCAAGGCGGTGTCGCACTGCGACGGCTTCAACATCGGCATGAACCAAGGCCGTATTGCCGGCGCGGGCATTGCCGAGCACCTACACCAGCACATCGTTCCCCGCTGGGCGCTCGACTCGAACTTCTTCCCGATCATCGCCGGAACGAAGGCGATTCCCCGTCTTCTGGGCGATGTGCGGCGCGAAGTCGCCGAGGGCTGGCCCCAGGATGGCAACTAGCCGTATATACCCCTCCACCGGCACCCGCCGGGCGGAATCGACACCACCCAAGGAATAGAATCAAAGCTATGACTGAAACCACTTCCGCCTTTGGTTCGAGCCGCGTCAAGCGTGGTCTCGCCGACATGATGAAGGGCGGCGTCATCATGGACGTCGTCAACGCCGAGCAGGCTCGCATCGCCGAGGACGCCGGTGCTGTCGCCGTCATGGCCCTTGAGCGCGTTCCCGCCGACATCCGTTCCCAGGGTGGCGTTGCCCGCATGAGCGACCCCGACCTGATCGACAGCATCATCGCCGAGGTATCCATCCCGGTGATGGCCAAGGCGCGCATCGGCCACTTCGTCGAAGCTCAAATCCTTCAGGCCCTGAACGTCGATTACATCGACGAGTCCGAGGTGCTGAGCCCGGCTGACTACGTCAACCACATCGACAAGTGGAACTTCACGGTCCCGTTCGTCTGTGGCGCGACCAACCTGGGTGAGGCGCTTCGCCGCATCAACGAGGGCGCGGCCATGATCAGGTCCAAGGGCGAAGCCGGCACCGGCGACGTCTCGGAGGCCATGAAGCACATCCGCACCATCAAGGGTGAGGTCGCCCGCCTGTCGGCTCTGACCAAGGACGAACTGTACGTCGCCGCGAAGGAACTGCAGGCGCCGTACGAACTCGTCGCCGAGATCGCCGCCACCGGCAAGCTCCCCGTCGTGCTCTTCGTCGCGGGTGGCGTGGCCACCCCCGCCGACGCGGCCCTGATGATGCAGATGGGTGCGGACGGTGTATTCGTCGGCTCCGGCATCTTCAAGTCGGGCAACCCGCAGGCCCGCGCCAACGCCATCGTCAAGGCCGTCACCTTCTACGACGACCCCAGCGTCATCGCATCCGTCTCGCGCGGACTCGGCGAGGCCATGGTCGGCATCAACGTGTCCGATCTGGCTGCGCCGCACCGCCTCTCAGAGCGCGGCTGGTAGATACCCGTTCGTGAGCGTTGGAGTTCTCGCCCTGCAGGGTGACTTTCGTGAGCACGCCGAGGTACTGCGGTCCCTCGGCGCCGAAGTCGAACTCATCCGCCGCCCAGAGGAACTGGACCGCATCAGCGGGCTCGTGATCCCCGGCGGCGAATCCAGCGTCATGGACAAACTGGCCCGCGCGTTCGGCGTGGCGGAACCGCTGGCCGAGGCCGTGCGGGCCGGCCTGCCCGTCTACGGCACCTGCGCGGGCCTGATCATGCTCGCCGACACCGTCATCGACGGGATCGAAGGGCAGCAGAGCATCGGCGGCTTCGACATCGCCGTGCGTCGCAACGCCTTCGGTTCGCAGACGCTCTCTTTCGAGACCGACCTCGACGTGCCGGTGCTCGGTGAGCCGCCGGTGCACGCCATTTTCATCCGCGCCCCCGTGGTGGAGTCCGTCGGGACCCGGGCCCGCGCGATAGCCACGCTCTCGGACGGGCGCTGCGTCGCGGTCGAGCAGGACAACCTGCTCGGAACCTCATTCCACCCCGAGATCACCGGGGAGCACCGGTTCCACGACTATTTCCTGCAGAAGGTGGCCGCCGCCGGCTTCCGCTACTAGGCTCCGGTCATGGCCGGCTGGGTGGCGCTCCTGCGCGGAATCAACGTCAACGGGATCACGATCACGATGGCGGACCTGCGGGCCGTGTTCCGCGGGCTCGGCTACACGGATGTCCGCACGGTTCTGGCCAGCGGTAACGTGCTCTTCACGGCGGGCGAGACGGATGCCGCGGCCCTCAAGGCCACAATCGAACGCGCTCTCTCCGACAACTTCGGTTATCAGGCGTGGATCGTGCTGCTCGGCGTTGACGCACTCGACAGGGTGGCGCGGGCGTTCCCATTCGATGCGGAGCGGGACGGTTGGCATCCGTATGTCGTGTTCGGATCGGCGCGGACCGCGCTCGAGGAACTGCTCGAGGCGGCTGGGGAACCGGACCCGGAAACGGAGCAGGTTCGGCCCGGAACCGGCGTGCTCTACTGGCAGGTGCGCCGAAGCATCGGCATCAACAGTCCGTTCAGCAAGCTGAGCGGCAAGGCCCGCTACCGGTCGACCACCACCACCCGCAACCTCCGCACCCTGAACAAACTGATCGCCGCGGCCCCGGGCGCGTGAAGCCCGGCCCATCAGGCATCGCGGGTTAGAATGAGGCGCACCCCACGGTGCAACGGCCAATGGCACCAGTAGTGCAGCGACCAGCACGGCGGCGGTACCCCCGCGCCAATCGACAGCCACGTCACGACAGCCAAAGACAACGGGAGACTCATGTCCGGACATTCCAAGTGGGCGACAACAAAGCACCAGAAGGCGGTTACCGACTCGCGTCGGGCCAAGGCCTTCGCCAAGTTGATCAAGAACATCGAAGTCGCGGCCCGCATGGGTGGCGCCGACCTGTCGGGCAACCCGACCCTGGTCGACGCGATCCAGAAAGCCAAGAAGACCTCTGTTCCCAACGACAACATTGACCGTGCCGTCAAGCGCGGCGCCGGCCTGTCCGGCGAAGTAGTCGACTACACCACCATCATGTATGAGGGCTACGCCGCGCACGGCGTCGCCGTCATGATCGAGTGTTTGACCGACAACAAGAACCGCGCGGCCGCCGAGGTGCGCACCACCATGTCCAGAAACGGCGGCAACATGGCCGACCCCGGCAGCGTCGCGTACAACTTCCACCGCAAGGGCATCGTCGTCGTGCCGAAGAGCAACGGCCTCAGCGAAGATGACGTGCTCCTCGCCGTGCTTGACGCGGGCGCCGAAGAGGTCGTCGACGACGGTGAGAAGTTCGAGGTTTTCAGCGAAGCGCACGATCTCGTCGCGACCCGGACCGCCCTGCAGACCGCCGGGATCGACTACGACTCCGCCGACATCGCGTTCGTGCCCCAGCTCAAGGTAGAGGTCGACGCCGAGACCGCCCGCAAGGTGTTCCGGCTGATCGACGCCCTCGAAGAGCTCGACGACGTGCAGAACATCTACAGTAACTACGACGTGTCGCCCGAGGTCATCGCGGAGCTTCAGGCCGAAGCCGAGTAGCGCGCTGTGTCGGTCCGGGTTCTGGGCATCGATCCCGGGCTGACCCGCTGCGGCGTCGGAATCGTAGACGTCGCCGCCAACCGATCCGCGTCCCTGGTCGACGTGACCGTGCTGCGCAGCTCGCCGGACTTGCCGCTCGAGCAGAGGCTCCTGCTGATCAGCCGGGGCCTGGAAGACCTGCTCGACAGGCACAAGCCGGCGGTCGTCGCCATCGAGAGGGTGTTCGCTCAGGACAATGTCAGCACCGTGATGGGCACCGCCCAGCTGAGCGGCGTCGCGCTGCTCCTGGCCGCTCAGCGTGGGCTGACGGTCACCCTGCACACCCCGAGCGAGGTCAAGGCAGCCATCACCGGCTACGGGTCCGCCGACAAAGCCCAGGTCGGCGCCATGGTGGCGCGGGTGCTGGGCCTGGCCGAGGTGCCCAAGCCCGCGGATGCCGCGGACGCGCTGGCCATCGCGATCTGCCATGCCTGGCGCACCGGGGCGGCCGGCGGCACCCTGCCCACCAGCGCCGACGTGGTCCCCGGCACCCTGACCCCGGCCCAGAAGGCGTGGCGCGCCGCCGAGCGCAGCGCAGTGTCGCCGGTGCCCCGTAGTCTGAAGCGGTGATTGCTTCCGTTCGTGGCCTTGTCCTGTCTGCCGTGGGTTCCACGGCCGTGATCGAGGTCGGGGGAGTCGGTCTGGCCGTACAGGTCACCCCGGCCACTGCGCTCTCCCTGCGCGTCGGCACGGAGGCCCGGCTTTCGACCACCCTTATCGTGCGCGAGGACTCGCTCACCCTCTTCGGATTCCCGTCCGCCGACGAACTCGAGGTCTTCGAGCTTTTGGTCGGCGTCACCGGGGTCGGCCCGAAATCGGCCCTCGGCGTACTCGCGGTGCTCAGCCCCGTCCAGATCGCGCAGGCCGTCTCGGCAGAAGACGACGGCGCTTTCCGCAGGGTCAGCGGCATCGGCCCGAAAACGGCCAAACTGATCGTGCTCTCCCTGGCCGGCAAGGTGTTCGTGACCGTCACGGCCGCGGCATCCGCCCGCCCGGAGCCCACCAGCGCGTCGGCGAACGTGCAGGCCGCCCTGATCGGGCTCGGCTGGTCGGAGAAGGTGGCCGCCGAGGCCGTCGACGAGACCCTCGCGGAGACCGTCGAACCCGGGCAGGTCGGCGTCGCAGCGCTCCTTCGCCTCGTACTCGTCAGGCTCGGCCCGGCCCAGCAGGCATCGGAGCGTCGCCCGTGACCGGCGCACAGGGTCTGGCCGGAGATCCCGGCGTGGAGCTCACCAAGCCGGAACTCGGGGGCGACGCCGAACTCGCCTTCGAGGGTGCCCTCCGTCCGCGCAGCCTCGGCGAGTTCGTCGGCCAGCAGAAGGTTCGCGGGCAGCTGCAGCTGCTCCTGACCGCCGCTACCATGCAGAGCCGCACCCCCGACCACATCCTTCTGGCCGGCCCGCCCGGACTCGGCAAGACCACTTTGGCCATGATCATCGCCTACGAGGGCAACCGCCCGCTGCGGATGTCCAGCGGCCCGGCCATCCAGCACGCCGGTGATCTGGCGGCGGTACTCTCCTCGCTGGTGCCCGGCGAGGTGCTGTTCATCGACGAGATCCACCGCATGGCCCGTTCCGCCGAGGAGATGCTCTATCTGGCGATGGAGGACTTCCGCATCGACATCATGGTCGGCAAAGGCGCCGGCGCCACCTCTGTTCCCCTCGACCTGGCACCGTTCACCCTGGTTGGCGCCACGACCCGGTCCGGACTGCTGCCCAACCCACTGCGCGACCGGTTCGGCTTCACCGCCCACCTCGAGTTCTACACCGACGACGAACTCGAGCAGGTGCTCGGCCGGGCAGCCAAACTGCTCGACCTGTCGATCGACACGGCCGCCACCGCCGAGATCGCCGGTCGGTGCCGCGGCACGCCCAGAATCGCCAACCGCCTGCTCCGGCGGGTGCGGGACTACGCGCTGGTGCACGGTGGAGACGCCGATGTGGCCGCGGTGCACGCGGCTCTCGAGCTGTACGACGTCGACGCCATCGGGCTCGACCGGCTCGACCGGGAGGTGATGCGCATCATCCTGACCCGTTTTGGGGGAGGGCCGGTGGGTCTGAACACGCTCGCGGTGTCCGTGGGGGAGGAGTCCGAGACCATCGAGGCCGTCGTGGAGCCGTTCCTGGTGCGGATCGGCTTCCTGATGCGCACCCCGCGCGGCCGGGTGGCGACCGCGGAAGCGTGGCGGCATTTCGGCCTGACGGCGCCTCTGGTGGGCGGGCCGCCAATCCCTCTTATGCTGGATGACCTATAATTCGAGTTGGTTCGCTTCGAACCACTCGTGCTGGTTCCCCCGAGCCAGACGCACAGACTTCGGCCCTCGCGCCGCAACCGGAAGGTCCCACAGTTTTATGGATCCGTTGACTCTCGTCATGCTCGCCGTTCTCGCGGCGCTCGTGTTCTTCATGTTCCGCAACAGCCGCAAACGCCAGAAGGACCTCGCTGCCCTGCAGGCCCAGATGGTCGTCGGCGCCGAGGTCATGACCAACTTCGGCATGTACGGAACCATTCTCGCGATTGACGAGGAGGCGAACAAGGTTGCCCTCGAGATCGCTCCGGGAACCGTCGTGCAGCTGCACCGTCAGACCATCGCCCGCGTGGTGGAACCGATCGTGGCCGAGCCCGAAGATGAGGGCGTCGCCGAGCTGAAACAGGGCAGCGCCACCGTTATGGGCGAACCTGACTTCGGTCAGCGCGTCGCCGACACCGACGAAGAGCCTAAAAAGGGCGACGCCTAACCAATCCCTCTCCATGCCCGCGCCTCGGCGCGGGCATGAGCATGAGCATAGAAAGCTGAGTTCTCTGGTGGCAAAGTCGTCTCCGGCCAAGAAGGCCTGGCGTTCCCTCACGTGGCTGGGTGTGATCATCGTCGGCCTGATTGCGCTCAACACGGCCGGCGTGCTCACCGGCGGCGGATCCTGGACGCCCAAGCTGGCCCTGGACCTCGAGGGCGGCACGCAGATCATCCTCGCGCCGAAGCTCGAGTCCGGGCAGTCCGTCTCCTCGGAGCAGCTCAACGAGGCCGTGAAGATCATTCGGCAGCGCATCGACTCGGCAGGCGTCTCCGAGGCGGAGATCAACACCCAGGGCGGCCAGAACATCGTCGTGTCCATCCCCGGCGTGCCGGACGACGCGACGATCAACCGAATCGAGTCCTCAGCCAAGCTCGAGTTCCGCCCGGTGCTCGTGGCCGGTGCCCCGTCCGCGGCCAGCGTCGGTGAAAACGTTGTCGGAGAGGACGGGGTCGCGACCCCGGTACCGACCCCCACGGTCGACCCGAGTCTGGAAAGCACCCCGACCGCGGTGCCCACCGACGGGAGCGACCTGAACTGGATCACCCCCGCGCTCCAGGCCCAGTACGAGGCCTTCGATTGCAGCAAGATCGATACCACCAATGTGGCACCGGCGGCGGAGCCGCTTGTCACCTGTGAGGCCGACGGCTCCATCAAGTACATCCTCGGCCCGGTCGAAGTCAGCGGCGAGAACGTCTCCGACGCGACCAACGGCCAGCAGACCACGCAGAGCGGCGCCACGACCGGTGAATGGGTCGTCAACATCACCTTCGACGGAACCGGAACCAAGGCCTTCGCCGACGTCAGCACCCGGCTGAACGCGCTCACCGCAGCGCAGAACCAGTTCGCGATCGTGCTCGACGGCAACGTCATCTCGGCCCCGCGCACCCTGGCGGCCATCACCGACGGCAACGCGCAGATCAGCGGTGACTTCGACCAGGACTCGTCGAAGGCCCTCGCCGACCAGCTCAAGTTCGGCGCCCTGCCGATCAGCTTCACCGTGCAGAGCCAGGACACCATCTCGGCGACCCTGGGCTCGAGCCAGCTCACCGGCGGCCTGATCGCAGGCCTGATCGGACTCGTACTGGTCGTGCTCTACTCGCTGATCCAGTATCGCCTGCTCGGCCTCGTCACCGTGGCGTCGCTCACGGTCGCCGCGATCATCACCTACCTGCTGATCACGATCCTGTCCTGGCGCGAGGGCTACCGGCTGTCGTTGGCCGGCGTCGCGGGTCTGATCGTCGCGATCGGCATCACCGCCGACTCCTTCATCGTCTACTTCGAGCGGGTGCGTGATGAGCTCCGGGACGGACGAGGGCTCGAATCCTCCGTCGAGGCCGGCTGGAAGCGCGCCCTGCGCACCATCCTCGCCTCCGACGCGGTCAACATCTTGGCCGCCGGCGTCCTGTTCATCGTCGCCGTCGGCAACGTCAAGGGCTTCGCCCTCACCCTGGGGCTGACCACCCTCGTCGACGTGCTCGTGGTCATGCTCTTCACCCACCCGATGCTCCAGCTGCTGGCACGCACGAAGTTCTTCAGCGACGGACATAAGTTCAGCGGCCTCGACCCGCGGGCCCTGGGCGCGACCTACCGCGGGCGGGCGAAATTCCGTCCCTCGGATGACCTCCCTTCCGCCAAACTGTCCTCGGCCAGCCGTGAGGCAGCCAAGCGCCAGACCATCGCCGAGCGCAAGGCGTCAGAACTCGTCGGTTCCAGTGCGGATCGAACGACCGACGGGAAGGATTCCTAATGGCTAGCTTTTCCCAGTTCGGCAACGACCTGCACACCGGCAAGCGCTCGTTCGACATCGTCGGGCGGCGCAAGACCTGGTACCTGGTCGCGGTCGTGGCACTCTTCGTGGCCATCGTCGTTCCCCAGCTGCGTGGCGGCTTCGTCTTCGGCATCGAGTTCACGGGAGGCTCCGAGTTCAAGATCTCCCAGGTCGCCGACCAGGACCAGCGAGCTGCCGCCGATGCCGTGACCGAGGTCGTCCCGTTGGCGACGCCCAGGGTGTCGAGCGTCAGCACCACCGGCATCCGCGTGCAGACCGACCAGCTCACCAGCGACGAGACCCGGGAGATTCGCGCCGCGCTGGCGGATGCCTACGCCGTGCCGATCGAGCAGGTCACCGCGTCCTTCATCGGTCCGGTCTGGGGCCAGGACATCACCGGCCAGGCCGTGCGCGGACTCCTCATCTTCCTCGTGCTCGCCGCCATCGGCATGGCACTGTACTTCCGCACCTGGAAGATGTCGGTCGCGGCCATGACCGCGCTGATGCACGACCTCGTCATCACCGCCGGGATCTACGGCATCACCGGTTTCGAAATCACCCCGGCTGCCGTGATCGGATTTCTCACGATCCTCGGCTACTCGCTCTACGACACGGTCGTGGTCTTCGACAAGATCCGCGAGAACACCTCGGAGGCGGGCGCCGAGACGCGCACGTTGGCCGAATCCGTGAACCTGGCCGTCAACCAGACCCTGGTGCGCTCGATCAACACCTCCGTCGTCGCGGTGCTGCCGGTCGCCTCGATCCTCTTCATCGGAACGCTCGTGCTCGGGGCAGGAACCCTTCGGGACATCTCGTTGGCACTTCTGATCGGCATCGTCGCCGGCGCCTACTCGACGATCTTCATCGCGTCGCCGCTGTACGCTCAAATCCGCTCCGCGGAGCCGGCCGTGCGCCGGGCCGACCAGAAGGTTCTCGCCCAGCGCGCGAAGGCCGGCCCCGCGCTGAAGGTGGCCGCCGAAGTCAGCACCTAGTCGGCCCTGATCACCGCCGGAGGAGGCCCGCACCCGAGCCGGAAGTGGTACCCGATCCGGCTCGGGAGCAGTAATAATTGATCAAGCGGATGGAGGTGGCCAGATGACTGAACTGACGACTCCTCCTGCCTACCCGGCTCCGCTCCCGCCGGCATCCTTGCGGCGCCTCGTGCCTCGGATCTTTTCCCGGGCCCAACCGGTCGGCGCGGTCGATACGCTGCTGAAGACCGTGCGGATGCACCATCCCAAGGTGGACCTCTCGATCATCGAGCGGGCCTACGTCACCGCGGAGCAGGCGCATGAGGGCCAGTTTCGCCGCAGCGGAGAGCCGTACGTCACACATCCGGTCGCGGTCGCGCAGATCCTGGCGGATCTGGGCATCGGCCCCAAGACCGTCTCGGCGGCACTGCTGCACGACACCGTGGAGGACACCGAGTACACTCTCGACCAGCTGAGGCACGATTTCGGCGACGAGATCACCATGCTGGTCGACGGCGTCACCAAGCTGGACAAGGTCAAGTACGGCGACAGCACCCAGGCCGAGACCGTGCGCAAGATGATCGTGGCGATGTCTAAGGACATTCGTGTGCTGATCATCAAGCTCGCCGACCGGCTGCACAACGCGCGCACGTGGGGATTCGTGCCTGCCGAGTCCGCGGTTCGGAAGGCGACCGAGACGCTGGAGATTTACGCGCCGCTCGCGCATCGCCTGGGCATCCAGGCCATCAAGTGGGAGCTCGAAGACCTCTCGTTCGCGGTGCTGTACCCCAAGCTCTACGCCGAGATCGACAGTCTTGTCAAGCAGCGCACTCCGCAGCGCGAAGAGTTCGTTCAGCACGTCATCGACTCGATCGTCGACGACCTGAAGGCCGCCCGCATCCGGGGCAAGGTCGCCGGCCGGCCCAAGCAGTACTATTCGATCTACCAGAAGATGGTCGTGCGCGGGCGCGAGTTCGACGACATCTACGACCTGGTCGGCATTCGAGTTCTCGTCAACTCGGTGCGGGACTGCTACGCGGTTCTCGGCGCAATCCACGCCCGGTGGACGCCGCTTCCCGGCCGGTTCAAGGACTACATCGCCACCCCCAAATTCAACCTGTACCAGTCGCTGCACACCACGGTTCTCGGCCCGAGCGGGCGCGCCGTGGAGATCCAGATCCGCACCCAGGAAATGCACCAGCGCGCCGAATTCGGCGTGGCCTCGCACTGGAAGTACAAGGAGCAGACCACCGGCAAGAGTTCCGGTCCGGGCCCGCAGAGCGACACCGACATGGCTTGGCTCGCCCACATCTCCGACTGGCAGGCCGAAACGGCCGACCCGGGAGAGTTCCTCGACTCGCTGCGCTACGAGATCGGCGCCAAAGAGGTCTACGTCTTCACCCCCAAGGGCCGGGTGATCGGTCTGCCGGCCGACGCCACCCCGGTCGACTTCGCCTACGCCGTGCACACCGAGGTCGGCCATCGCACCATGGGCGCCAAGGTCAACGGGCGCCTCGTCCCGCTGGAGAGCCCTCTCGTCACCGGTGACGTCGTCGAGGTGTTCACGTCGAAGAATCCCGACTCCGGGCCGAGCAAGGACTGGCTGAACTTCGTCAAGAGCCCCAGGGCTCGCAACAAGATCCGCCAGTGGTTCACCAAGGAGCGCCGCGACGAGGCGATCGAGCAGGGCCGCGACGCCATCGCACGCGCTATGCGCAAGCAGAACCTGCCGCTGCAGAAACTGATGAACCAGGACTCCTTCGCCGAAGTTGCCGCGGTGATGAAGTATGAAGACGTCTCTGCGCTGTACGCCGCCGTCGGCGAGGGGCATGTGTCGACGCAGTCGGTGCTGGAGAAGGTGGTTGCCACCCTGCAGAGCGTCGAGGAGAGCGACGCCACGGACCTGCCGTTCGCGCCCCACGGCCGCACCCAGACGCTCCGCAACAGCGACTCGGGCATCCTCGTGCGCGGCGCCCCCGACATCCTGGTGAAGCTTGCCCGGTGCTGCACTCCCGTGCCGGGCGACAAAGTCGTGGGGTTTATCACGCGCGGCGCTGGGGTATCGGTGCACCAGGCATCCTGTCGCAACGTGCAGTCCCTGCTCAAGGAACCCGAGCGCATGATCGACGTCGATTGGGCGCCCACTTCCAAGAGCCTGTTCCTGGTGCAGATCCAGATCGAGGCTCTCGACCGCTCCGGGCTGCTCTCCGACGTCACCCGGGTGCTGTCGGAGCATCACGTCAACATCCTGTCGGCGACGGTGCACACCTCCTCCGACCGACTCGCGATCAGCCGGTTCGTCTTCGAGATGGGCGACACCACGCACCTCGATCGCGTGCTCAATGCGGTGCGCCGTATCGACGCCGTTTATGACGTCTATCGCGTCAACGAGGGCTGAGCGGCCATTGAGCTCGCATTGGCCTCCCGGTAGAGACATCAGGTGGGGCGCGGATGCTCGTCGAGGTACCGTTGCACCTCTCGCAGTCGGGTGAGGGCCGGAGCCTTGAACGGCAGGTTGGGTGCCGCGCATAGGCGACTCGCCGGGTCGGTGCTGGTGCAGCCGGCCAGGCGCAGCAGGGCGGCGATCAGGGCAACCCGGACACCGTCGGTGGGCTCGTCGTGCCAGCGGACGAGGTCGACGGCGGTGCGCAGGGGCAGCGTGACCCGGAGGCCGGAGATCGCCTGAAGCTGGTCGGACGGGCAGCTCACCTCGCGGATCTGCATTCGGGGTGACGGGACCAGTTTCATTCGGGCGGAACTCTGCACGCAGAAGTGGTGGCGGCGAGGTTCCGGCGCCAGACCGTAGATCCAGGCAGCGGTCATCCGCTCGGCGATGGCCCTTGGGGACGCAAGCAGCAACCCGACGGCTCGGGCGCGTCGCACCCGGTCATCGACCTCGTCGACCGGGCACCAAAAGTCGCCCAGGGTGAAGAGTTCCCCGTCGAGACGGGCGCCGCACAGCTCCGCAAGCGGCAGGTCCTGGGCAGAGAGCACCACGGGAAGGCGTGAGTTCATCGATTGTGGGTTCATCGACTCAGCGTGCGCCGGGTGTGTTCTCCCGCCCACAAAAAGCAGGGATCTGTGGACAGATCCCCGCTGGTCATGCTGTGGACGGCCGGGCTACTGGCCGATGGCCTTCAGCCACGCCTTGCGGGTCTCGAGAGCCTCGGTGGCTTCCGTGATCGCCGCGGCATCCCCGCCGGCCTGCGCCGCGGCCAGTTCGGCCTCGAGCTTGACGATGGCATCGTTCAGCTGACCGGCCAGACCCTCGGCGCGAGCCTTGGTCTCCGGGTTGTTGCGCTTCCAGTGGTCGTCGTCGAGCTTGCGCACGGCTGCCTCAACCTTGCGCATGCGGTCCTCGATGGACTTGACCGAGTCGCGCGGAACCTTGCCGATGGCGTCCCACCGGCGCTGGATGGAGCTCAGCACGCTGCGCGCCTTGGCGCGGTCCGTCTCGGCCAGCAGAAGTTCGGCTTCGGTGAGCAGCTCGACCTTAAGAGTCAGGTTTCCCGCGAACTCCTCGTCGTCGTGCGCGTCGATTTCGGACTTGACCGAGTAAAGCACGTCGCCGGCTGCCTTGAACTTGGCCCACATGGCGTCGTCCTGCTTCTTGCCGCTGCGACCCGCGAGCTTCCACTCGTCGAGCAGATTGCGATAGCCCGGGATGCCATCGGCGCCCTTGGGGGCGAGAGCCTCGGCCTGTTCGATCAGGTGCTGCTTGCGGTTGCGAACGTCCTTGTGGGCGCTGTCCAACTCGGCGAAGAATGCCTTGCGGTTCTGCTCGATCGTGGTGCGGGCCGCGCGGAACCGCTTCCAGAGGTCATTGGCCTCGCCCTTGGGAATGCGCGGAGCATCGTGCTGGTGGGCCTGCCATTTCGCGAACAGGGCTTCCAGAGCAGCGCTGGTCTGCTTCCACTGCGTCTTCGCCGGGTCTTCGGCGGCGAGAGCCTCGGCCTCGGCGACGATCGCGGCACGCTCGGCGACGGCGGCGGTCGCTGCAGCCTTCGCTTCGGCGCCCTGCTGCTCGGTGAGCTCGGTCACCGCGCCGCCGAGGGCACCCAGGCGGGTGGCCAGGGCTGCCAGGTTGCCGACCGCGTTGGCGTTCGCCACAGCCTCGGTCAGATGTTTGACGGATTTCGCGATATCTGCGGCAGGTGCGCCACCCTTGGCGCGCTGTTCGAGAAGCGTGACTTGGCCGTTGAGCTCAACGTATTTCCGTTCGAAGTAGGCAAGCGCCTCTTCCGGCGTCGCGTCGGGATACTGTCCCACGGCGCGCTCGCCTGTCGCTTCGCGCACGTAAACCGTGCCGGTTTCGTCTACGCGACCCCATGGTTGCTGATCTGTCGTAGTCAAGAGCCTCACCTTATCGATGTCGTTGTGTGCTCACAAGTGAGCCAATACCCGGTCAAGCCTATTGCAAGCCCGCGCGCTGTTCGTCTGTTCTACTGAACTGATACCTGAGTGATGCTGGTCGGCACCTGAGGGGTGCCGTCCGAAGAGCCGTCGGCGACGCCGGCAGCCGTGATCTGCGCTTTGATTTCGTCCAGTCCATCGGTCACCCGGCCGAGCACCGTGTAGCCGCCGACCGCGTCGGCGGGGATGGTCGTGTCGTCGTAGACGATGAAGAACTGGCTGCCCATACTGTAGGCGTTGCCGCCCTGTCGGGCCATGGCCAGCGTGCCGGCCGGGTACACATCGTCGGCCGGGGCGTTTTCAATCGGTCCATAACTGTAGCCGGGGCCACCCGATCCCGTTCCGGTCGGGTCCCCGCACTGCAGCACGAAGAAACCGCCGTCGGTGAGCCGGTGGCAGGTCACGTCCTGGTAGAAGCCGGTGGTGATCAGGTTGATGGTCGAGGACACCGCCTGAGGGGCGAGGGCTCCATCGAGCTCGATCTCGAGCGGAATGCCGTTGAGGGCCAGCGTGCCGGTCCAGGTGCGGTCTTCCGCCAGGGTGCTGGGCGGCACCTCGCCGCTGTTCGCGCTGTCGGACGGTGCGGCCGACGCGGAGGGGGAAGCGGTGTCGGCCACGGAGGGTGCCGGGCTGCCGGGGCCTCCGGTGAAGAACAGCACCTGGGCGCCGACGGCCAGCGCCACGACCACGGCCACGCTGACGCCGGCGATGAGGTTGTCCCGCCGTCGCCGCTTCACTTGGTGCGCATTCACCGAACGCCGGGCCTGAAAGGCGCGTACACGCACGCGCGCCTCGCGGGCTTCACGTTCTTGCTTCTTGTTCGGTACCACGTCGTAGCCTCCAGGCGGCCTCCATCGGAAGGCCCGATCGAACGGGGACGGCTCCAGCGTCTGGCGCCCGAACCATGTTGAACTCTACGCAACCCGGAGAGGGCAAACAAACATCCGCTCCGGGCAGCACCGGTTCAGGATCGGCCCGGTCACCGGCACAAACTACGCTGGACCCATGGTGGATTCACAACCGGGACTGCGCAGCGGGGCCACACCCCTCGCCGTACGGATGCGCCCGACGAGCCTCGAGGAGGTCGCCGGTCAGAAGCATCTGCTCACACCGGGCTCCCCGCTGGTCAGCCTGGCCAGTGACAAGACAGGGGAGCAGGGCGCGATCTCCGTCATCCTGTGGGGCCCGCCCGGCACCGGCAAGACCACCCTGGCCCAGGCCATCGCGCGCAGCTCGGGCCGCCGGTTCGTCGAGCTGTCCGCCGTGTCGGCCGGAGTGCGGGACGTGCGCCAGGTAATGGAAGAGGCGCGCACCAGCCGGGACCTCTACGGACTCTCCACCGTGCTCTTCCTGGACGAGATCCACCGGTTCAGCAAGGCGCAGCAGGACGCTCTCCTGCCCGGGGTGGAGAACGGGGTCATCATCCTCGTGGCCGCCACC
This sequence comes from Cryobacterium sandaracinum, assembly GCF_004403415.1. Classification (NCBI taxonomy): domain Bacteria; kingdom Bacillati; phylum Actinomycetota; class Actinomycetes; order Micrococcales; family Microbacteriaceae; genus Cryobacterium; species Cryobacterium sandaracinum. The sequence goes on from NZ_SOGO01000006.1 coordinate 70,263, forward strand.
ACCGAGAACCCGTCCTTCTCCGTCATCTCGCCGCTGCTGTCCCGCTCCCTACTGCTCACCCTCGAAACGCTCAGCGACGACGACCTCGCTGTCGTTGTCGACCGGGCCGTGGTCGACCCGCGCGGCCTGGCCGACCGGTTCGTGCTCGACCCCGAAGCCAGGGCCGCGATCATCCGGCTCGCGTCCGGTGACGCCCGACGGGCGCTGACCGCCCTGGAAGCTGGGTCGGTGGCGGCGGCGTCCTCCGTCGACGCCGAGTCCGACGCGAAGCCGGTCATCACCACCGAGGTGGTCGCCCTCGCTGTCGACCGTGCGCTTCTGCGCTACGATCGCAACGGCGACGAGCACTACGACGTCATCAGCGCCTTCATCAAATCGGTACGCGGCTCGGATGTCGACGCGTCCCTCCACTATCTCGCGCGCATGATCGAGGCCGGCGAAGATCCCCGGTTCATCTGCCGCCGCATCATCGTGCTGGCCTCCGAAGACATCGGCATGGCCGACCCCCAGGCGCTGGTGATCGCCATCGCCGCCGCCGACGCCGTGCAATACATCGGCATGCCCGAGGGCCGCATCCCGCTCGCCCAGGCCGTCGTGCACCTGGCCACCGCACCCAAGTCCAACGCGGCCTACATGGCCCTGGATGCGGCGATCGCCGACGTGCGGAACGGCAAGACCGGCCGGGTGCCCAAACCGTTGCGGGATGCGCACTACCCAGGCGCCAAACGCCTCGGCCACGGCAAGGGCTACAAGTATCCCCACGACGACGCCCTCGGCGTGCTGGCCCAGCAGTACCCGCCGGACGAGCTCGCCGAGGTGCGCTATTACGAGCCCACCGAGCATGGCCACGAGCGCGAGGTCTCGGCCCGCCTCGCCAAGTTGCGCAAGATCATCCGTGCCCGCTGAGCGGAACGGCCGAACAACCCGATGTGCTAACCTGATCGCTGCCTACAAATGGAATCGGCATGCGGCTGCGTCCGATTCCGGATTTGATGGTCTCGCCCTGTAGCCGGGCGTCCCGTGGCACCACCCCTCTGAACTCCCATGACGTTGAGCCGTGCTGTCTCATCGCGCGGCCGCCGCCCTGGTTTCCCCTTGTTTGCAGTTCCATCGAAAGGACACCGTGTCTACCAAGTCACGTACCCGCAGTAAGACCCGCCTCTCGCGGGCCCTGGGCATCGCCCTGACCCCGAAGGCCGCGCGCTATCTGGAGAAGCGTCCGTACGCCCCGGGCGAGCACGGTCGCACCAAGCGCAAGACCGACTCCGACTACGCTGTCCGCCTCCGCGAAAAGCAGCGCTTACGCGCTCAGTACGGCATCCGCGAAGCCCAGCTCAAGATCGCGTTCGAGGAAGCTCGCCGCGCCCAGGGACTGACCGGTGAGAACCTCGTCGAGATCCTCGAGACCCGTCTCGACGCTCTTCTCGTTCGCTCCGCGATCGCCCGCACCACCGCCCAGGCCCGTCAGATGATCGTGCACCGTCACATCCTGATCGACGGCCAGCTGGTCGACCGTCCCTCCTTCCGCGTGAAGCCGGGACAGCTCATCCACGTCAAGCCCAAGAGCGAGGCCATGGAGCCGTTCCAGGTCGCAGCCGCCGGCGGTCACGTCGACGTTCTGCCCAAGCTCCCCGCCTACCTCGAGGTCGAGATCGACAAGCTGCAGGCCCGCCTCGTGCGCCGCCCGAAGCGCATCGAAATCCCCGTGACCTGTGAAGTCCAGCTCGTCGTCGAGTACTACGCGGCCCGCTAGGCTCCTTTTCACCCGCACCGCCGTCAGGCGCTGCAACTGAACTACGCTGGAGAGCGGATCACCCTGGGGTGGTCCGCTCTTTGCGTACGCGCACCAAGCTCGTGAATGTCGAATCTGGAATGGATGGTTGGTCAATGTCTGGTGGAGATATTGTCGGGCTCGTGTTCGCCGCTGCCTTCCTGATGTTGGTTGGGTTCCTGGCCCTGCCCCTGGTCAAGCTCGGCCGCGTCTTCGACGAGACGACCGTGGCCATCCGCGACCTGACCCACACCGTCACCCCACTGCTCGAGGAATCCACCAAGACCATTCAGGAGACCAACGCGCAGTTGGCCCGGGTGGACACCATCACCTCGAACGTGGCGGATGTCACGGGCAACGTCTCCGCCCTGGTCGCCCTCGTCGCGGCGACCGTCGGCGGCCCGCTGGTCAAACTGGCCGGCTTCTCCGCGGGGGTTCGCGCGGCGCTGGGGGCTGCCCGCCCGGGCGGCACCCGCCGCCGCCGCCACAGGTAGTCGGGTACTCTGGAACGGAGCCGACCCGTCAGGGATTCGCCGGTCAGACGGTCGTTCCAGACGTTCAACCGCCGTGAACCGACCTTTTCACCACTTTTCAGGGTCTCCACACATATTCAGGGAGCATTGCTATGAAGAATTTCATCTGGTTTGTCGTCGGTGTCACCACGGGGCTGCTCATCGCCCGCGAAGCCGGCAAGACGCGTCAGGGGAAGCAATTCTTCGCCGATCTGGACACCAAGGCGCGCGAATTCGGTGAGGCCATCTCGGACGGCTACCGCAAGCGTGAGGCCGAGCTGCGGGATGCCATCGGCGACATCGAGTCGGAGACCGAAATCACGATCGAAAAACTTGCCAAGTAAGTACTCGCCAAGTACGTGCTCGCCAGGTAGGTATCATCCATATCTTTTCCACTACAACGAACTACGGAACTAATGCAGACTGCTGAAATTCGCGGGCGCTGGCTCGACTTCTTTGCCGATCGCGGTCACACCGTCGTCCCCTCCGCTTCGCTTGTCAGCGACGACCCCACACTCCTGTTCACGGTGGCCGGGATGGTTCCGTTCGTACCGTATTTGACCGGTCTCGTGCCGCCCCCCTACCCGCGAGCGACGAGTGTTCAGAAATGCATCCGCACCAACGACATCGAAGAGGTCGGCAAGACCCCGCGTCACGGCACCTTCTTCCAGATGAACGGCAACTTCTCGTTCGGCGACTACTTCAAGGAACAGGCGATCGGTTACGCCTGGGAGCTACTCACCAGCTCGGATGCCGACGGCGGCTACGGCTTCGCCGAGAAGGACCTCTGGGTCACCGTCTACGAGGACGACGACGAGGCCTTTCGGTACTGGCGCGCCCTCGGCCTGCCCGAGCACCGCATCCAGCGTCTCGGCATGGACTCCAACTACTGGTCGACCGGTCAGCCCGGGCCCGCCGGACCCTGCTCCGAGATCTTCTTCGACCGCGGCCCGGCCTACGGCATCGACGGCGGCCCGGCCACCGACGACGACCGGTACGTCGAAATCTGGAACCTCGTCTTCATGCAGTACCTCCGCGGCGAGGGCACCAGCAAGAACGACTTTGTCATCCTCGGCGACCTGCCGAAGAAGAACATCGACACCGGCATGGGGCTCGAACGTGTCGCCTTCCTCAAACAGGGCGTTCAGAACATGTACGAGATCGACCAGGTGCGCCCGGTCCTCGACCGGGCCGCGGAACTGTCCGGTCGCCGCTACGGGGCCGTCCACGACGACGACGTGCGGATGCGCATCGTCGCCGACCATGTGCGGTCGTCCCTGATGCTGATGAGCGACGGAGTGATGCCGTCCAACGAGGGCCGCGGGTACATCCTGCGCCGCCTGATGCGCCGCAGCGTGCGCGCCATGCGCCTCCTCGGCGTCGACGCCGCGACCTTTCCCGAATTGTTTCCGGCCTCGCGCGACGCCATGGCCGGCGCGTACCCCGAGATCAAGGCGGACTACGCCCGCATCAGCCAGGCCGCGTATGCCGAAGAGGAGACCTTCCTACGCACCCTCGCCAGTGGCAGCGCCGTGCTCGACCTCGCCGTCGCGAAGACCAAGAAGGCCGACAAGGTCGTTCTGCCGGGCGACACCGCGTTCCTCCTGCATGACACCTACGGCTTCCCGATCGAGATCACCCTCGAGATGGCCGAGGAGGCCGGGCTCAGCGTCAACCGCGAGGCCTTCGACACGCTGATGGCCAAGCAGCGCGCGATGGCCAAGGCCGACGCCAAGGCCAAGAAGACGCACCTCGCCGACCTGTCGGTCTACAGCGCATTCCGCGCGGCGGGGGAGACCGTCTTCACGGGCTACGACGCTCTGCAGACCGAATCCAGCGTGCTTGGGATCATCGTCAACGGTCTCTCCGTCGACCGCGCCGTCTCCGGTGACATCGCCGAGGTGATCCTCGCCGAGACGGCCCTGTACGCGGAGTCCGGCGGCCAGGAGGCCGATGCCGGTTTGATCGTGGGCACCGGCTACGAGCTCGAGGTGCTCGACGTGCAGAAGCCCGTCAAGGGCCTGATCAGTCACAAGGTTCAGGTGCGGACCGGCGAAGTCGGCGTCGGGGACTCCGCCACCAGCGTCGTCGACCCCGACTGGCGCCGCGGTGCCCGACAGGCGCACTCCGGCACACACGTGCTGCATGCCGCCCTCCGCCAGGTGCTCGGCCCGAACGCCCACCAGTCCGGCTCGTACAACAAGGCCGGCTTCTTCCGCCTCGACTTCTCCTGGAACCAGGCACTGTCCCCGGCGACCCGAAGCGAGATCGAAGAGATCTCCAACAACGCCATCCGGGACAACCTGCCCGTGCTCACCCGGGAGCTGCCCCTGGCCGAGGCGAAGGCGCTCGGCGCGATGGCCCTGTTCAGCGAGAAGTACGGCGACCGAGTGCGCGTCGTCGATATCGGCGGCCCCTGGTCTCGCGAACTCTGCGCGGGAACCCACGTCGCCTCCAGCGCCGAGATCGGCATGATCAACCTTGTCAGCGAGGGTTCTGTCGGTTCCACGAACCGCCGGGTGGAGTCGTTGGTCGGCCTCGAGGCCTTCCGCGACCTGGCCACCGAGCGCGCCCTCGTCTCCCAGCTGACCTCACACCTGAAGACGCCGCGGGAGCAGTTGCCAGAGCGCATCAACGAGCTCGTGCAGAGCCTCAAGGCCGCCGAGAAGAAGATCGCCGCGTTCGAGGCGCGGGCCCTCTCCGACAGGGTGCCGGCCCTCGTCGCCTCGGCAAAGCTGGCCGGTTCCGTCAATGTCGTGGCCGAGCAGGTCGGCACGCTGGGCTCCGCTGACGACCTGCGGATGCTGGTCACGGCCACCCGCACGCAGCTCGGCAGCACGCCGGCGGTCGTAGCCCTCGCGGCCGTGGTCGCCGACAAGCCCGTCGTCATCGTGGCCACCAACCCCGCGGCCCGGGAGGCCGGCCAGCGTGCGGGAGCCCTGGCGAAGCAGGTCGCCGGCATCCTCGGCGGCGGCGGCGGCGGCAAGGACGACCTCGCCCAGGGCGGCGGCACCGACGCAGCAGCCATCCCGAACGCTCTCGCGGCCGTTCGATCCGCCGTAGCAGGCTGAACCATGCGTCACGGTGTGCGGGTGGGAGTCGACGTCGGGAAAGCCCGGATCGGCCTGGCCCGCAGCGACGCGCACGGCCTGCTGGCAATCCCGGTCGAGACCGTGGGCCGCGACCACTCCGGCAGCCTGGACGTGGCCCGGATCGTGGCTGTGGTGGCCGAGCTCGACGCCGTTGAGGTGGTGGTCGGGCTGCCGCTCGCGCTCTCCGGCAACCGCACGGCGTCGACCAACGATGCGGTGGGGTTCGCCGAGCTGCTGGCCCGGTCCCTGGCCGTTCCGGTTCGCCTGGTCGATGAGCGCCTTTCCACCGTCGCGGCGCAGTCGGTCCTGCGCTCCGCGGGGCGGAAGGCCAAAACCCAAAAACCCGTGATCGACCAAGTCGCCGCGGTCATCATCCTCCAGCATGCCCTCGACACCGAACGCACCCTGGGCACACCCGCCGGCACCGCCGTCGATCTCGTGCGCGACCAGTTTCCAGCCGGGTCCCCGCCAGCTGCCGCACCGAATGAAGGGCAGCCTCAACGATGACACCGCCTCCCGCCGACAGCACCGGAGCCCCGGCCGAGCCGGGCGACCCGACAAGCCCCATCGACCCGGCGGACCCTCTCAGTTCGCGTCGGGCCATCCGTGAGTCACGGGGCGAAGGCACCCGGTCCAGTCGTCGCGCCCTGCTGGACTCCGCTCCGGTGCCGCAGAAGAGGGGCCGCCGGGGCACCTGGGGCTGCCTGATCGTCTTCCTGATCCTGGCCGGACTCGCCGGTGCCGCCGCCCTCCTGCTCCAGGAGCCGATCGGTACCGTGATCGGCATGGTGCAGGGCCCGGCGGACTACGACGGCGCCGGAGGCGACGAGGTCATCGTGATGATCCACGACGGTGAAACCGGTCAGGACGTCGCGAACTCCCTCCTCGCCCAGGACGTGGTGAAGAGCTACGACGCGTTCTACGAGGTGCTCCGCGCGGAGAGCCCGGCACCCGTCTTCCAGCCCGGCGCCTATCGTTTGGCCGGCAAGATGAGCGGCCGTGCCGCCCTCGACGCCCTGCTCGACCCGGAAAACAAGCTCGAACAGACCGTGGTGATACCCGAGGGAACCACGACTGCCTCGGTGCTCCAGCTGATCAGCGAGGGCACCAGCATTCCCTTGGTCGATCTCGAGGCCGCGGCCGCCGACGTCGAGCCCTACGGCCTGCCGGGCGAGGCAACCACCCTCGAGGGGTTCCTGTTCCCGGCCACCTACACGTTCCCCCCGGAGACCACGGCGCCCGAGGCCATCCGCACGCTCGTCGACCGACAGTTCGAGGCTCTCGACGCTGCCGAGGTCGCGCCCGAGAACCGCTGGAAGACCATCGTTGTCGCGGCCCTGATCCAACGCGAAGCGGGGCTCACGGAGGATTTCTACAAGGTTTCGCGCGTGTTCCTGAACCGGCTCGACCCGGCAAAGTGGCAGAGCGGGCTCCTGCAGTCCGACGCTACCGTGGCCTACGGGACCGGGGCGACCGACCGGGTGAAGACAACGGATGCCGAACGCGCCGACGCCGCCAACGCCTACAACACCTATGTGCACCCCGGGCTTCCCGTGGGGCCGATCTCGAACCCCGGCGACATCGCGATCGACGCCGCCGTGAACCCCGCCGACGGCACCTGGCTGTACTTCGTGTCCTGGAACCTCGACACGGGGGAGACGATCTTCTCCACCACGATCGCGGAGCACGACGCCGCCGTGAACAAATGGCTGGCCTGGATGGACGAGCACCCCGAATATGGTTGAGCCCGAAGCATCCGTGCCAGCCCCCGCCCGTGACTCTGCCCGCGTGCGCCGTCTCGCGGTGCTGGGCTCGCCCGTCGAGCATTCCCTCTCCCCGGCACTGCACCGGGCCGCGTACCAGGCGCTCGGCCTGGACTGGCGCTACGACGCCGTGCGGGTGCCGGCGGGCGGACTGCCGGACTTCCTCGCGTCCCGGGGCGCAGACTGGCGCGGCCTCTCCCTCACGATGCCCCTCAAGCACGAGGTCCAGGCGCAGCTCGACGGCATCGACCGGGTCGCCGCTCAGACCGGCTCCGTCAACACGGTGCTGTTCGGTGAAGCCGACGGCAGGCGAACGTTGCAGGGTTTCAACACGGACGTCACCGGCCTGGTGCGTGCCCTTGCCGAAGCCGGAGTTCGCCGCGCGGTGCACGTGTGCCTGCTCGGCGCCGGCGCCACCGCGGCATCCGCCCTGGTCGCCGCGGCTGAGCTGGGCGCGGAGCTGGTCGACGTGCTCGTGCGTACCCCGGCGAAGGCGGCCGATCTGGTCGAACTGGGGCAGAGCCTCGGGGTCGTGGTACGGGTATACCCGCTCACCGACCTGCCCGACCCTGCCCGCGTCAGCGAGCTGGTGATCAGCACCCTGCCCGGGGGCAGCGACCCGGGCGCCGAGTTTCCCGCCGGGCTGCGCCGGCAGGCGCTCCTGTTCGACGTCAGCTATTCCCCCTGGCCCAGCGCCCTCGCCCGGTCCTGGTCGTCGGTGGGCGGCACCGCGGTGTCCGGAGAGGGGATGCTGCTGCACCAGGCCCTGATCCAGGTGCGCATCTTCGTCTCCGGCAACCCGTTCGAGCCGCTCCCGAATGAGGACGTGGTGCTGCACGCCATGCGCGGCGCCCTGACCGGGAAGGCTGTGACAGGATAGTGGTCATGCTTCGTTGGCTCACCGCCGGAGAGTCCCACGGCCCCGAACTCATCGCCATTGTCGAGGGTTTGCCCGCTGGAATCCCGGTTACTCTAGATGCGATCCGCCTCGACTTGGCACGCCGCAAACTCGGCTACGGCCGAGGCGCGCGCCAGAAGTTCGAGCAGGACGAACTGAACATCTCGGGCGGCGTGCGCCACGGCCTCACCATGGGCGGACCGGTTGCCCTGCGGATCGGCAACACTGAATGGCCCAAGTGGGCCGAGGTGATGAGTCCCGCACCGGTGGAGACCACGTCCGCGCGCGGACGCGGCGCCCCCCTGACCCGTCCCCGGCCCGGCCACGCCGATCTGGTCGGCATGCAGAAGTACGGCTTCGGCGAGGCCCGCCCGGTACTGGAGCGCGCCAGCGCCCGGGAGACCGCGGCACGCGTCGCGCTCGGCGCCGTCGCCCGGTCGTTCCTGGCCGAGCTCGGCATCACCCTGGTCAGCCACACCCTGTCGATCGGGCCGGTTCGCGTGCCCGTCGACGCCCCGCTACCGCTACCCGGCGACGTCGACGCCCTCGACGCCGACCCGCTGCGCTGCTTCGACGCCGTCACCTCCGCCCGGATGGTGGCCGAGGTCGACCTGGCCCACAAGGAGGGCGACACCCTCGGCGGGGTCGTCGAGGTGCTGGCCTACAACCTTCCTCCCGGACTCGGTTCGTTCGTGCACTGGGATCGCCGCCTCGATTCGCAGCTGGCGGCCGCGCTGATGGGCATCCAGGCCATCAAGGGGGTCGAGGTCGGGGACGGTTTCCTGACCACCACCCGGCGCGGCTCGGAGGCGCACGACGAGCTTGTGCAGGCCGACGGTCGCATCCAGCGGGTCAGCGACCGGGCCGGCGGCACCGAAGGCGGCATGAGCACCGGAACCGTGTTGCGCGTGCGCGCCGGCATGAAGCCCATCTCCACGATCCCGCGCGCCCTCCGCACGGTTGACGTGGCCACGAGCGAGGCTGCCCCCGCGCACCACCAGCGGTCGGATGTCTGTGCCGTTCCGGCCGCCGGCGTGGTCGCGGAAGCCATGGTCGCTCTGGTGCTGGCCAACTCGGTCCTGGAGAAGTTCGGTGGTGACTCCATCGTGGAGACGCGCCGCAACCTGGATTCCTACCTGGCCGGAATGCCGGCGAATCTCCAGACGGGCGCGTCCAGCGACGCTTCCCTTTAGAGGCGCCGGAGAATCACAATGGCCGCGCCGACGCATCCGATCCTGCCCCTCGTCTTCATCGGTCCCATGGCCGCCGGCAAGACCAAGATCGGCCGGAAAGTGGCGAAGTCCCTCGATGTGCCGTTCATCGACACCGACCACCGGATCGTCGCCCTGCACGGGCCGATCACGGACCTCTTCGGGCAGCACGGTGAAGAGCACTTCCGGGTGCTCGAACGCCAGGCCGTGGTGCAGGCCCTCACCGAGCAGGCCGTGGTTTCGCTCGGCGGGGGAGCCGTGCTCGACGAGGAGACTCAGGCCGACCTTGCTGAGTGCTCCGTGGTGTACCTGAGCGTGTCCGCTCGAGCCGTCGGGGCCCGGATCGGCGGGGCGAAACGGCCGCTGCTCACGGGCGGAATCGCCGATTGGAAGCGCATCTACGCCCTCCGGCGCCCGATCTATGAGGCGCTGGCCGGCATCCGTTTCGACACCTCGCACCGTCCCCTGGGCGCCATCGCTGATGACGTCGTGAAATGGACCAAGAAAAGATCATGACCGGAGCACCTGTGCCTGATTCCACCGAGCCCGCCACCACCGTTATCACGGTTGCCGGCGCCGACAGCTACCCCGTTCTGATCGGTCGCGGCCTCGTCGACGACGTCGTCGAACAGCTCGGCCCGAAGGTGGCGAAGGTGCTCATCGTGCACACCTCACACCTGGGCGCCCGCGCCGTCGCCCTGCGCGAGAGCCTGCTCGGCAGATTCGAGGTGCTGATCGCCGAGGTGCCCGACGCCGAGGCTGCCAAGCGCGTCGAAGTGGCCGCGTTCTGCTGGCAGGTCATGGGTCAGGCCGACTTCAGTCGTACGGATGCCGTGATCGGCTTCGGCGGCGGCGCCGTCACCGACCTGGCCGGCTTCGTCGCCGCGACCTGGCTCCGTGGCGTGCGCCTGGTGCAGATCCCGACCAGCGTGCTCGGCATGGTCGACGCCGCCGTCGGCGGCAAGAACGGCATCAACACCGCCGAGGGCAAGAACCTTGTCGGCACCTTCTACGCGCCCGCCGCCGTCATCTGCGATTTGGACGTGCTCGACGACCTGCCGCGTAACGAGATCCTGGCCGGCTTCGCCGAGATCGTGAAGGCCGGGTTCATCCAGCTGCCCGAGATCCTGGACATCGTCGAAGCGGATGTCACGGCCGTCACCGACCCGCACACCCCGCAGTTCCGGCGCGTGCTCGAACTCGCGATCGGGATGAAGGCCCGGGTCGTGGGGGAAGACTTCAGGGAGTCCGGCCTGCGTGAGATTCTGAACTACGGGCACACCCTCGGCCACGCCGTCGAGCACGCCGAACGCTATGGCTGGCGGCACGGGGCGGCCGTTGCCGTCGGCATGATGTTCGCGGCGGAGGTCGCCCGGCTGAGCGGCCGGCTCTCGGACGAGGCCGTCGACCGGCACCGTCGCATCCTCGAATCGCTCACCCTGCCCACCACCTATCCGGTCGGCCGCTGGAGCACCCTGCTCGCCACCATGCAGCGCGACAAGAAGACCCGCAGCGGCATGCTGCGATTCATCGTGCTCGACGACATCGGGAAGCCGACCGTGCTCGAAGGACCGGACTCGTCGTTGTTGTTCGCCGCCTACCAGGAGATCGGCTCCTAACCATTCGCGCCGCATCCGTGGGCCCAGACTGATTCCCAGACCGGCGCAGCCGGTCGCCGCTGACCGAAGCTGTTCGGAGGCTTAAGGACGAGTCCGTGGATCGTCCGTGCGGCCGGCGAGAGCGGAGGCGGAGACTTCGCGGACCTGACGGCGGCCCAGGAGGCGGCAGTCACGGAACGGTTCGTCGGTCCGGGCGTGCGCAAGCTGGTGCAGGAGTCCTGGCAACGGTCGCTCGCCCTCAGCCTTGATTCGCTGAGGCTCGTCCACTAACACGAACTCAGCTCCGACGAGCTGCGCGACCGGCATCCGCTGGCCGCCGTGCTCCCGGTCGTGCACAACCTGCTCATCCGGCACGCCTTTCACTCCGGCCTGATCGTGGCCATCGGTGACGAGTTCGGTCGCCCGCTCTGGATCGACGGTGACCGAACCGTGCGGAGTAAGGCGGAGGGGATGCTGTTCGTCGAGGGGTCGGACTGGTCCGAGCGCCGGGTCGGCACGAGCGCGCCGGGCACGGCCCTGGCCCTCGATCACGGAATCCAGATTCAGCGGGCCGAGTATTTCAACCAGTTGGCGCATCCGTGGAGTTGCACGGCCGTGCGCATCCCCGACCCGCATTCCGGCTCCATCCTCGGCGTCATCGACATCACGGGCGGCGACGAGGCGGTGGCCCCGCAGACTCTCCCGCTCGTGGAGGCGGCCGTCGCGGCCCTGGAAGCGGAACTGCGCATCCAACGACCGGCACTCGCTGCTGCTCACCGACCAAACCAACGCGGTCGACAACCTGCGTGCCGAGATGGTGCGGCTGCGCGGGGTGCTCGAGCAGACCAGCCCCCGTGGCGGCATTGCCTCGCGGCCCTACCGGCTCGAGACATCCGTCGAACTGGACGCCCAGCGCGTGCTGGCATCCCTGGAGCCCGGCACGCACCGGGTGGCGTTGGGGGCCTACCGGGGGCCCGTGCTACCGAGCTCGACCGCGCCGGGAATCGTCCAGATCCGCGCCGGGATCTCTGCGCGGCTGCGGCAGGCCATGCTCAGCGACGCGTCCGCCGAACTCCTGCTGGAGTACGCCCGCACCGACGAGGCGACCTACGACGCTGAGGTCTGGCGCGCGTGCCTCGAACTGCTGCCGGCGCGGTCGCCGAAGCGGGCATCCGTGGTCGCCCGATTGAACCGGATCGCGGACGAGTTGCGCCGCGACGGCTCCGCGGCCCCGCCCGCAATATCCCGCAACGCTGAAGCAACGTTCTCCTTCCTCGGATCAAGGTCCAGGTCCGCGTCCCGCGGTTCCACACCGACGACGTCGTCGACGAGGAGACATCATGACCGTCTATTCCAACCCCGGAACACCGGGCGCCCTCGTCACCTTCAAGCCCCGCTACGAGAACTGGATCGGCGGCGAGTGGGTCAAGCCCGTCAGGGGCCAGTACTTCGAAGACATCTCACCCGTCAACGGGAAGCCGTTCGCCGAGGTGGCCCGCGGCACCGCGGAGGATATCGAACTGGCCCTGGACGCCGCGCATAGTGCAGCGCCGGTGTTGGGCAAGACCTCGTCGACCGAGCGCGCGGCCGTGCTCAACAAGATCGCCGACATCATCGGTGCGAACCTCGACCTGCTCTCGGTCGACGAGACCTGGGAGAACGGCAAGCCGGTGCGCGAGACGTTGAACGCGGACATCCCGCTCTGTTCCGACGACTTCCGCTATTTCGCTGCCGCCATCCGCGCCTAGGATGGCGACCACGCCGAGCTGGGCGGCGACATGGTCTCCGACCAGTTCCACGAGCCGCTCGGCGTCGTCGGGCAGATCATCCCGTGGGACTTCCCACTCCTGATGGCCGTCTGGAAGCTGGCCCCGGCCCTGGCCGCCGGCAACGCGATCGTGCTGAAGCCGGCCGATCAGACCCCGGTGTCGATCCTCGTGCTGATCGAACTGATCGGCGATGTGCTGCCGACGGGAGTGCTCAACGTCGTCAACGGTTTCGGCATCGAGGCCGGCAAGCCGCTCGCGTCGTCCAACCGTATCCGCAAGATCGCGTTCATGGGAGAGACCTCGACCGGGCGTCGGAACATGCAGTACGCGAGCTCCAATATCATCCCGTCGACCATGAAGCTCGGCAGAAAGAGCCCCAACAACATCTTCTTCGGCGACGTCGCCCAGGAGAAGGATGCGTTCTACGACAAGGCCCTGGAAGGGTTCGTGCTCTTCGCGTTCAACCAGGGCGAGGTGTGCACCGCGCCCAGCCGGGCGGTGCTGCAGAAGCCGATCTACGATGACTCCCTGAGCGACGCCGTCGAGTTCACTCTCCTCCACCGCTCCCTCCCGAGCCCGGCCTTGTGGACGGGGACCGCGACGGATGTCCGCGCGTCCAGTCTGGGTGGCATGACAACCCCTCTGCGCGTCGAAGACGCTGCCCCAGTGACCACGACCGAGCAGGCGCGAGACCGGGTGGCCGACCTCGTCGGCCACGCGATTAGCCGCCAGCTCTGGTTCATGCTGCTCGACGCCTGCGGGCGGCAGATTCCCCTGCTGATTCCCGTCGACGACATCCCGCTCCGTCCGAAACCCGGCGGTGCCGCCGTCATGGCCGCGGCGGTCGGTCGGCTCCTGTCCGAGCACGGCCCGTGCGGCAGCGTCATCCTCACCCTCGAGCGACCGGGCACCGCGGCGCTAACCGCGCCCGACCAGGCCTGGGCCCGGGAACTCGCCGAATCCTTCGGCAAAGTGGTGCGCATCACGGGCATGTTCGTCGCCCACGACGAGGGCGTCTGCGAACTCCCGGCCACCGTCGTGGATGCAGTGGCAGACTGACAGGATGATGATCAGCGATGAGCGATTGGAAAGTGTCAACGTCTGTGTTGCCGGCCGGGTGGGCGCGGGGCCGGGCGATGCCTGAACGCACCCTGATCCTGTTGCGGCACGCCAAGTCGGACTGGGCGGGCGGCCAGGCCGACGTCGACCGGCCGCTGGCAAAACGTGGGGTGCGGCAGGCGCCGCTCACCGGAGCGTGGCTGTCCCACAGCGGCTACCGCATCGATCTCGCGGTCGTGTCACCGGCGGAGCGCGCGCGGGCCACCTGGGACCTCGTGGCGGCCGAGTTCGAGAGCACTCCGCCGATCCGTGTCGAACATGCGGTCTATGCCACCTCGGCCGGCGAACTGCAGAGCATTGTTCGGGCGCTGCCGGGCACCATGCACACCGTCGTCCTGGTGGGCCACAATCCCGGCCTCGAGGATCTGGCCACCGCTCTCGCCGGCACGACCGTGTCCCTGCCGACCTCGGCTTTCGCCGTGATCGGCTGGGAGGGTCCCTGGTCGTCCGCCGGAGAGTCCCCGGCGGCCCTCCTGGCCCAGGGCCGGCCGCCCAGGGTGAACGCGCCTCCTCGCTAGCGGCGCAGGGCTGCCTGATCGCGCCGAGAAAGAGGACGACCGCGGCGGCAACCGATCCCGTGGTCAGGCCGCGGGGCACGCCACGATGCCCCAGGGCGTTGCGGAGCGTCGGGAAGCGCTGGGGAGCGCGCCAACGGATGCCGGTGCTCTCGCGCCGGGAGGCACTCGAGGGTGCCAGCGCTGGCATCTGCTTTTGACTCGTCGTCTCGTCGTATCCGGCTTGTGCGACGCTGGCCAGAGGGCGCTTTTTCGCCGACGTAGTCCCACGCAGCGCGACCGAATGGAACGAACGAATTCGACGGAGATTTTGCGCAATCTGGCACGGTTTGGCCGGTTTGGGACGCGTGGGGCCAAAATCTCCGTCGAATTCGCCCGAGACTGGGGGTCTGGTATTGGGGCGGGGGCGGAAACGGGAACGGCGGGGGCGGTGTCGGGGCGGCGGGTCAGCCGCCGAGCCAGGACCAGTGGCTGAGCGGCCAGTTGATCACGAACGCCCGGCCGACCACATGGGAGACGGGCACGAATCCGTTGCCGGGTGTGTCTGTGTGCAGCCGGCTGTCCGCCGAGTTGTAACGGTTGTCGCCCTCGACCCAGAGACCGCCGGCCGGCACGGTCACGGAAAAGTCGTACTCCGACGTTCGGATGGCCCCGGGCGGCAGCTTGAGGTAGGGCTCGGTGATCGGCTCGCCGTTGACGGTGGTGCTGCCCGCCGTGTCGCAACAGGCCACATCATCGCCGGGGAGGCCGATGACGCGTTTCACGAGGTGGTCATCGGAATCCGGAACCCGGAGGCCGGCCTCAGCGGCGAGCCACTGGATGCCGTCGACAACGGTGTTCCCTGCCTCGATCGGGGCCGGAGCGACCGGACCGAGCCATCCGCCGGGATCCCTGAAAACGACGATGTCGCCGCGATCGATGTCGACGACGTCGGGGACGAGCTCGTTCACGATAATGCGGTCGTCGATCTGCAGGGTGTCCTGCATCGATCCGGTCGGGATGTAGAACGTGCGGATCAGGAAGGCCTCGGTCAGAAACGAGACGACCAGGGCGCTGGCCAGGATGACGAGGAGGTTTCGGAGGACGCGACGCCTCCGTGGTGTGCGGGCGTTGGCGCTACCCGACGCAGATCCTCGCCAGGCGGCGCGGGGCCGACGACCCGCGCTTTCGTGGTCTGTCAATTTCTCCCCTGACGTGACGCGTGGTGGGCCAATTCGACCGATGCAGGGCGACTGCAAGGCCAGAATGAGCAGAACGCGGTTGCACCCCTGTCGCCACGGGGATGACGGTTCGGAGACAGGCGCTGGCCTCAGTGCGTGCGGCGGCTGCGTGGGCTGACGTTGGAGCGCAGAGAGTCAACCATTTTCCGGGCCTCGTCCTCCGTTCAATAGGTCTCCGGCGACGGGATGCTCTGCCCGTTGTCCGCGGAGGAACAGAATCGGTAGCGGCCCGACTGGTCCCGATAGATGGTGAATCTTCCGGCCATGTCACACCCTTGTTCTTGGCCTGGCGCCGACCAAACGACCGGCTTCGACACCCTACCGCCCTCGATCAGCGCCGGATAGAGGCGCCGCGACGCGCGCCAGTGTGATGTCGGCCGGCACGGGTCGTGCACAGATTCGGCGGCATATGATTGATCACGACCGACGACCCGATGGGACCCCTTTCCGCATGACTGCGCGCGTACCATTCTTCGTTCGCAATCGGGTGGACGGCACCGACGGGGCTCTCGCCGGCCGGGCCGACGGCACGGGCATCCGTGACACGGTCACGCTGTACTACTCCCTGACCAAACCCGGCGTTCTCTACGGCAACGCGTTGACAGCCGCGGCGGGCTTTCTACTCGCGGCCCGGGGCCAGGTGGATCTTTTCCTGTTCGCGGCTCTCTGCCTGGGCACCACGCTCGTGATTGCTTCGGCCACCGTGCTCAACAACGTACTCGACCGCGACATCGACACGGTGATGGAACGCACGAAGAAGCGGGCCACGGTCACCGGCCGCATCGGCGTGCGGAACGCGGTCACCTTCTCAAGCCTGCTGTTCGTTTTCGGCATGGCGACGCTCATCGCCTGGACGAACTGGCTCGTCGTCGCCGTCGGCCTGGTCGGCTTCCTCGTCTATGTCGTGCTCTACGGCATGCTGTCCAAGCGCATGTCGATCCACGGCACCCTGGTCGGCAGCGTCTCGGGCGCAGCGCCCATTCTGGCCGGCTACGTCGCCGTCACCGGCGCCATCGACATCGCAGCCGTGCTCGCCTTCCTGGCCGTGTTCCTCTGGCAGATGCCCGAGTTCTACTCCATCGCCATCTACCGCCACGACGAATACGCCCGTGCCGGCGTGCCCGTCATTTCCGTGGTGCGGGGCGTCCCGAACACCACAGTTCAGATCCTCGTCTACACGGTCGGATTCGTTGTCTCCACCCTCCTCTTGTCGGTATTCGGCTACGTGGGCTACGTCTATACGGCGGTCATGGGCGTGCTCGGCGCTTACTGGATCTGGCTGGGTGTCATCGGCCTGCGCGCCGCCGATCCCGCCGCCTGGGCCAGGCGGATGTTCCGCTACTCGCTGGTGATGATCCTGGTGTACTGCGTGATGATCTCGGTCGGGCCGATCCTGCCCTGATCCTGCCCTGGCCTTCGGCGCCCGCGTACTCCCTTAGGCTGTGGGAATGAGTACAGTTCTCGTTCTGAACGGCCCGAACCTGGGGCGGCTCGGCAGTCGCGAACCCGACGTTTACGGGTCGGCCGATCTCGATCAGCTGCGCGCGATGCTGACGCGGGCCGCCCCGGCGGGGACGACGGTCGACGTGCGCCAGACGGATGACGAGGCCGAGCTCATCCACTGGCTGTACGAGGCCGTCGACGAGCGCATCCCCGTCATCCTGAACCCGGCGGCGTTCACGCACTACAGCTACGCGCTGCGGGATGCCGCCGCTCTCGTGACGAAGGCCGGCGTCACCCTGGTCGAGGTGCACCTGTCCAACCCGCACGCCCGGGAAACGTTCCGCCACACGAGCGTCGTCAGCGCCGTGGCCACCGGGGTGATCGCCGGGTTCGGCTTCGATTCCTACCGTCTGGCCCTGGACTTCATCGCGAGGTCGGTGCCGGCGACCGCCTGACCGGCCGGGTCTCGCGCCTTTGGTGCGCGGGCTGCGGGCAACTACACTCGATGATGGCCGAATCGGCCGCGCACCTTTCTAATTGAACCCAGTGAACGGAACACATTTTCATGGCATCAACCGCCGATATCCGGAATGGCGTCGTGCTCAACATCGATGGCCAGCTGTGGGCAGTCACCGATTTCCAGCACGTCAAGCCGGGCAAGGGCGGCGCCTTCGTCCGCACCAAGCTGAAGAACGTCGTGACGGGCAAGACCGTCGACCGCACCTTCAACGCCGGCGCGAAGATCGAGACCGAGAACGTCGACCGCCAGGACTTCCAGTACCTGTACGCGGACGGCGACTCCTACGTCTTCATGGACGTGTCCGATTTCGATCAGCTGCACGTGCCGGCCGTCGTTGTGGGCGACGCCGTCAACTTCATGCTCGAGAACCAGAACGTGACGATCGCCCTGCACAACGGCAACCCCCTCTACGTCGAGCTGCCGGCCTCCGTCGTTCTCGAAATCACCTACACCGAGCCGGGCCTTCAGGGCGACCGCTCAACCGGCGGCACCAAGCCCGCCACCGTCGAAACGGGCTTCCAGATCCAGGTTCCCCTGTTCCTCGAGCAGGGCACCCGAGTCAAGGTCGACACCCGCACCGGGGACTACCTGGGCCGCGTCAACTAGTGAGCGCTCGGACCAAGGCGCGCAAGCGTGCGATCGACATCCTGTATGCCGCAGACGTGCGGCAGAGCACCATCCCGGAGTCGCTCGCCCTCGAGGCGCAGCGCGCCGCGAGCGAGCCGGCCCGGATGGCCTCCTGGCTCTACGCCCGGGACATCATCGACGGCGTCGTGGATCACCGCGAGGAGATCGACGAACTCATCGAGACGTACTCGCAGGGCTGGACGCTGACTCGCATGCCCGTCCTCGACCGCGCCATCCTGCGCATCGGCATCTGGGAGATCCTCTTCAACGACGCCGTCCCGCACGCTGTCGCCATCGACGAGGCGGTCGAGGCCGCCAAAATCCTGTCGACGGATGACTCGGCCGGATTCGTGAACGGACTCCTCGGGCGCATCGCCCAGACCGCACCATCCGCGTAATCCGTTCTGCCAGGGGGGGGAACGCATGACCAACACCGAGCCCGCACCGCCCCGCGCCCCGGAGCCGTATCCGCCGGCCTACGGACAGTCGCCCTTCCCGGCGGCGCCGAAGACGAACACACTGGCGATCATCTCCCTGGTGTCGGCGTTCTTCGTGTCCCTGGCGGCCGTGATCACCGGGCACCTCGCCCTGGGGCAGATCAGGCGCACCCATGAGGGCGGCCGAGGTCTGGCGATCACCGGGCTCGTTCTCGGCTACGTGGGCATCGCCGCCACCACCCTGGCGCTCGTGATCGCCCTCGTCGTCACCGCGACCGTGATTCCGCTCATCGCGGCGGCCGTGAACGGAGCCGTGGGCGACCAGCCGTGGAGTTCGTCCACGAGCGAGCCGCAGGCGGATGAGGCGAACGGGGATGCGTCGCAGGAAGCCCTGCCCACCGGCACCGTCGGTGCGGCCCACTTCGACGACGGCTACCTGTCGGTCGGCACCGGCGCCGCGCTCGTCGACGTCTACTTCGACCCGATGTGCCCGTACTGCCGGCAGTTCGAGGAGACGAACGGCGGCGAGCTGGCTGCCCTCGCCTCTGACGGGACCATCACCCTGCGGCTGCACTCGCTCACTTTCCTCGACCGGGTCTCGCAGGGAACGTCCTACTCGACCAGGGCATCCGCCGCGCTTACCTGCCAGGCCACCCTCAACCCGGAGAACCTGCTCGCCTACCAGGCGGCCCTGTTCGCGAACCAGCCCGCCGAGAACACCGTGGGACTCGGCGATCCGGAGCTTGCGGCCCTCGTCGACAACCCCGTCGACATCGACGACTGCCTCGCGGCCGGCGAGTACCAGGCCTGGTCCCGGGCCAACACCGAGCAAGCCCTGAACGGCGTGATTGCGGATGCCGAGATCACCCGGATCCGGGGCACGCCGACCGTGCTCGTCAACGGCAGGGTCTACGACGGCGGACTGACCGACCCGGCGGAATTCCTGGACTTCCTCAGTAGCAACTCGGTCGGCTGAGCTCAGCCGCGAAGGTCTCAGGTGGAGACCGTGATGCCGGCAACGGTGCCGGCGATGAAGGATGGCCAGGCCGGGCGCATAGGGGTGGTGCCCTGCAGCTGCAGGGTGACGTCGAGGTCCGTGAATGCCCACCGCTGGCTGCTGACGGCCGGGGCGCTCACCTCGGACGCGGACGGGGATGGGCCCGGGGACCTCTCGATGTTCTTCTCGCTGCCATGGGGCGACCTGGCGTCGTCCTCCCTCGCCTGGGGCCGGCAACCAATCAAGGTCGGCAGCCACTTCGGCGCCCCTGGGGGCGGTTAGGCCCAGCACGAGGGAGCCCGCGTCGGGTGCTAGTGTAAAGCCCGGAAATGACATCCTTTAACAGCCGTCCGGTGAGGCGGGGAAGGAGGTCGGGTTGATGGCACGCACCGTGTTGAACCAGGCTGATATCGCTCGAGCGTTGACTCGGATCTCCCACGAGATCCTGGAGTCCAATCGAGGCGCCGAGAACCTTGTGATCCTCGGCATCCCCACTCGCGGGGTCGTTCTGGCCCGGCGCATCGCCGAGACCATCGCGCGCATCGAGCCCACGGCGACGGATGTCCGGGTCGGCTCCCTCGACGTCACCATGTACCGCGATGACCTCGGCCACACCCGCACCCGCACGCCGACCCGCACCCTGGTGCCCGGCAGCGTCGACGGCGTCACGGTGGTGCTCGTCGACGATGTGCTCTACTCGGGCCGCACCATCCGCGCCGCCCTCGACGCACTCGGCGACCACGGGCGGCCGACCGTCGTGCGCCTGGCCGTGCTCGTGGACCGCGGCCACCGCGAACTGCCGATCCGGGCCGACTTCGTGGGCAAGAACCTGCCCAGCTCCACCGCGGAACGCATCAACCTGCACCTGCTCGAGGTCGACGGCGACGAGTTCGTCAGCATCGACGGCGGACCCCTCGAAGGCGCTGACGAGGGGGTCGCGTGATGAGGCACCTCCTCTCGACCAAGGGCATGAGTCGCGACGAGGCGATCCTGCTGCTCGACATCGCCGAGGACATGGCTGATGTCGCCAACCGCGAGGTGAAGAAGCTGCCCACCCTGCGCGGCAAGACCGTGGTCAACCTGTTCTTCGAGGATTCGACGCGGACCCGGATCTCCTTCGAGGCCGCCGCGAAACGGCTGAGCGCGGACGTGATCAACTTCAGTGCCAAGGGCTCGAGCGTGTCGAAGGGCGAAAGCCTCAAGGACACCGCTCAAACCCTCGCCGCGATGGGTGCCGACGGGGTCGTCATCCGCCATCCGGCCTCCGGGGCACCCCACGTGCTGGCCGAAAGCGGCTGGATCGACGCCGGCATCATCAACGCGGGCGACGGCACCCATGAGCATCCGACCCAGGCGCTGCTGGACGCGTTCACCATCCGTCGTCGGCTGCACCAGGGTGCCGCGCGCGGTCGGGGCCTGGACGGCGTCACGGTCACCATCGTCGGTGACATCCTGCACTCCCGGGTGGCCCGCTCGAACCTCTGGCTGCTCACCACGCTCGGCGCGCACGTGAGCCTGATCGCTCCGCCCACCCTGCTGCCGATGGACATGAGCGGTTGGCCGGCCGAGTCGGGCTTCGACCTGGACGCGGCCATCGACGCCGGGCCCGACGTGGTGATGATGCTGCGCATCCAGCAGGAACGCATGGACGCCGCTTTCTTCCCGAACAGCCGCGAGTACTCGCGCCGCTGGGGCCTGGACGATGAGCGCTTCGGCCGTCTGGCCCCGACTACCATTGTGATGCACCCCGGCCCCATGAATCGCGGCTTGGAAATATCTTCAGCGGCGGCCGATTCGGCCGGCTCAACCGTGCGCGAACAGGTCGCAAACGGGGTTTCAGTGAGGATGGCGGCACTGTACCTGCTGTTGTCCGGCGATCGGGAGGATTCATAGATGTCCAGCGACAGCGCGGCCAGCACGCCGTACCTGATTCGAGGTGCGACACTCGCGGACGGCACCCGCGCTGACCTTATCCTCGCCGACGGCAAGATTGTGGAGATCGGTTCCGGGCTTTCTGGTGCCAGCGCAACCGTCGTCGACGCGGCCGGCCTGATCGCTCTGCCCGGCCTGGTCGACCTGCACACGCACCTGCGCGAACCGGGCTTCGAACAGAGTGAAACCATCCTGACCGGCAGTCAGGCCGCGGCCGTGGGCGGCTTCACCAGCGTGTTTGCGATGGCCAACACCTCGCCCGTGCAGGACACCGCCGGCGTCGTCGTCCAGGTTCTCGCCCTCGGTGAGCGCGCCGGCTATGTCACCGTGCAGCCGATCGGCGCCGTCACCGTCGGGCTTGCGGGGGAGCGCCTGGCCGAACTGGGCGCCATGGCCACCAGTCGTGCCCGGGTTCGGGTCTTCTCCGACGACGGCTTCTGCGTCTCCGACCCGCTGTTGATGCGCCGGGCCCTCGAGTACGTGAAGGCGTTCGACGGCGTTGTCGCCCAGCACTCCCAGGAACCGCGCCTGACCGAGAAGGCGCAGATGAACGAGGGGGCACTCTCAAGCGAACTCGGGATGGTCGGCTGGCCCGCGGTCGCCGAGGAGTCGATCATCGCCCGCGATGTGCTGCTCGCCGAGCACGTCGGGTCGCGTCTGCACGTGTGCCACGTGTCGACGGCCGGCTCGGTCGACGTCATCCGCTGGGCCAAGGCCCGCGGCATCCAGGTGACCGCCGAGGCCACCCCGCACCACCTGCTGCTCACCGAGGACCTGGTCGTCGGCTACGACGCCCGGTTCAAAGTCAACCCGCCGCTCCGCCGCCGCGAAGACGTCGAAGCCCTGCGCGCCGGCCTCGCCGACGGCACCATCGACATCGTCGCCACCGACCACGCCCCGCACCCGGTCGAGGCGAAGGACTGCGAGTGGGACGCCGCGGCGAACGGCATGGTCGGCCTCGAATCCGCCCTCTCCGTGGTGCACGCGGCCGTCGTCAACACCGGGCTGCTCGACTGGACGGACATCGCTCGCGTGCTTTCCAGCAGCCCCGCCCGGATCGGCCGGCTCGCCGGCCAGGGCCAGGGTCTGCTCGTCGGGGCTCCCGCCGAGCTCACCCTCTACGATCCCGCCGCGAGCCGCGTCTTCGAGCGCGGCAACCTGGCCGGCAGGAGCGCCAACTCGCCCTACCTGGCGATGACCCTGCCGGGTCGGGTGCTGGCCACATTCCACCGGGGCTACGCCACGGTTCTGGACGGTGCGCTGCAGCCCGCCGACGAGATCGCGGCACTCGAGGAGCGAACCCATGGCTAGGACCATCGCCACCGTCATCACCGTCGCCGTGCTGCTCGGCCTGCTCGGCCTCATGCTGCGCAGCTGGCGGGGCCGCAGCCGCCGGGACGCCGCCCTGCCGGCCGGCTACCCGCTGCCCGTCGACGCGGCACTAGAGCTGGCCTCCGCCGCCGTGTTCTACGTCGCCACGACCCTCCGCGCCCAGCCGCTCGAACGCCTGAACATCCCTGGCCTGGGTTTCCGGGCCCGGGCCCGCCTGACCGTGACCGACGCGGGTCTGATCCTGGCCCTGGCCGGCGAGGAGGCGGTGTTCATCCCTGCCTCGGCCATCGCCGTGCTGGAAGACGCCACCGTGGCAATCGACCGCGCCGTCGAGACCGACGGCCTGCTGCTGCTCGGCTGGCGGCTGCCCGGCGCCGACAGACAGATCGTCGACAGCTATTTCCGAATCCTTGACCCATCCGACCGCGTCAGCGTGAACGACGCCATTCGAACCATTGCGGCCGACGCCCGGCGCCCGGCCGCGCGCGATGAAAGCGAGGCGTAGCGTGAGCAACGCAACGACCCCCGACCGACCGACTCCTGCCGTGCTCGTACTCGAGGACGGCCGCCGCTACGAAGGCCGTTCCTACGGCAGCGTGGGGCAGACCCTCGGCGAGATCGTCTTCGCCACCGGCATGACCGGCTACCAGGAGACCCTCACCGACCCGTCCTACGCCGGGCAGATCGTGCTGATGACGGCGCCGCACATCGGCAACACGGGTGCCAACGACGAGGACATGGAATCCCGCCGCATCTGGGTCTCCGGCTTCGTCGTGCGCGAGCCTGCCCGCATGGCCTCCAACTTCCGGTCCACCCGCAGCCTCGATGACGACCTGACGGGCGGGGGAGTGGTCGGGATCAGCGGTGTCGACACGCGTGCGATCACCCGTCACATCCGCTCGTCCGGGGCCATGAAGAGCGGGATCTTCTCCGGCGACCGTTTCGGCCTCTCCGATGGCGAGCAGCTCGAGCTGGTGCGTGCCGGCGCCGGCATGCGTGGCCGCAACCTGTCCGATGAGGTCTCCACGGTCGAACCGTTCTCGGTGCCCGCGCAGGGCGAGCGCATCGGCTCGGTCGCCGTGCTCGACCTCGGGGTCAAGACCTCCACCCTGGGCCACCTCGCCGCGCGCGGCTTCGAGGTGCTGGTGCTGCCCCAGTCGGTCACCGCCGAGCACGTGCTGTCCCTCACCCCGTCGGCCCTGTTCTTCTCCAACGGCCCCGGCGACCCGGCAGCCTCCGACCTACACGTGAACCTCCTACAGGAGGTGCTGCGAGCCGGTGTGCCCTACTTCGGGATTTGCTTCGGCAACCAGCTGCTCGGCCGCGCCCTCGGCTTCCGCACCTACAAGCTGCCCTTCGGGCACCGGGGAATCAACCAGCCCGTGCTCGACAAGACCACCGGCCGGGTGGAAATCACCTCGCAGAACCACGGGTTCGCCGTGGACATGCCCATCGAGGGAGTGCATGAGTCCCGCACCGGCTTCGGCCGGGTGGAGGTGAGCCACTACAGCCTCAACGACCAGGTGGTCGAGGGCATCCGCTGCCTCGATATCCCCGCTTTCTCGGTGCAGTACCACCCGGAGTCGGCGGCCGGCCCACACGACGCCGAGTACCTTTTCGATCGGTTCAGGGATGTGGTGATCGCGCATCGTGCGGCCACCGGAGCAGGAGACGCCAAGTAATGCCCAAGCGCGACGACATCAACAGCGTTCTCGTCATCGGATCGGGTCCGATCGTGATCGGCCAGGCCTGCGAGTTCGACTATTCCGGAACTCAGGCCTGCCGGGTGCTGCGGGCCGAGGGGGTCAGGGTCATCCTGGTCAACTCCAACCCGGCCACGATCATGACCGACCCCGACTTCGCCGACGCCACCTACATCGAGCCGATCACCCCGGAGATCCTCGAGACGATCATCGCCAAGGAACGCCCCGACGCGATTCTGCCGACCCTCGGCGGGCAGACAGCGCTGAACGCCGCCATCCAGCTTCACGAGCGCGGCATCCTGGCCAGGTACGACGTCGAACTCATCGGTGCCTCCTTCGACGCCATCCAGAAGGGTGAGGACCGCCAGATCTTCAAGCAACTGGTGCTGGACACGGGCGCCGGCGTCGCCCGGTCCTACATCGCCCACACGGTCGAGGAGGCCGTCGGCTTCGCCGAGGACCTCGGCTACCCGCTCGTCGTGCGCCCCTCCTTCACCATGGGCGGCCTCGGCTCCGGCTTCGCCTACACCGAGCCGGAACTGCGCCGCATCGTCGGCGACGGGCTGCACCAGAGCCCCACCAGCGAGGTCCTGCTCGAGGAATCCATCCTCGGCTGGAAGGAATTCGAGCTCGAGATGATGCGCGACACGGCCGACAACACGGTCGTCGTGTGCTCGATCGAGAACGTCGACCCGGTCGGCGTACACACCGGCGACTCGATCACCGTCGCCCCGGCGCTGACCCTGACCGACCGTGAGTACCAGAAGTTGCGCGACATCAGCATCGACATCATCCGCGCCGTGGGAGTGGACACCGGCGGCTGCAACATCCAGTTCGCGATCAACCCGGCCGACGGTCGCATCATCGTGATCGAGATGAACCCGCGCGTGTCCCGCTCCTCCGCCCTGGCGAGCAAGGCGACGGGCTTCCCGATCGCCAAAATCGCCGCGAAGCTCGCGCTCGGCTACCGGCTCGACGAGGTCCCGAACGACATCACCGGTGTCACCCCGGCCAGCTTCGAACCCACCCTCGACTACGTCGTGGTCAAGGTGCCCCGGTTCGCGTTCGAGAAGTTTCCCGCCGCCGACCAGCGCCTGACCACCACCATGAAGTCCGTGGGCGAGGCGATGGCCATCGGCCGCAGTTACGCCTCCGCGCTGCAGAAGGCGCTCCGCTCGCTCGAGAAGCGCGGTTCGTCGTTCCACTGGGGAGCCGAGACCCGCACGGTCGACGAGTTGCTCACGGTCGCCGAAGTACCCACCGACGGCCGGATCGTCACCGTGCAGCAGGCGCTCCGCAAGGGTGCCACCACCGAGCAGGTTTTCGACGCCACCAAGATCGACCCGTGGTTCATCGACCAGATCGTGCTGATCAACGAGATCGCGGACGAGATCGCCGCCGCCGAGCGCCTCGACACAGACATCCTCCGCACCGCCAAAGACCACGGCTTCTCCGACGCCCAGATCGGCGAGCTTCGCGGCTTCGGCGAAGCGGATGTGCGCACGGTGCGCCACATCCTCGGCGTGCGCCCGGTCTTCAAGACCGTCGACACGTGCGCGGGGGAGTTCCCCGCACTCACGCCGTACCACTACTCCAGCTACGACCAGGAGACCGAGGTCGTGCCCAGTGACCGCAAAAAGGTCGTCATCATCGGCTCCGGCCCGAACCGCATCGGCCAGGGCGTCGAGTTCGACTACTCCTGCGTGCACGCCTCGTTTGCCCTCTCCGAGGCTGGCTACGAGACCATCATGATCAACTGCAACCCGGAGACGGTCTCGACCGACTACGACACCTCCGACCGGCTCTACTTCGAGCCGCTCACCCTCGAGGACGTGCTCGAGGTCATTCACGCAGAAAGCCAGAGCGGCGAGCTCGTCGGCGTGGTCGTGCAGCTGGGAGGCCAGACCGCGCTCGGCCTCGCCAAGGGCCTCGAGGCCGAGGGCATCCCGATACTCGGCACCACCCCGGAGGCCATCGACCTGGCCGAGGAGCGCGGACTTTTCTCCGGCATCCTCGACCAGGCCGGCCTGCTCGCCCCCCGCAACGGCGTCGCCACCGACTACGCCGGCGCTGTGGTCGTTGCCGAGGAGATCGGCTATCCCGTGCTCGTGCGCCCGAGCTACGTGCTCGGCGGCCGCGGCATGGAGATCGTCTACGACTCCGCAGCGTTGGCCGACTACTTCAACCGGATGGCCGGACAGGGCATCATCGGCCCGTCGCATCCGCTGCTCGTGGACCGGTTTCTCGACGACGCCATCGAGATCGACGTGGACGCCATCTACGACGGCACCGAGCTCTACATCGGCGGCGTGATGGAGCATATCGAGGAGGCCGGGATCCACTCCGGCGACTCGAGCTGCACCCTGCCTCCGGTCACCCTCGGCCGTGCGGAGATCGACCGCGTGCGCGAGGCGACGCTGGGCATCGCCCGCGGCATCGGCGTGCGCGGCCTGCTCAACGTGCAGTTCGCGATCGGCGCCGGCGTGCTCTACGTGCTCGAAGCGAACCCGCGCGCCTCGCGTACGGTACCGTTCGTGGCCAAGGCCCTTGGCATCACCTTGGCCAAGGCCGCCGCGCTGATCATGGTCGGCAAGACCATCGCCGAACTCAAGGCCGCGGGCAAGCTACCTCTGATCGACGGCTCGCGGGTGCCGATGGATGCTCCGGTCGCCGTGAAGGAAGCCGTGCTGCCGTTCAACCGGTTCCGCACGCCCGAGGGTCTCGTCGTGGACTCCGTGCTCGGCCCGGAGATGCGCTCAACCGGTGAGGTCATGGGCATCGACCGCGACTTCCCGCGGGCCTTCGCCAAGAGCCAGCTCGCCGCCTACGGCGGAATCCCGCTCACCGGCACCGTGTTCGTGTCGGTCTCCGACCGGGACAAGCGCGCGATCATCCTGCCCATGCTGCGCCTCCAGCAGCTCGGCTACTCGATCACCGCCACGGAGGGGACCGCCGAAGTTCTGCAACGCAACGGCATCCGCGCCGCCATCGTCACCAAGTTCAGTGAGAAGGCCGACGAGGCGGACGTGTCGATCGTGGAACTGATCCGCCGCGAAGAGGTGCAGATCGTCATCAACACCCCCGGCGGTCGCACCGCCCGAGCCGACGGCTACGAGATCCGCGCGGCCGCGGTCGCCGCGGACCTGCCGCTGTTCACCACCATCGCCGAGTTGAGCGCCGCAGTGGCCTCGATCGACGCGATTCGCGGCGGCTTCGAGGTGACCTCGCTGCAGGACTACGCCCTCACCCGGACGGCGGCCCTGTGAGCCGCGCGCACGAACAGGACGGGTCGACCGCAGCGGTCGGCCCGGCCGCACCGGCCGCCTTCGGCGACCGGCTGGGTGATGTCTTCTCGGTCCGGGGACAAGTCTGCGTCGGCATCGACCCGCACACCTGGCTCCTGACCGACTGGGGTCTGCCGGACACGGCCGCCGGGGCGGAGTCTTTCGGCCGCCAGGTCGTGGCCGCCGCTGCCGGCCAGGTCGGCCTGGTGAAGCCCCAGGTGGCCTTCTACGAGCGTTTCGGCTCCGCCGGGTACCTCGCCCTGGAACGGGTGCTGGCGGATGCCCGCGCCGCCGGACTGCTCACGATCGCGGACGTCAAGCGCGGCGACCTCGGTACCAGCGTGGAGGCGTACGGCCAGGCCTGGCTGAGCGAGGAGTCCCCCCTGGAGGTCGACGCCATCACCGTGAACGCGTATATGGGCGTCGGGTCGCTGGAACCGGTGTTCCGCCTTGCAGCCCAGACCGGCAAGGGGATCTTCGTGCTGGCTGCCACCTCGAACCCCGAGGCGGCGGCGCTTCAGCGGGCCGTGATCGCCGAGGGGAATCAGACCGGCCAAAGCGTCGCCCAATCCGTCTTCGGCGCCGTGACCGAGCGGAATGCCAGGTCCGGGGCTTCCTCGCTCGGCTCGGTCGGGGTGGTGCTCGGCGCCACACTGGACCTGGCCACGTTCGGACTGGACCTCTCCGTGGCGCCCGCCCGCGGTCTCACCCCCATCCTCGCTCCCGGCTTCGGCCACCAGGGCGCGCAGGTCGCCGATCTGAAGAACTTGTACGGGGGGTACGCGGAAGGCGTTATCGTGAGTGAATCGCGCAGCGTTCTAGAGGTCGGCCCCGACCGAATCAAACAAGCGATTGCGCGCCGAGTAGTTGAAGCAGGAGCTGCCCGTGGCTGAGAATCGCCCCACCCCACCCGACGTCGATCGGGTTGCCGCCTCGCGCGCCGCCGTGGCGGCTCGCCGCGCACGCGCCGCAGTTAAAAGCCAGATTGCGCAGGGAAAACGTAGCGCGCTCGACGTGTTGTCCGCCGCGACCGAGAGCCCGGACGGCGTCGAAGGGCGCCTGCGGGTGACCGAGTTCCTGATCAGCATTCCGGCGATCGGCGTCACCAAGATGCACCGAATCATGGGGAGGCTCGAGATCTCGCCGTCGAAGCGATTGGGGGGGCTGGGCAAGCACCAACGCGATCGGTTGCGAGATTTTCTCACCACGCGCACCGTCGCGAGGCGCGGCGATTCCTCCGCGAAGCTTGTCGTGCTGGCCGGTCCCACCGCGGTCGGCAAGGGAACCGTCGCGGCGCACATCCGTCAGCATCACCCGGGCGTGCACCTGTCGGTGTCGGCCACGACCCGGGCACCTCGCCCAGGCGAGACCGCGGGCGTGAGCTACTTCTTCGTCGACGACGCCGAATTCGACCGGATGGTCGCGGCCGGCGACCTGCTCGAGTGGGCGACCGTGCACAACGCGCACCGCTACGGCACCCCGCGGGGTCCAGTCACGGAGGCCTTGAACGAGGGTCACAGCGTGCTCCTCGAGATCGACATCCAAGGAGCCCGGGCCGTTCGCCGGGCCATGCCGGAGGCCAGACTGGTCTTCCTGCTTCCGCCGAGCTGGGACGAACTGGTGCGCCGGCTGATTGGCCGGGACACCGAGGCGCCCGCCGAACAGGCCCGCCGGCTCGAGACGGCCAAACTCGAATTGGCCGCCCAGGGGGAGTTCGATTATCGGGTCGTAAACCACGACGTGGGCGAAGCGGCGCGCGAGGTCGTAGACTTGATGAATCTGCGTACGGCGCCGTTGCTGCCGTAGCGCCCGTTTTCCGTGATTCTGCGCGTCCCGCAGCACAAACCGCTCTGAAGGAGTGACACCAATGGCTACCAAGCTCACTGGCATCATTGACCCGCCCATCGACGACCTGCTCACCAAGGCCGACTCCAAGTACGCCCTCGTGGTCTTCGCCTCCAAGCGCGCGCGTCAGATCAACGACTACTATGCGGACCTGCACGAAGGCAGCCTGTTCGACAATGTCGGCCCGCTCGTCGACTCGACCGTCGACGACAAACCGCTGTCCGTCGCCCTCCGCGAGATCAACGAAGACAAGCTCACCTCCCGCCCCATCGCCGAGTAACGCACCCACAAGCGCGCAGGATGTCGTCAGGTCGCACGATCGTCGTCGGGATAACCGGCGGCATTGCTGCCTACAAGGCCGTGAACGTCGTGCGCGCTTTCGTGTTGCGGGGGGACTGCGTGCACGTCGTGGCGACGCCGGCGGCGCTGCGATTCGTCGGCAAGGCCACCCTCGAGGCTATCTCCCGCAACCCCGTGCACACGGATCTCTATGAGGGCGTCGCCGAGGTGCGGCACGTGGCCATCGGCCAATCCGCCGACCTGATCGTCGTGGCCCCGGCCACCGCGAACACCATCGCGAAGCTCGCCACCGGCCTCGCCGACGACCTGCTCGGCAACACCATCCTGGCCAGCACCGCCCCGCTCGTGATCGCCCCGGCGATGCACACGGAGATGTGGAACAACGCGGCCACGGTCGCCAATGTGGCCACCCTCCGCGCCCGCGGCGTCATCGTCGTCGGGCCTGGGGTCGGCCAGCTCACCGGCGCCGACGCCGGATCCGGCCGGATGGAAGAGCCCGACACCATCGTCGCCGCGGCCCTCGCCGCCCTTGCCTTGGCCGACCGCACCGATGGGCCAGGGGCCGACCTGGTCGGCAAGCACGTCGTGATCACCGCTGGCGGCACTCGCGAGCCCCTCGACCCCGTGCGCTTCCTCGGCAACCGTTCCAGCGGTAAGCAGGGGGTCGCCCTGGCGCAGGCCGCCCTGGCTCGGGGTGCGTCCGTGACCCTGATCGCCGCGAATCTCGAGGTTGCCGCACCAACAGCGGTGGAACTGCGGCTCGTGGGCACCGCGCTCGAGCTCGAGGCGGCCGTCACGGATGCCGCCGCCGGGGCCGACGCCGTGATCATGGCGGCCGCGGTCGCCGACTACCGGCCGGTGCAGGTGAGCGCCGGCAAGATCAAGAAAGACGAGACCGGCGACACCCTGCTGCTCGAACTGACCCGTAACCCCGATATCCTCGCCGGGCTCGCCCGGACGAAGCGCACGGGCCAGGTACTGATCGGGTTCGCCGCGGAGACGGAGCCGGATCCGGTTCGCCTGCTTGTACTCGGCCGCGAGAAAATGGCGCGCAAGGGCTGCGACTTCCTGGTGGTCAACCGCGTGGGCTGGGCGGAGGGTTTCGCCTCGGACCGTAACGCGATCACGGTGCTCGATCACGACGGAGATATAGTGTGTGAGGTCTCCGGAACCAAAATGTCGGTGGCCGGGCGCATCCTTGACCTGATCGGCTGAGACCGCTCGGGCATCCGGTCACCTGGATTGCCGTCGCCGGCAAGGGCAGGGTCTCCGGCGCTTCCCGACCGGCACGGCCGGGTGCCCGGTCGGCTCGGCCCGGTCTCAGCGGAGAATTTTTCACGTTCATTTCTTCTACACGTTGTTCTGCAACAGAGACGGGCAAGATGCGCGATCTACGCCTTTTCACTTCGGAGTCGGTAACCGAAGGTCACCCCGACAAGATCTGCGATCAGATCTCCGACAGCATTCTGGATGCGCTCCTGACGGAAGACCCGCACAGCCGGGTCGCCGTCGAGACCCTCGTCACCACCGGGCTCGTTCACGTCGCCGGCGAGGTCAGCACCGAGGCCTACGTCGAGATCCCCTCAATCGTGCGCAAGTGCATCACCGATATCGGCTACGACTCTTCGGACGTCTGGTTCGACGGCCGCTCCTGCGGCGTGGAGATCTCCATCGGCGGCCAGTCGCCCGACATCGCGCAGGGCGTGGACAACGCCTTCGAGCGTCGGGAAGAGTCCAGTGTCGAGGACTTCGACCGCCAGGGCGCCGGCGACCAGGGCATCATGTTCGGATACGCCACCCGGGAGACCCCCCAGCTGATGCCGATCCCGATCTGGATCGCACACCGCCTCGCCGAACGCCTCGCCGAGGTGCGCAAGTCCGGCGAACTCGGCTACCTCCGGCCCGACGGCAAGACCCAGGTCACCATCGGCTACGACGGCATCACGCCGCGCTCGGTCGAGACCGTCGTGCTGTCGACCCAGCACTCGCCGAAGGTGTCCAACGAGCAGCTGCGTGCGGAGGTCGAGGAACTTGTCATCCGCCCGGTGCTCGACCGCGTGGAACTGGACTCGTCTGAACTGAATACGCTGATCAACCCGACCGGGCGGTTCGAGATCGGCGGCCCTCAGGGCGACGCCGGCCTCACCGGGCGCAAGATCATCATCGACACCTACGGCGGTTCCAGCCGGCACGGCGGGGGCGCGTTCAGCGGCAAGGACCCGTCGAAGGTCGACCGCTCCGCAGCGTACGCGATGCGCTGGGTGGCCAAGAACGCCGTGGCCGCCGGGCTGGCCGACCGTCTCGAGATTCAGGTGGCCTACGCCATCGGCAAGGCCTCGCCCGTCGGACTTTACGTGGAGACCTTCGGCACCGGGGTGATGGCCGACCGGGACATCACCGCGGCGATCCGCGCGGTCTTCGACCTGCGCCCGGCCGCGATCATCCATTCCCTTGACCTGCTGCGCCCGATCTACGCGCAGACCGCCGTCTACGGCCACTTCGGCCGCGAGCTTCCCGACTTCACCTGGGAGCGCCTCGACCGGGTCGACGAGCTGAGAAGCGCTGCCGGACTGTGACCGGGCAGGCGCGGCGCCGATGACCCGCTCCGGCCTCGTGGCCCGGGTGCTCATCGACTCGCCGCTGCCGCAGCTCGACCACCTGTTCGATTACAGCATTCCCGATGAGCTCGCCGGCATCGCCCGGCCCGGCGTGCGCGTGCGGGTGCCGCTGCGCTCGGCCGGTCGCGTCGCCGACGGATACCTGATCGAGGTGCTGGGTGCGGCCGAGGGGCGCGGTGCGGTCGGACCGGCCGCAGGCCCGGAGGCGCTGCCGGGTCTCGAGGCTGGCACCGAATTCCGGGGCGCGCTCAGCCCGATCGAGAGCGTGGTCTCCGCCGCCCAGGTGCTCACCCCCGAGGTCTGGGAGCTCGCCCGTCGGGTCGCCGACCGGGCCTCGGGGAACGCGAGCGACATCATCCGTCTCGCCGTGCCCCCGCGCCAGGTCCGGGTGGAGAAAACCTGGCTGGCGGCGCGAACAGCGGATGCTTCCGCCCCGGCCGACGGGACGGCCGGTGTTGCCACCGTGGCCGAGCCTGGCGATGTGGCCGACCCCGCCACCCCCGCCGGACCGGCCTGTGCCGATTACCCGGCCGGCACCCTCGACACGGCCGTCGCCACGGGGGCGCGCCTCTGCGTGGCCGCGGTGCCCGAGCTGCAACGGCTGCCGGACGGGCAGACCATCGGGAAGTGGGCGATCACCCTGGCCGAGCTCGCGGTGGCCGGCCTGGCCGCCGGGCGGAGCGCCATCCTCATCGTGCCGGACTACCGCGACCAGGACCAGCTTCAGGCCGCCCTCGACCTGCTGGCCCCGGCCGACTCGGTCAGCCGCGTCGATGCACGCCAGCCCAACCCGGAACGCTATCGGGCCTTCCTGGCCGCCCTTGCCCCGGAACCCCGGATCGTGCTCGGCAATCGGTCGGCCGTCTACGCGCCGGCCCACGACCTCGGTCTGATCGCGCTCTTCGACGACGGCGACCCGCTGCACGGCGAACCGCTCAGCCCCTACGCGCACTCCCGCGACGCCGCGCTCGTGCGCCAGGGCCAGTCCGGCTGCGCCCTCGTCTTCCTCGGCCATACCCGCACCGTCGAGGTGCAGCGCCTGGTCGAGCTGGGCTGGCTCACTGCGGTGCACCCCGCGCAGAACCGGCATCCGCGGATCATCCCTACCGACTTCCAGTCCGAGCCCGACCAGCAGGCCCGCGCCGCGCGCATCCCGACGGCCGCGTGGCGGGCCGCCAAGGAGGCGCTGGCCCACGGCCCCGTGCTGGTGCAGGTGGCCAGCCCCGGCTACGCCCCGATGCTCGCCTGCCAGAGTTGCAAGAAGGCCGCCCGCTGCACCACCTGTCAGGGGCCGCTCGCTTTGGCCTCCAAGGACTCCACCCCGTCGTGTCGCTGGTGCGGGGCGCTGGCCGCCAACTGGAGCTGCACGCACTGCGAGGGGCGCGCCCTGCGGGTCGTCACCCTCGGCACCGGGCGAACCGCCGAAGAACTCGGCCGGGCGTTCCCCGGCGCGCGCATTGTCGTCGCCGACGGCGACCATCCGCTGCAGCACCTCGGCGACGCCCCGGCCCTGGTGATCGCCACCCGCGGCGCCGAGCCCATCCCGACGGGTGGGTACCGAGCCATCCTGCTGCTCGACGGCGAACGGATGCTCGCCCGGGAATCCCTGCGGGTCGGGGAGGACTGCCTGCGCTGGTGGTCCAACGCCGCATCCCTGGCGGCCCCGGGTGCCGCTGTGGTCCTGGTCGGCGTGGGCGGGCTCGTCGCCCGGGCGCTCAACTCCTGGCAGCCCGAGATGCTCGCCGCGTCGGAACTGGCCGATCGCCGCCAACTGCGATTCCCGCCCGCGGTGCGTGCTGCATCCGTCACCGGCACCGACGCCGACGTCGCCCTGGCCCTGGCAGAGCTGGCCGGGATGGACGGCGTCGATGTACTCGGCCCGGTCACCACGGAGGACCCCCTGGTGCGTGCGATCGTGCGGCTGCCCTACGCCAGCGGTGACGCCGTGGCCCGTGCGCTCAAGGCCGCGGTCGTGCGCAATGCCGCCCGCCGCCGGCGCCCGAAGGGGGCGGCCTTCCGCCCCGCGCCTACACTCAAAGTACGATTCGACGACCCGGAGCTGCTCTAAATGAAACTCGTCTTCGCCGGCACGCCGCAGGCGGCCGTGCCCAGCCTGAGCGCCCTGGCTCAGTCCCACCACGACCTCGCGGCCGTGATCACCCGGGCGGATGCCCCGTTCGGCCGCAAACGCGTGCTCACCCCCTCGCCGCTCGCGCGAGCCGCCGTCGAGAACGGGCTGCACGTGATCAAGGCCAATCGCCTCGACGAGGCCGCGACCGTGGAGATCGCCGCACTGCGACCCGACCTCGGCGTCATCGTCGCCTACGGCGGGCTCGTGCGTGAACCGCTCCTGTCGGTGCCCCGGCTCGGCTGGATCAACCTGCACTTCTCCCTGCTCCCGCGCTGGCGCGGTGCCGCTCCCGTGCAGCGCGCACTCATGGCTGGCGACGAGCAGACCGGTGCCGCCGTATTCCAGCTGGTTCCGGAACTCGACGCGGGCGCCGTGTTCGCGCAACTGACGCGGGCGATCGTCGAGGACGACACCGCGGGCAGCCTGTTGCGGGCGCTCAGCGACAGCGGCGCACGCCTGCTGCTGCAGGTGATCGACGCCCTCGAAGCCGGCGGCGTCCAGGCGACCCCGCAGTCCGGTCCGGTCACCCTGGCCCCCAAGCTGACTCTTGCGGATGCCCGTATCGACTGGTCCGAACCGGCCGTCTCGGTGCGCAACCGGGTGCGCGGGGTCACCCCGGAGCCGGGCGCGTTCACGGTGCTCGGCGACGCCCGCCTCAAACTCCAGGGCGTTGCCCTGACCCAGGGATCCGAGCCGCAACCGGCCGGCCTGATCCGTGAGATCGACAAGAAAGTGCTGATTGGAACGGGGACCGAGCCGCTCGAGCTGGTCACCGTGCAACCGGCCGGAAAGACACAGATGAAGGCAATCGACTGGTGGCGCGGAGTGAATTGGACGGAGGTTGTCGCCTCATGAGCGACGACCGTCGCCAGGGGCGAAAGAACGACGTCCGTGCTCAGGGCGGCCGCGGCCTGGAGCGCCCGCAGACCGACTTCGTGCAGCCGGCCCGGCGGGTGGCCTACGAGGTCATCGCCGCCGTGCGGGAATCAGACGCCTACGCGAACCTGCTGCTGCCCAGCCGCATCAAGCGGGCGGCGCTCAGCACCGCGGATGCCGCATTGGCCACCGAGCTGACCTACGGCACCCTGCGTATGCAGGGCTTCTACGACCGGGTGATCGCCGACGCGGCCGGTCGGCCCGTCACCGCGATCGACCCGGCCATCCTGGACGTGCTACGTCTCGGTGCGCACCAGTTGCTCGCCACCCGGGTGGCCACCCACGCCGCCGTGAACGAGTCCGTCGAACTCGCCCGTCAGGTGGGCTCCCGCGCCACCACCGGTTTCACCAACGGGGTGCTGCGCACCATCTCCCGCTCCAGCGCCGACGAGTGGCGCGAACGCGTGCTCACCGAAGCCACCAGTGATGATGACCGCCTTGCCGCGGAGCACTCACACCCGATCTGGGTGGTGCGGGCGTTCCGGCAGTCGCTGCGCCTCGAGGGCCGAGAGACCGAGCTCGAGGAGCTGCTGTCGGCCGACAATGCCGCGCCCAAGGTGAACATGGTCATTCTGCCCGGCCTCAGCAACACCGAAGACACCGACGGTCTCGGCCTTGCCAACGACTTCTCGCCCATCGGTTTTGTGCTGGCCGGCGGCGACCCCGTGCACCTGATGCAGGACAGCGGCGGACGCCTTCGAGTGCAGGACGAGGGATCCCAGTTGGCGGCCCTCACGCTCAGTCGGGCCCGCCCGGTGGCGCCGGGGGAGCGTTGGCTCGACCTGTGCGCGGGCCCCGGCGGCAAGGCCTCCCTGCTTGCCTCCGAGGCGCTGGCCGGCGGGGCCAGCCTCGTCGCCAACGAGCTCGTCCCGGCCCGGGCCGCCCTCGTGCGTAAGGCGCTGGCCGCCGTGCCCGGAGAGGTGCCTGTCTGGGAGGAGGACGGCACCCGGTTCGGAGACGATCATCCGAAGGAGTTCGACCGGATCCTGCTGGATGCTCCCTGCACCGGGCTCGGCGCGCTACGTCGGCGCCCGGAGGCCCGCTGGCGCAAGCAGCCTAAGGACGTCGCCGAGCTCTCCGATCTGCAGTCCGGGCTGATCCACGCGGCCCTTGGCGCGCTCAAGCCGGGCGGGGTGCTGGCCTACGTCACCTGCTCACCGCACATCGCGGAGACCCGCGGGATCGTGGCTACCGCGCTCAAGAGATGGGAGGGCCGTGTGCGCACTCTCGACACGGCATCCGTGCTGCAGGGGCTGAGCAGCTCCGAGCTCGACCTGCCCGGCGACGGGGGCAGCGTGCAACTGTGGCCGCATCGGCACGGCACTGACGCTATGTTCATCACCCTGCTCGAGCGCACGGAGTAGCCCGCGCACCCGGACCCCGCGCACCCGGACCCCGCGCACCCGGACCCGGCGCATTCGGTCCCGGCGCATTCGGGCCCCGGCCTCGACCCAATCTGACGGAGATTCTGGCTCCCCTGGTTCTTCCGTGAGCATGGCCCGGCCGAGCCCGCGCGTGTGGCTAAGGCAGGACATCCGTCCCGCGCGTTCACCGGTGCCGCGAATCAGTGCGGCACCGAAGTAGATATCCAACCCGGCCGGTGGGATCTCCTGAGTTGACCACGACACTCACGAATGCGCAGCGGTTCTTGCGCGGGCGGGGCGAGTGTCCGGCCCGCCCGACGGCAACCGGTGGATGCGTCGTTCCTGCGGCTGCGGCTCTGCCTCGGCCAGCCAGCCGGCATGCGGGCGGGCCGGCGTCGCCCCGGCCGCGCCCGTGCGTCGCGTGGCCAACTCAGGACATCCGTCGTCCGGGCTGCCCAGCCGCCGCGGACCAGTACGGGACCAGTTCGAATGCCGGTGTAGCCGGACGGATCTCCTGCGTAAGCCACAACGCGCGCCGGATCTGCGGCAGGGCTTGTGAGGTCCAGGCACTCGCATCCTTCTCCGTCGCAGCCCGAACGAATTCGACGGAGATTCTGGTTGAAAACTACTTTTTTTAAAGGTTCTGGGCCCATTTCGGCAAAATCTCCGTCGAATTCGTTCGGGACGGGATCGCTCCAGGGCCTTGGACTCGACCGGCAGGGGACTTTCGAGCCGCCGGGGCTCGCCGCAGTAGGGTGAAAGCATGGTCACCCGGATTAACCCCAGCATCCTCGCCGCCGACTTCGCCAATCTCGAACGGGACCTGGGGCGCATCCGCACCGCCGACCTGGTGCACGTCGACATCATGGACAACCATTTTGTACCGAATCTGACGTTCGGACCGCCCGTCGTCGACCGCCTCGCCCAGGTCTCCCCGCTGCCCTTCGACCTGCACCTGATGATCGAGAACCCGGAGCGTTGGGCGCTCGGCTACGCCGAAGCCGGCGCGTTCTCGGTCACCTTCCACGCGGAGGCCACGACCAACCCGGTCGGCCTGGCCCGCAAGCTGCGCTCGATCGGCGCCCGGGCCGGCATCGCCCTCAAGCCCGGCACGGCCATCGAGCCCTACCTCGAGCTTCTGCCCGAATTCGACCAGGTGCTCGTGATGACCGTCGAACCCGGCTTCGGGGGGCAGAGCTTCATGCCCTCCACCATGCGCAAGCTCAGCACCCTGTCGGAGGCCGTGAAGAAGTCCGGCCTGGACGTCTGGCTGCAGGTCGACGGCGGCATCACCGAGGACACCATCGTCATCGCCGCCGAGGCCGGGGCGAACACGTTCGTCGCCGGCTCCAGCGTGTTCAACGCCGCGGACCCGGCGAAGCAGATCGCCCTGTTGCGCGCCGCCGCGACCGAACACCAGCACGCGCACTAGTACCCTAGTCAGGTGAAGACTTTTGACGACCTGTTCGCTGAACTGAGCGACAAGGCACGGACCCGCCCGGACGGTTCGGGGACCGTGCGCGAACTCGACGCCGGCGTACATGCCATCGGCAAGAAGATCGTCGAAGAAGCCGCCGAGGTCTGGATGGCCGCCGAGTTCCAGAGCGACGACGAAACCGCCGCCGAGATGAGCCAGCTGCTTTACCACGTACAGGTGATGATGCTGGCGAAGGGGCTGACCCCCGCCGACCTGTACCGCCATCTGTGACGCGTCATCAGAGAGACTCCACCCGGTTGACCCCGTGAGACCTGTTCGCCAGAACCTGAAGACGCAGAGAGTGCCCAAATGCTGAGAATTGCCGTGCCCAATAAGGGCTCGTTGTCCGAAACCGCCGCGCAGATGCTGTTCGAGGCCGGCTACACCGGCCGCCGCGACCCGCGCGACCTCGTCGTCGCCGACCCCCGCAACGACGTGGAGTTCTTCTACTTGCGTCCCCGCGACATCGCCACCTATGTGGGCTCCGGAGCCCTCGACGTGGGAATCACCGGGCGCGACCTGCTGCTCGACTCGGGCTCCACCGCCCAGGAGATCGCCAGCCTCGACTTCGGCGACTCCACCTTCCGCTTCGCCGGCCCCGCAGGCCGCTTCACCGACCTGGCCGACCTGTCCGGCCATCGCGTCGCCACCAGCTACCCCGGACTGGTCGAGGCCTTCCTCGCCGAGCACGACGTCAGCGTGACACTGGTCACCCTCGACGGCGCGGTCGAGTCAGCCGTTCAGCTCGGCGTGGCGGATGCCGTCGCCGACGTCGTCTCCACCGGCTCCACTCTGCGCAAGGCCGGCCTCGAGATCTTCGGCCCGGTCATCCTGCAGTCCACGGCCGTGCTGATCAGCTCCGAGAACGACAAGCCCGGCATCGCGACCCTCCTGCGCCGCTTGCAGGGCGTGCTCGTGGCCCGCCAGTACGTGCTGATGGACTACGACATCCCGCAGACGCTCCTCGACGACGCCTGCCTGCTGGCGCCCGGCATCGAGTCGCCCACCGTATCGTCCCTGCACGACCCGGAATGGGTTGCCGTGCGTGTGATGATCCCGCGCCTGAACACGAACCATGTCATGGACGCCCTCTACGAGCTCGGGGCGCGCGCCATCCTGATCAGCTCCATTCACAACGCCCGCTTGTAACGGGCTGACCGGCGGTACCCAGATGCGGCGACACACAATGGAGGCACAATCGTGAGTCTTTCGGTGCGGGTCATACCCTGCCTCGACGTGGCCGACGGCCGCGTGGTCAAGGGCGTGAACTTCCAGAATCTGCGAGACGCGGGCGATCCGGTCGAACTCGCCCGCCGGTATTACGAGCAGGGAGCCGACGAACTCACCTTCCTCGATGTGACCGCCACGGTGGACAACCGTGCCACCACCTATGACGTCGTGCGCGCCACCGCAGAGCAGGTCTTCATCCCGCTTACGGTGGGCGGCGGCATCCGCACGGTCGAGGACGTGTCCCGGCTGCAGGCCAGTGGTGCCGACAAGGTCGGAGTCAACAGCGCCGCCATCAAGCGGCCCGCCCTGATCGGCGAGATCGCCGACCGGTTCGGCTCCCAGGTGCTCGTGCTCTCGCTTGATGTGAAGCGCAGCGGGCGCACCGAGTCCGGCTTCGTCGTCACCACCCACGGTGGCCGCACCGAAACCGACCTGGACGCTCTCGCCTGGGCGCAGACGGCCATCGGGCTGGGGGTCGGCGAGCTGCTCGTCAACTCCATCGATGCCGACGGCACGAAGGCGGGCTTCGACGTCGAACTCATCACGCTGATGCGCGCCCTGAGCACCGTTCCGGTGATCGCCTCCGGCGGCGCCGGCCGGGTCGAGGATTTTCCCCCGGCCATCG
Source organism: Cryobacterium sandaracinum (assembly GCF_004403415.1). Classification (NCBI taxonomy): domain Bacteria; kingdom Bacillati; phylum Actinomycetota; class Actinomycetes; order Micrococcales; family Microbacteriaceae; genus Cryobacterium; species Cryobacterium sandaracinum. The sequence goes on from NZ_SOGO01000006.1 coordinate 110,532, forward strand.
CGGCGGGGGCGGATGCCGTGCTCGCGGCATCCGTGTTCCACAGCGGCCAGCTGACCGTCGGCGACATCAAGGCGGAGCTCCGGCACGCCGGAATGCCCGTGCGCTGATGATGCTGTGCCTTACCCGACCCGAAACGGCTCCGTAAATGACCGATGTACTCTCCACCCTCGACGACGCCCTGGCCAGGGCCGTCTTCAACTCCGACGGCCTGCTGCCGGCGGTGATCCAGCAGTGGGACACCGGTGAGGTGCTCATGCTCGGCTGGATGAACCGGGAAGCGCTGCGCCGCACGCTCACCGAGGGGCGCGTGACGTTTTGGTCGCGCAGTCGCCAGGAATTCTGGCGCAAGGGCGACATCTCCGGCCACGGCCAGTATGTGAAGTCCGCCGCGCTCGACTGTGACGCGGACACCCTCCTGGTGCAGGCGGACCAGGTCGGAGCAGCCTGCCACACCGGCTCCCGCACCTGTTTCGACGGGCGCGGCATCGAGGTCGTGACCGGCGCCCGCCCCGCGGCACCCGACGTGGCAGCAGACCGGGCAACCACCCAAAAACCGAAGGACTGACCATGGCACCGAACAGCTCCGGCCCAGCCCCGACGACCACCGCCGGGCAGTTCGCGCTCCAGATCGACGACCACCGGGTGTTCCCCGTGGTGCGCGAACTCTTCGCCGACGGCGAAACCCCGGTGGGCATCTACCGCAAGCTCGCTGCCGGCCAGCCCGGTAGCTTTCTCCTCGAGTCCGCCGAGCAGGGCGGCATTTGGTCGCGGTTCTCGTTCGTGGGCGTGTCCTCGTTCGGCGTGCTCACCCAGCAGGGCGACGAGACCCGCTGGCTCGACTATGGCCTCTCGGCTGAGCGCGCCCTCGGCGACGCCACCGGCCTCGGCCCGCTGGCGGCTCTCGCGGCCCTCCACGAACGCTGGGAAACCCCGCGGATGCCCGGCCACCCACCCCTGACCGGCGGCCTCGTCGGATTCATCGGCTGGGAGGCGATCCGCCAGATCGAGCGCCTGCCGAATCGCCCGCCGGCGGACTACGACGTGCCGGGCCAGGCCTTCAGCTTCGTGGCCGACCTCGTCGTGATCGACCACAAATTCGGCACCGTGCAGCTCATTGCCAACGTTCTCAACGACGGCCACGACGAACCGGATGCCCTCTGGGCCGCCGCCCAGGACCGGCTCGACGCCCTGCAGTCTCGCCTGGCCGAGCCCTCCGAGACCTGGCTCGCAGAGGTCGACCTCGCCACGCCCGCCTCCCCGACGAACCGCACCCGACGTGAGGACTTCCTCGCCGCTGTCGACGTCGCCAAGGAGCACATCGTCGACGGTGACGTGTTCCAGGTGGTCGTCTCCCAGCGGTTCGACCAGGAGTGCACGGCGGACCCCATCGACGTCTACCGGGTGCTGCGCAGCCTCAACCCGTCGCCCTACATGTACCTGCTGAGCCTGGAATCGCCGGAGAAGGAGACTTACTGGATCGTGGGCTCCTCCCCGGAGGCCTTGGTGAAGGTGCAGAACGAACGCGTGTTCACGCATCCGATCGCGGGCTCGAAGCCGCGCGGCACGACCCCGGAGGCCGACGCCGACTTCGAAGCCGAGCTCGCGGGTGACGCCAAGGAACGCGCCGAGCATCTGATGCTCGTGGACCTGGCCCGCAACGACCTGCTCAAGGTGTGTGCACCCGGCTCGGTCGAGGTGACCGAGTTCATGCGCATCGAGCGGTTCAGCCACATCATGCACCTCGTCTCCTCGGTGGAGGGGAACCTGCTGCCGGGCCGGTCCGCGATCGACGTCTTCCGCGCCACGTTCCCGGCCGGCACTCTCTCCGGGGCCCCGAAACCGCGCGCCCTCGAGATCATCGACGCGCTCGAGCCCGCGCAGCGCGGCGTGTACGGGGGGGTGGTCGGCTACTTCGGGTTCGCCGGGGACGCGGACCTGGCCATCGCCATTCGGACCGCAACGATCATGAATGGCGTCGCCCGCGTGCAGGCCGGCGGCGGCCTCGTCGCGGACTCCGACCCGGCGTCGGAATACCAGGAGTCGCAGAACAAGGCCGCGGCGCCCCTTCGCGCAGTCGCGGTCGCGAACGCCATGAAGCGGGTGCGCTAGGTGGCATCCGCACGGCGCCTCAAGCTCGGGCACATCCTCGTGATGCTGGCGGCCAGCGGTCTGGCCCTGCTGGCCTGGACCCAGGTCTGGGTGAACGTCATCGTGGAGCAGTCCGGCTCGGCTGTGCACAGCCTCGAGGTGTCCGGCTCCACGGCCGCCCCCGGGGTGACAGCCCTTGCCCTCGCCGGACTGGCCCTCGCCGGTGCCCTGAGCATCGCCGGTCCCGGCATCCGGGTGGTCCTCGGCCTGCTTCAGGTTTTGCTCGGCTTCTCCGTGTGCCTTTCGGCTATTTTGGCCGTCACCGATCCGGCGGCGGCCAGTGCCGGCGCGGTCACCGATGCCACCGGAATCTCCGGCGCAGACTCGGTCGTCGACGCCGTCGCCTCAGCGGCCGTGACCCCGTGGCCGTTCATCGCGCTGCTCGCCGGCGTGGTCATGGGCGGCGCCGGGGTCGGGGTGCTCGTCACGTCCCGGCGTTGGCCCGGACCGACGTCCCGCTACCAGGCCGTGCGATTCGAAGCGGCCGAGTCGGCCGAGTCGGCCGAGGCGACGGATGCCGGCGATTCCGACGCCGCGGACGTTTCCGCACCCGAACGTGACGCCATCGACGACTGGGACGGGCTGAGCCGCGGCGAAGACCCCACCACCCCGCAGTGAATCGAGACCTGATTCCCGGTTTCACCTGGTGCGCTGGGGAGGCCGGGGAACCGTGGGGCCGCTAGACTTGACTTGTCCGTCAGCGCACAAGAGGAGAATCATGAGCTTTGAATCGGTAGACCCAGGTGAAGGCCATTCGATCGCGGCCTGGACCGCCGTCACCATCATGCTTCTCGCCGTCGCGATCGGCACCGTTGCCTTCTTTCTGGTGATCCCTTGGCTCGTCTGGGCATCCGTCGGCCTGCTGGTGGTTGGCCTGCTGGTCGGCCGGATCCTCGCCAAAATCGGTTACGGCGTAGCCGATACGGCTCACCTGGGCCACTAGTCGAGTGCTGTCTGATCTTCTAGCCGGGGCCGTCGCCGACGCTGAACTTCGTCGGGCCGCCCGTCCGTTCGCCATCGTCGAGGCAACCGCTCTCGACCAAACTCCCGCGATCGATGCCCTGGCGGTGCTCGCACCCGCCGATCAGGTCAAGATCATCGCGGAGGTCAAGCGCGCCAGCCCGTCCCGGGGCACCCTGGCCGAGATTTCGGACCCTGCCGCCCTCGCCGTCTCCTACGAGTTCGGCGGCGCCAGCGCGATCAGCGTGCTCACCGAAGGTCGCAAGTTCCTCGGCTCCCTGTCAGACCTCGAGCAAGTGCGATCCGCCGTGCGCATCCCGGTGCTGCGTAAAGACTTCATCGGCTTGCCGTACCAGGTCTTCGAGGCCAGGGCGGCAGGTGCCGACATGGTTCTGCTCATCGTCGCCGCACTCGACCAGACCACCCTGGTCTCCCTGCACGACCTCGTGCGCCAGCTCGGCATGACCGCGCTGGTCGAGACCCATAGCGCCGAGGAGGTCGACCGTGCCCTGGCCATTGGCGCAAGCCTCGTCGGGGTAAACGCCCGCGACCTGTCCACGTTCCAACTCGATCAGGACCTGTTCGGCAGGCTCGCGGACCGGATCCCCTCGGGCGTCGCCCGCGTCGCCGAATCGGCCGTCAAGACCGCCGCCGACGTGGCGCACTACCGCGCCGCCGGCGCCGACATCGTGCTCGTCGGCGAGGCCCTCGTCACAAACGATCCCATCCGAACCCTCTCCGAATTCCTGGCGGTTTAAATGTCAACGTCCCTCAGAACAGAAGCAGGCCCGTACTTCGGCGACTTCGGCGGGAGGTTCGTGCCGGAGTCCCTCGTGGCTGCCCTCGACGAGCTGACCGACGAGTACGCTCTGGCACGGCAGGACCCGGCCTTCGCGGCCGAATTGATGGAATTGCACCGGAGCTACACCGGGCGCCCGTCCATCATCACCGAGGTGCCCCGGTTCGCCGCGCACGCCGGCGGTGCCCGCATCATCCTCAAGCGGGAAGACCTCAACCACACCGGCTCGCACAAAATCAACAATGTGCTCGGCCAGGCTCTTCTCACCAAGCGCATCGGCAAGTCCCGCGTCATCGCCGAGACGGGCGCCGGGCAGCATGGCGTGGCGGCCGCGACGGCCGCCGCCCTGTTCGGGCTCGACTGCGTCGTCTACATGGGCGAGGTCGACACGGAGCGCCAGGCCCTGAATGTGGCCCGGATGCGACTGCTCGGCGCCGAGGTCGTGCCGGTCAAGACCGGGTCCCGCACCCTGAAAGACGCCATCAACGACGCCATGCGTGACTGGGTCACCAACGTTGAGACCACCAACTACATCTTCGGTACCGTCGCCGGGCCGCATCCGTTTCCGGCCATGGTGCGCGACTTCCAGAAGATCATCGGCGAGGAGGCCCGCCAGCAGGTGCTGGACCTCACCGGCCGCCTCCCCGACGCGGTCACCGCCTGCGTCGGCGGTGGTTCGAACGCCATGGGTATCTTCCACGCGTTCCTCGACGACCCGGAGGTGGCCCTGGTCGGCTACGAGGCCGGCGGTGACGGCGCGGAGACCCTGCGCCATGCGGCGACGATCACCAAGGGGCGCCCCGGCATCCTGCACGGCGCCCGCAGCTTCCTGCTGCAGGACGAAGACGGTCAGACCGTGGAGTCGCACTCCATCTCTGCGGGTCTGGACTACCCGGGGGTGGGCCCGGAACATGCGTGGCTCGCCAGTATCGGCCGGGCCACCTACCTGCCGGTCACCGATGACGAGGCGATGAGCGCCCTCCGGCTGCTCAGCCGCACGGAGGGCATCATCCCCGCCATCGAGTCGGCGCACGCCCTCGCCGGCACCTTGGACCTCGGCAAGCAGCTCGGACCTGACGCCACCATCCTGGTAAACCTCAGCGGACGCGGCGACAAGGACATGGAAACCGCGGGTCGGTACTTCGACCTGCTCGACAAGGGCGCGGAACAGTCATGAGCACGGAAACAGGTACGGGTTCCACGACCGGAACGACGAGCACGGTCGAGGCGACAATCGCCCGTCGCCGCTCCGAGGGCGGCGGTGCTCTGATCGGCTACCTGCCCGTCGGGTTTCCCACCCTGACCGAGAGCATCGACGCGGCCGTGGCACTCGCGCAGAACGGTGTCGACGTCATCGAGCTGGGCCTGCCGTACACCGATCCCGTCATGGACGGGCCAGTGATCCAGGCGGCCACCCAGCAGGCTCTGGCCAACGGCTTTCGGCTGCGGCACGGGATCGAGGCCGTCGCGGCGATCACCGCCCAGGTGAACGTGCCCGTTCTGGTCATGACCTACTGGAACCCGATCATGCAGTACGGCGTGGACCGGTTCGCCGACGACCTGCTCGCGGCGGGAGGCGCCGGGCTGATCACGCCCGACCTCATCCCCGACGACGCGGCCGCCTGGGTGGGAGCCAGCACGCGAACCGGACTCGACCGTGTCTTCCTCGCCGCCCCGTCGTCGTCCGACGCCCGGCTGCGTCAGGCAGTGGACGCCAGCCGCGGCTTCGTCTACGCGGCCTCCACCATGGGAATCACCGGCGCCCGTGGCGACGTGGACTCCGCCGCGCGGGTGCTCGTCGACCGCCTCCGCGCCGTCGGGTCCACCAGCGCGTGCGTCGGACTCGGCATCTCCACCCCGGAGCAGGTGCGGGAGATCCTCGCCTACGCCGATGGCGCCATCGTCGGTTCCGCCCTGGTCAAGGCACTGTCCGACGGGGGAGTGCCGGCCCTGGCCGTCCTCACCCGTGACCTCGCGGCCAGTGCCCGGGATCTGCGCCCCGCCGTCTGATCCCCGCCATCGAAGCACCCAAAAGCTAAGGTAAGTTGACCGAGGCGGTCACGGGGCCTCCCCGGCGCCACGATGAAAGGTAGTCCCCAGGTGTCTTTTCTTCTGAGCATCCCGAGCCCGAGCCCCGAATGGAGCTCGTTCACCCTCGGCCCGTTCACCATCCACGCCTACGCCCTCTGCATTCTGGCAGGGATCATCGCCGCCACCGTCATGACGAGCCGCCGACTGTCTGCGCGCGGCGGAGAGCCGGGCGTGGTGCTGGACATCATCCTGTGGGCCGTTCCGCTCGGCATCGTCGGCGCGCGCTTCTACCATGTGCTCACGCACCCCTCCGACTACTTCTTCGAGGGTGCCAACCCTCTCGAGGTGTTCGCCATTTGGAACGGCGGCAACGCCATCTTCGGAGCGCTCCTGGGCGGGGCCGTCGGCGCTTACATCGGCTGCCGCATCTCGGGCATCCGGTTCTGGGCCTTCGCGGACGCCCTGGCACCGGGGATGCTCGTGGCGCAGGCCATGGGCCGCCTCGGCAACTGGTTCAACGAGGAGCTCTTCGGTCTGCCGACCGACCTGCCCTGGGGCCTCGAGGTGTCCGCGGCGAACCCGGCCCTCCCGATCGGGCTTCCCCCCGAAACGTTGTTTCACCCAACCTTCCTCTACGAGATGGTCTGGAACGTGGTCGGCGTCGTCCTGATCCTCGCGATCGAACGCAAGGTCGCGCTCCGCTGGGGCAAGGCCTTCGGCGTCTACCTGATTTGGTATGGCCTCGGCCGCAGCTTCTTCGAATCGATCCGGGTCGACCCGAGCGAGATGTTCTTCGGCCTCCGCACCAATGTGTGGGCCGCTTTCGCCGCCATCCTGCTGGGAATCATCCTGATCGTCGTGCAGAGCAAGCGCCACACGGGCCTGCCCGCGAGCGTGTACATTCCCGGCCGCGAGTGGAAGGGGCCCGACGCTGAGGTAGAATCTGATGAGTTTGATTCGGACCCCAAGGATCACGGTGACAAGGCCGTCGGTCCCGCCGGATCAGGCGACGTTGCAGCCACAAGCACCAGCAACTCGCGCCTCTAGGCTCAAGGTTGACTCCAACCTGTTCCACGGCTTGTGACCCGGTATGACGGGCCGCCGCGCACATGTCTACCTGAGCGGGCCAGCGTCGTCCCCACTCGCCAGTTACTTTTGTGAGGACGGTCCAATGCCGCAAACACCCCTCTTCTCGCGCTTCAGCGCAGTGCCGAAGCCGCAGGGCTTGTACAACCCGGCCGATGAGCGCGATGCCTGCGGCCTCGCCATGGTTGCCACGCTTCGGGGCACCGCCGGGCACGACATCATCACCCTCGCCCTCGACGCGCTGCGCAACCTCGAGCACCGCGGTGCGGTCGGATCGGATGCCGGCACCGGAGACGGCGCGGGCATCATCACTCAGGTTCCCGACGAGTTCCTGCGGTCGGTCACCGATTTCGCCTTGCCCGCGGCGGGCCGCTACGCGGTCGGCAATGTGTTCCTGCCGATCGATCCCACCAAGCGCAGCGGCATCAAGCGTCAGATCAACCGGATCGCCCTCGAAGAGGGACTGGTGATCCTCGGCTGGCGCGAAGTTCCCGTGCGCCCCGACGAGGTCGGCACCCTGGCGCGCGCGGCCATGCCGGCCATCCAGCAACTGTTCGTGCAGAGCGCCCGCACGACCGAGGCCGGCGACACGCTCGGCGACATCGCGCTGGACCGCCAGGCAGTCAGGCTGCGGAAGCGTGCCGAACGCGAGCTGGAGATCTACTTCGCCTCACTGTCCTGTCGCACCGTGGTCTACAAGGGTATGGTCACGACGCTTCAGCTGGAGCCGTTCTACCCGGACCTGTCCGATCCGCGCTTCGTCTCCAAGCTCGCCCTCGTGCACTCCCGCTACTCCACCAACACGTTCCCGTCCTGGCCGCTCGCGCAGCCGTTCCGCATGATCGCGCACAACGGCGAGATCAACACGGTTCAGGGCAACCGCAACTGGATGCAGGCGCGCCAGTCGCAGCTCGAATCCGACCTGCTCGGCGACCTGGCGCCGCTGCTCCCGATCGTCACCCCCGGCGGCAGCGATTCGGCCTCGTTCGATGAGGTCGTTGAGCTGCTCAGCCTGTCGGGGCGTTCGCTCCCGCACGCCGTCATGATGATGGTGCCGGAGGCCTGGGAGAACCAGACCGACCTCGACGCCGAACGCCGTGCGTTCTACGAGTACCATTCCATGCTGATGGAGCCGTGGGACGGCCCGGCCGCGATCGTGTTCACCGACGGATCCCTCGTCGGCGCCACCCTCGACCGCAACGGGCTGCGCCCCGGCCGCTACCTCATCACCGACGACGGCCTCGTCGTGCTCGCCAGCGAGATCGGGGTGCTCGACATCGACCCCAACCGGGTGGTGCGCAAGGGCCGCCTGCGTCCCGGCAAGATGTTTCTGGTCGACACGGTCGCCGGACGCCTGATCGAAGACGACGAGATCAAGGCCGACCTCGCGGCCAGCGAGCCGTGGGGAACCTGGCTGGACGCCGGGCGCATCAACCTCAAGGATCTGCCCGAGCGGGAGCACATCGTGCACCCGCCGGCATCCGTCGTGCGCCGCCAGCGCACCTTCGGCTACACCGAGGAGGAGGTGCGCATCCTGCTCGCGCCGATGGCTCGCCTCGGCGGGGAACCGCTCGGCGCGATGGGCTCCGACACCCCCATCGCCGTGCTCAGCGACCGACCCCGGCTGCTCTTCGATTACTTCACGCAGCAGTTCGCTCAGGTGACCAACCCGCCGCTCGACTCGATCCGCGAGGAAGTTGTCACTTCCCTCAAGCTCGGGCTCGGTCCGGAACGCAACCTCCTCTCGGTGGGCCCCGAGCACGCCCGGCAGGTCGTGCTCGATTTCCCCGTGATCGACAACGACGAGTTGGCGAAGATCCAGCACATCGACACCGCGCCGGGCAGCCGCACCACCAGGACCATTCGCGGGCTCTACCGGTTCGAAGACGGGCCGGACGCCTTGGAGGCCCGCATCAAGGAGATGTGCGCCGAGGCCGACGCCGCCATCGACGACGGCGCGATGTTCCTCGTCCTGTCCGACCGGGATTCCAACAAGGATCTGGCCCCGATCCCGTCGCTGCTGATGATTGCCGCGGTTCACCACCACCTGATCCGCACCGAGAACCGCATGAAGGTCGGCATCGTGGTCGAGGCCGGCGATGTGCGCGAGGTGCACCACGTCGCCCTCCTGATCGGCTACGGCGCATCCGCCGTGAACCCGTACCTTGCGATGGAAACGTGCGAGGATTTGGTGCGCAGTGGCTACATCACGACCGGCACGCCCGAACAGGCCGTGCGCAACGTGATCAAGGCCCTCGGCAAGGGCGTGCTCAAGATCATGTCCAAGATGGGGATCTCGACCGTCTCCTCCTACGCCGGCGCGCAGACCTTCGAGGCCGTGGGACTGAGCCAGGAATTCATCGACCAGTACTTCACCGGCACCACGAGCAAGCTCGGCGGCATCGGCATCGAGGTGGTCGCGGCCGAGAATGAGGCCCGGCACCGGGCCGCCTACCCCGAGGATGCCGCGGTCACCGCGCACGAACGCCTCGCGACCGGAGGTGAGTACCAGTGGCGCCGCGACGGGTCTCCGCACCTGTTCAACCCGGACACCATTTTCCGGCTCCAGCATTCCACCCGCACGCGCAGCTACGACATCTTCCGCGAGTACACGAAACTAGTCGACGACCAGGCGACGAGCCTGATGACGCTGCGCGGCATGTTCACCTTCACCACCGGCAAGCGCCACCCCGTGCCGCTGGACGAGGTGGAACCGATCTCCTCGATCGTGAAGCGCTTCGCGACGGGGGCGATGAGCTACGGATCGATCTCCGCCGAGGCGCACGAGACCCTCGCCATCGCAATGAACCGCCTTGGGGGCAAGTCCAACACCGGTGAGGGTGGAGAAGACCTTGACCGCCTGCTCGACCCGGAGCGACGCAGCGCCGTCAAGCAGGTGGCATCCGGCCGGTTCGGTGTGACCAGCATGTACTTGTCCCACGCCGACGACATCCAGATCAAGCTGGCGCAGGGAGCCAAGCCCGGCGAGGGCGGCCAGCTGCCGCCCACGAAGGTCTACCCGTGGATCGCCCGCACCCGGCACGCGACCGCCGGCGTCGGCCTGATCTCGCCGCCCCCGCACCACGATATCTACTCGATCGAAGACCTCAAACAGTTGATCTTCGACCTGAAGCGGGCGAATCCGACCGCACGCATCCACACCAAGCTCGTCAGCCAGTCCGGTATCGGCGCGGTCGCCGCCGGAGTGGCCAAGGCCCTGTCCGACGTCATTCTCATCTCCGGTCACGACGGCGGAACCGGCGCGAGCCCGCTCAACTCCCTCAAGCACGCGGGGACCCCCTGGGAACTCGGCCTGGCCGAAACGCAGCAGACCCTGATGCTCAACGGGATGCGCGACCGGGTCGTGCTGCAGGTCGACGGCCAGTTGAAGACCGGCCGTGACGTCATCATCGGAGCGTTGCTCGGCGCCGAGGAGTTCGGCTTCGCTACCGCCCCGCTGATCGTGGAGGGCTGCGTCATGATGCGCGTCTGCCACCTGGACACCTGCCCCGTCGGGGTGGCCACCCAGAATCCCGAGCTGCGCAAACGTTTCACTGGCAAGGCCGAGCACGTGATCAACTTCTTCGAGTTCATCGCTCAGGAGGTGCGCGAGTACCTCGCCGAGCTCGGATTCCGCAGCCTCGACGAGGCCATCGGCCACCGGGAGGTGCTCGACGTCAACGGGGCGCTTACGCACTGGAAGGCCTCCGGACTCGACCTGTCGCCCATCCTCGTCGGTCCGGACTTCTCCGCGGGGGAGCCCCGGCAGTCCGGTCGCCCTCAGGAGCACGAACTTGAGCTCCACTTCGACAACGAACTGATCCGGCAGAGCGCCAGTGTGCTTGAACATGGTGGGCAGGTCTCGATCTCCCTGCCCATCCGAAACACCGAGCGGGCCGTGGGCACCATGCTCGGCCACGAGGTCACCGTGCGCCACGGCGAGAACGGGCTGCCGTCCGGTTCCATCGACGTCACCCTCACCGGCAGCGCCGGACAGTCCTTCGGCGCGTTCCTGCCGAGCGGCATCATCCTGCGGCTCGAGGGTGACTCCAACGACTACGTCGGCAAGGGTCTCTCCGGTGGCCAGATCACCGTGCGACCCGACCGGGGCAGCCTGTTCCCGGCCGAGCAGAACGTGATCGCCGGTAACGTCATCGGCTACGGCGCGACCCAGGGCAGCATGTTCATCCGCGGCATCGTGGGCGAACGCTTCCTGGTGCGCAACTCCGGGGCCACCGCCGTCGTCGAGGGCGTGGGAGATCACGCCCTCGAATACATGACCGGGGGACTGGCGGTCATCCTGGGCGAAACGGGGCGCAACCTGGGTGCCGGTATGTCTGGCGGAACCGCCTACGTCTACGGTCTTCGTACCGAGGATGTCAACCGGCAGGCCCTCGACTCCGGCGAACTCACACTTCTGCCGCTCGGCGGCGCGGACCGCGAGATCGTGCGCGACTTGCTCGGACAGCATCATGACCAGACCGAGTCCGCCCTGGCGGCCCGGCTGCTGGCCGATTTCGAGACCACCATGTCCACATTCGTCAAGGTGCTACCGCGCGACTACGCGGCCGTCCTGGCAACCAGGCAGATCGCCGTCGACGAGGGCCTCGACCCCGATGGCGTCGTCGTTTGGAACCGCATTCTGGAGGCAACCAATGGCTGATCCGAAAGGATTCCTCAAGACCACGGACCGGGAGCTTCCGGCCCGCCGTCCCGTATCCGTTCGTCTGATGGACTGGAAAGAGGTCTACGAGCAGGGCGACGCGACGCAACTGAAACGCCAGGCCGGCCGCTGTATGGACTGCGGTGTGCCGTTCTGTCAGCAGGGCTGCCCGCTCGGCAACATCATTCCGGAATGGAACGACCTCACCTGGCGGGACGAGGGTCGACAGGCCATCGAACGTCTCCATGTCACCAACAACTTCCCGGAGTTCACCGGGCGTCTCTGCCCGGCACCCTGTGAGTCGGCCTGCGTTCTCGGAATCAGTCAGCCGCCGGTCACGATCAAGCAGGTTGAGGTCTCCATCATCGACCAGGCCTTCGCCAACGGATGGGTGCAGCCCCAGCCGCCCGGACGCCTCACCGGCAAGACGATCGCGGTCGTCGGCTCTGGCCCGGCCGGCCTCGCGGCCGCGCAGCAGCTCACGCGGGCCGGTCACACGGTGGCGGTCTTCGAGCGCGACGACCGGATCGGCGGGCTTTTACGTTACGGCATCCCGGACTTCAAGATGGAGAAGAAGCACCTCGAGACCCGACTCGGCCAGATGACGGCCGAGGGCACCCGCTTCCGAGCAGGCGTCACCATCGGGGTCGACATCACCTGGGATGACCTCCGGGCCCGCTATGACGCTGTGGTGGTCGCCACGGGGGCCCTGGTGCCCCGCGACCTGCCGATCCCCGGGCGCGACCTGCCCGGAGTGCACTTCGCCATGGAATACCTCGTGCAGCAGAACAAGGTCGGCGCCGGCGACACTGTTGACCAGCAGATCACCGCCGAGGGCAAGCACGTGGTCGTACTCGGCGGCGGCGACACCGGCGCCGACTGCATCGGTACCGCGCACCGCCAGGCCGCGGCATCCGTCACGAATCTCGCTATCGGCCGCCAACCGGGCATGGAACGGGCGGAACACCAGCCGTGGCCGCTGTCACCGACGCTGTTCGAGGTGTCGAGCGCCCACGAAGAGGGCGGCAACCGCGAGTACCTGGTGTCGACGGTGGAGTTCCTGGCCAACGAAGCGGGTGAGGTGCGCGCCATCCGCGTGGCCGAGACCGAATTCCGGGGCGGACGCCGGGTGCCCAAGGCCGGAACGGAGCGCGAGATCCCTGCGGATCTGGTTCTCCTGGCCATGGGCTTCACCGGTCCTGAATCACGCGAGCTGACCGACCAGCTGCACGTGCCGGTCGATGGGCGGAGTAATGTCGAGCGTGACGTTAATTACCAGACCAGCCATGAAGGCGTGTTCGTTGCTGGTGATGCCGGCCGTGGCCAGTCGCTCATCGTCTGGGCGATCGCCGAAGGTCGGGCTGCTGCGGCAGCCGTCGACAAATTCCTCGAAGGCGAGACGCAACTGCCTGCACCGGTCAAACCGTCCGATCATGCCTTCGCAATCTGATTGGTCACTGATCCAGTGATTCGATTCCAAGAGATCCACCACCCCGTGGTCTCCCAACCATCAACAGAGAATATGCGCCGAAACAGCGCGGAAACCGGAGTTCTTTCAGAATGAGACGCGCCAAAATTGTCGCCACGCTCGGGCCGGCAGCAGCCAGCTACGATCAAATTCGTGCCCTTATCGATGCCGGTGTCGACGTCTGCCGGATGAACCTGAGCCACGGGGACTACCAGGTCCACGAGGGTGTTTATGCGAATGTACGCAAAGCAGCGAACGACTCCGGTCGTGCCGTCGCCGTCATGGTCGACCTGCAGGGACCGAAGATCCGTCTCGGAAAATTCGAAGGCGGCCCTTACGAACTTGCCCTCGGAGACATTTTTAAGATCACCACAGAAGAAATCCTGGGTACCAAGGAACTCTCCGGCACCACGTACAAGGGCCTGCCCCAGGACGTCAGGCCCGGCGACTTCCTGCTGATCGACGACGGCAAGGTCAAGGTCGAGGTGGTGGCCACGAACGACACCGTCGTGACGACCAAGGTGATCGTTGCCGGCCCCGTGTCGAACAACAAGGGCATCAACCTGCCCGGTGTCGCCGTCAACGTGCCGGCCCTGTCCGAAAAGGACGAGGCCGACCTGCGCTGGGGTCTCCGCCTCGGCACGGACCTGATCGCGCTGTCGTTCGTTCGGGACGCCGCCGACATCACCCGCGTGCACGAGATCATGGCCGAAGAAGGACGCCGCGTTCCCGTGATCGCGAAGATCGAGAAGCCGCAGGCCGTGGAGAACCTCGAGGGCATCGTCGACGCGTTCGACGCCATCATGGTGGCCCGTGGCGACCTGGGCGTGGAGCTGCCGCTCGAGGCCGTTCCGATCGTGCAGAAGCAGGCGGTCGAGCTCGCTCGTCGCATGGCCAAGCCGGTCATCGTGGCGACGCAGATGCTCGAGTCCATGATCCACAGCCCGGTGCCGACCCGCGCGGAGACGTCTGACGTCGCCAACGCCGTGCTCGACGGCGCGGATGCGGTCATGCTCAGTGGCGAGACCAGCGTCGGCGAGTACCCCGTCGTCACGGTCCAGACGATGGCGCGGATTGTCGCGTCGACCGAGGACCACGGCCTGGAGCGTATCGTTCCGCTGACGAACAAGCCGCGTACCCAGGGCGGTGCGATTACCCTCGCCGCCATCGAGGTCGCCGAGTTCGTCGAAGCGAAGTTCCTGTGCATCTTCACGGAGTCCGGTGACTCGGCCCGACGGATGTCCCGGCTGCGGTCGAAGATCCCCATGCTGGCTTTCACCCCGGAGCCCGGTATCCGTCGTCGACTGGCCCTCACCTGGGGCATCCAGACCTACCTGGTCGACCGGGTCACCCACACGGATGCCATGTTCGGACAGGTGGATGACATCCTGCTGGGCCAGGGTCTGGCACAGCTCGGTGACAAGGTCGTCGTCATCAGCGGTTCCCCTCCCGGCATCGCGGGTTCCACGAACGACATCCGTGTGCACCGCGTCGGCGATGCCCACAATGAAGTTCACCCGGCGTACGCGAAGAAGTAGCGCCGCGACGGAGAAAGCCCCGCCGCCCGGCTTCGGGTGGCGGGGCTTTCTCGTGCTGTCAAATCTGCGCGGCACAGCCGAGCGCCGTGATTCTGTGACCCACCGCCCCCGGGCGACACCCTGTTCCCCTTCAGTGTCGCCCATGAGGCTGTGCGCGTGAACACTCCGAACCGGAGCGTGACTGGACGGTCCGTGGCGTGCGCGGGTCCCCCGACCCGGTAGCGTGGGCATGTCCAACCTCATTTCAGGCTAGCACCTGTTGGACATGTCTAATGTCACGGTCCGGCGCCACGGGACAGCGGCGCACAGGGGGGAGCAGGACGTGAACTACGAAGCACGCACCGAGCGGGCGCGCGAACTGGTGGCCACCCTCACCCTCCCGCGTCCGCTGACCGCCGCGACGCTGCACCGGTACATGGAAGGTCTGCGCGGCAAGGCGATCCTGATTCGTGCGGCGAGTCCGCGGCTCGTAGAATCCGGAGTCTGCGGGCTGTGGATCGAGGTCGCCGGGGAGAATTTCGAGCGCATCCACCATGCGCCGACGGACTCCGCCGTGCACCGCCAGCAGTTCATCAACCATGAGTTCGGCCACATGATCCTGCGGCATGAGAAGCAGCTGATGCCGGCCGAGCGGGTCGCGCTGCTCGCACCCCTCATCCCGCTCGACTCGATCGCATACGCGCTGTCCCGCAGCAACTTCACCGACGAGCAGGAAGCCCTGGCCGAGGCGATCGGCGACCGGCTGGCCCTGATCATGTTCGGAGACAGCGCCGAAACGGCCAACGGCCCCCGAACCGGTTTCGGCCGGGTGCTGTAGTGCAGATCATCCTGCTATCGGTGTCGGCGTTGATCTGGATCGCCACAATATTGTGCGTGCCGTCACTCCTTCGCGGTCGTCGTCGCCGTCTCTTCTGGGTCCTCGTTGCTTTCGGGACGACAATGACCCTGCAGCCTTACGTCGTGTACAACGCCGTCGACGGACTACTGGGTGGGGACAACGTCGCCTACTTCAGCTTTCATGCAACGGCGATCGTTACCATTGGTCTCCTGGACGGCATCGTGCAGGAGGCCGTGTCCGTGGGCGGTCTCACGCGGCGTAGGAATCAGGTGACCGCACTCGTCACCGGCGCAATTGTCACCGCCCAAGCTGTCCTATTCTTCGGCGGAGACTGGCGTTTTCGAGACCAGATCCACGAGGCTTTTCCGAATCGTTGGGATTTCGCCGCCTACTCGTCCACCACGTGGATTGCGATGGCCCTCTTCTCCGTGTCGGTAGGTGCGGCATGCGCGTCCGATCTACGCCTTCAGCATCGGTTGATCACTCGGGCGTCTCTCGCTCTCGTTGTGCTCGGTTGCCTCGGGGTTCTGGTCTACACGATCGTCAGCTTCGCGAGCGTGACCGCAGCCCTTCTCAGTCCGGACTTCTCCTTTGACGGGTGGCCCTACACCGCTTACCACATCGCCCTCGCCACCGCTCCCGTCTGCCTCGGCCTGGGTCTGGGTCTGACTGCCATGGAAGTGGGTATCCAGGCCCTGGCGAAGACCAGCCGCAACCGGGTGCTGCTGTGGCAGATCACTCCGTTGTGGGAGCGCCTGCTGGCCGGATCTCCGGAGCTCAGCATCGAGCGCGACCTCTCGCGCGTCGGGCTGCTCCTCGTGCGGGCTCCCGGCGCTCACCTGTACCGGCGTTACGTCGAGGTGCGGGATAGCCTGCTCCTCAACCCAGACCAGAGCCTGACGGTATCTGAACGGACACTGATCAACGCCGCCGAGAACCACGTGCGGGCCATCCCCGCCGCAGCTTCGATCGTCACCACCCTTGCCCGCCCCGCGACACCCCGACAGGACCACACATCGTGATTGACCCGCGAGCAGCCGACGACGGGCCCAGCATCCCCGGCGCACCGATCAGTCCGCAGCGGGAACTGGCACGCAAGCTCAACCTCCTGCTTGACGTGGTCGTCGCCGAGGGCAACACGCCGCACACCTACAAGCAGATCGCCGCGGGACTGCAGGCGCGGGGCCTGTCGCTCTCCCGAGCCCGGTGGGCCTACATGATCACCGGGGACGGGCCTCTCGTGACAGACGTCGACCTGCTCACGGGCATCGGCGAGTTCTTCCGTATCCCGCCGGAGTACCTGCTGGGCTCTGACTGCGACCTCCCCGACCGCGTCGATTCCCAGCTCGCGTTCGTGAAAAGCCTGCGTGCCCAGCGCGTGGTCAACTTCGCGGCACGCACGCTCGGGGATGTGTCCCCGGAGACGCTGCGGTCGATCACCGCGCTCCTGGAAGAGGACATGCAGCGCGGCGATGCCGCGCGACCCGCTGAGGGCTGACGGGCTGACGGGCTGACGGGCTGGCCGATGCGCCGACTGGCGCTGACGCCCCGGCAGAGCCGAAACGGCCCGACTCGGCGGAAATTTCTGCCTGGGGGTGTTGGTACCGGTGGTGGGACTCGAACCCACACGTCCTTGCGAACAAAGCATTTTGAGTGCTCCGCGTCTGCCATTCCGCCACACCGGCTCACAACACCTGCTCCAGAATACCGTAGGCTTTCCCCCGTGACCGACCAAGACTCCACCCCAGTACCTCCTCGCCGCGTTGTCGTTGCCGAGGATGAGTCCCTCATCCGCCTCGACATCGTCGAAATCCTCCGTGACGCCGGATTCGAGGTGGTCGGTGAAGCCGGCGACGGAGAAACCGCTGTCGCCCTGGCCACCGAGCTGCGGCCCGACCTGGTCATCATGGACGTGAAGATGCCGCACCTCGACGGAATTTCCGCGGCCGAGCGCATCACCAAGGCGCACATCGCCCCCGTCGTGCTGCTGACCGCGTTCAGCCAGAAAGAACTCGTCGAGCGCGCCACGGAAGCGGGCGCGCTGGCCTACGTGGTCAAGCCGTTCACCCCGAACGACCTGCTGCCCGCCATCGAGATCGCGCTGTCGCGCTACAGCCAGATCATCACCCTCGAGGCCGAGGTGGCCGACCTCGTCGAGCGCTTCGAGACCCGCAAGCTCGTCGACCGGGCCAAGGGCCTGCTCAACGAGAAGATGGGGCTCACCGAGCCCGAGGCCTTCCGGTGGATCCAGAAGGCGTCCATGGACCGCCGGCTCACCATGCACGACGTCGCCCAGGCGATTATCGAGCAGCTCAGCGCCAAGAAGTAACCTTCGGCAGCCGGGCAGATCACCCTTCGAGGTTGATGCCTGGCCGTTTTTCAAGCCTCGGGTCTTGCGCCTCGGGCCGGTTCGTCAGTTCCTTGATCAGATTGGTAATCCGGATCGTCGAGCAGCGCCGGCCCTGATCATCCGTGACCGCGATCTCGTGCGTCGTGAGCGTACGGCCCAGGTGCACCGGCGTGCAGACACCCGTGACGAAGCCCGACGTCGCCGACCGGGTATGCGTGGCATTGATCTCGATCCCCACCGCCAGGCGGCCGGGACCGGCGTGCAGATTGGCGGCCATCGAGCCCAGCGACTCGCCCAGCACGACATAGGCGCCACCGTGCAGGAGCATCGCCGGTTGCGTGTTGCCCTCGACGGGCATCCGTGCCACCGCGCGCTCGATGGTGAACTCGACGAACTCGATGCCCATCTTTTCGGCCAGGGAGCCGGCTCCCCGCTGCTGGACCCACTCGAGGGCGTCCGTGGTCTGCTGGATCATAGTCACCTTCGGTCGCTGCACCTGCCCGCGCCGGATGACGCTTGTAGGCTATCTCTGTGTCAGATTCCGAAAAGCCTACCCTGATGATCATCGACGGCCATTCCCTGGCCTACCGGGCGTTCCACGCCCTCCCCGTGGACAGTTTCCAGACCCACGACGGGCAGCACACCAACGCCATCCACGGGTTCCTGTCCATGCTGCTCAGTCTGCTGCGCAACGAGAAGCCCACGCACATCGCCGTGGCGTTCGACATCTCGCGGTTCTCCTTTCGAACGCGCGAATACGCCGATTACAAGGGCACGCGGGCCAGCACGCCAAGCGAGTTCATCGGGCAGGTGCCGCTGCTGCAGGAGGCCCTGGCTGCGATGAACATCACGACGCTGACCAAGGAAGACTTCGAGGCCGACGACATCCTCGCAACACTGTCCGTGCGCGGCAACCAGGAAGGCTTCCATGTCCTGGTGGTCTCGGGGGACCGGGACACGATCCAACTCGTCAACGAAAACGTCACCCTGCTCTACCCGGCCAGCCAGGGCGTCTCGGCGCTCACCCGCTACGACCCGGCCCGGGTGCGCGAGAAGTACGGCATCGAGCCGGCACAATACCCGGATGTCGCGGCCCTGGTCGGCGAGACCAGCGACAACCTGATCGGGATCTCCAAGGTGGGGGAGAAGACCGCCGTGAAATGGCTCGGCCTCTACGGCAGCCTCGACGGCATCCTGGAACACGCCGAGGAGATCAAGGGCGTCGTCGGCAACAACCTGCGCGAGCAGAAAGAGAACGCGATCCGCAACCGGCGACTCAACCACCTCGTCACCGACCTTGACCTCCCGGTGGAGCTCCCCGACCTCGTGCGGCGCCCCATCGACGAACCGGCCGTGCGCGCTGTGTTCGGTCGGCTCGAGTTTCGCACCCTGCTTGACCGCGTGATCAAGCTTGAGGGCGCCGGCGCGACCGGAGGCGTCGCCGTGGTCGTGCCGGAGGAAGTGCTGGTCGCCGCGCCTCAGGCCCCCGCCGCCCAGGACCTGCTCGACGAGGAGCTGGCCGCGTGGATCGCCCGGGCCACGGTCGCCTCCCCGCAGGGCCTCGCTCTCTCCGTCGAGGTACACGAGGGCAAGGCCATCGGCTTCGGAGTGTCCGGACCGACCGAGTCGGTAAACCTGCCCTGGCAGCCCGGACGCACGGACTACCTCGCATTCGAGGCCTGGCTGGCCAGCGACTCGCCCAAGATCATGCACGACGCCAAGAGCCAGATCAAGGCGCTCCGCCGCAGCAACCTGGACTTTTCGGGGCTGGTGTTCGACAGCCTGATCGCGGGCTGGCTACTGCGCCCCGGGGTGCCGGACAAAACCCTCGCCACCCTCGTCTTGCGATACCTGGGCGAAACCCTGCCGGTGACCGACCCCAACCAGCTGATCCCGGCCGAGAACGAGGCCGGGGGCGTGCCGGTGGAGTCCTGGTACACGTTCCGGGTGGCCGCGGCCATCGACGCGATGCTCGACGACGGGTCCCGCGAGGTGCTCACCACCATCGAGATGCCCACCCTGCTGGCACTCTCCGACATGGAACTGGCCGGCGTGGCCGTCTCCCATGACCAGTTGTCGGCACTGTCCGGCCAGCTGGGCGAGCGCGCCGCCGGGTTGGCCGCCGGCGCCTACGCCGAGATCGGCCGCGAGGTGAACCTCGGTTCACCCAAGCAGTTGCAGGAGGTGCTGTTCGACCAGCTCGGCATGCCCAAGACCCGGGCGAACAAGACCGGGTTCTCCACGGATGCCGGGGCTCTGGCCGACCTGCAGGCCAGCAACCCGCATCCGTTCCTTGACATGCTGTTGCAGCACCGCGACGCCACCAAGCTGCGCCAGATCGTGGAGACCCTGGACAAGGCCATCGACGAGACGGGACGTATCCACACCACGTACGTGCAGATCGGCACGGCCACCGGTCGGATCTCCTCCACCGACCCCAACCTGCAGAACATCCCGGTGCGCACCGAGGAGGGCCGCCGCATCCGGGCCGCATTCCACGCGGCCAACGGGGCCGACTGCCTGCTCACCGCCGACTACTCGCAGATCGAGATGCGCATCATGGCGCACCTTTCCGGCGACGCGGGACTGATCGAGGCCTTCAACGCCGGCGAAGACCTGCACCGGTTCGTCGGCGCAAGCGTGTTCGGCGTGGCGCCGGAAGACGTCACGAACGAGATGCGCTCCAAGGTCAAGGCCATGTCCTACGGCCTGGCCTACGGATTGAGCGCCTTCGGGCTGTCCCGGCAGCTGCGCATCGAGACGAAGGAGGCCAAGCAGCTCATCACAGACTACTTCGCCCGGTTCGGCGCGGTACGCGACTACCTGCGCAATGTCGTCGAGCAGGCCAAAATAGATGGTCACACGGCCACCATATTCGGCCGCCGCCGCCCGTTCCCCGAGCTGCACAGCGCCAACCGGGTCGTACGCGAGAACGCGGAGCGCGCGGCCCTCAACGCGCCGATCCAGGGGTCGGCCGCCGACATCATGAAGATCGCGATGAACGGGATCGCCGTGGACCTGATCGACGGCAATTTGGAGTCGCGCATGCTGCTTCAGGTACACGACGAACTGATCTTTGAGGTTGCCCCGGGGGAGTGGGATGCGCTCCGCCAGGTCGTGACGCACCGGATGGAGACCGCAGCGGACCTGTTGGTGCCGCTCGACGTGCAGGTCGGCCGCGGCGACAACTGGGATGCCGCCGCCCACTAGGCAGCGACTACCAGCCGCCCGAATGCAAGGTCCGGCGCTCCGCCCGCGGTCGAGCGCGTGTTCTAGGCTCGGGTCATGACAACCGACAAGCAGCGCACCCCCACGCCGATCGACCGGATCGCCGAGGACTGGGTGGACACCCTCGTCGATATCGACCCGACCGTGGGCACGTACATCGGCCGCACCGAGGTTGACGGCCGCTTCGGCGACTACTCCCCGGACGGCCTGGACCGCAGGGTCGACGCGGCCCGATCCTTCATCACCCGCCTCGACGCGGCCACGGCCGTCGACGACGTCGACGTCGTCACCCGCACCGACCTGCGCAGCTCGCTCGCCCTCGACGTCGAGAGCGCCGAAGCCGGATTGCCGCTGCGCGACCTGAACGTGATCGCGTCGCCGGCCCAGGGCATCCGGGAGGTCTTCGACCTGATGCCCACCGCCACCGTCGCCGACTGGGACACCGTTTCCGCCCGTCTGCGCGCCCTGCCCGGGGCCATCGACGGCTACATCCAGACCCTGCGCCTCGGCATCGAGCGCGGCAGTATGCCCGCCCGGCGTCAAGTGCAGGAAGTCATCCTGCAGGCCCGGCGCCACGCGGCGAACGACGGCTTCTTCGCCGAGTTCGCCGCCAACGCCGGCCACGACACGGGAGCGCTCCCGGCCTCGCTGGCCAAGGATCTCGACACCCGGGCGCGTGCCGCTGCCGCGGCCTATGGAACGCTGGCGGACTTCCTCGGCACCGAGCTCGAGGGCAGGGCCCCCACCCGCGACGCCATCGGTCGCGACCTCTACCTGCTGCAGTCCCGCCGTTTCCTCGGCGCGACCATAGACCTCGACGAAACCTATGAGTGGGGCGTGGAGGAGCTGGCGCGGATGGTCGCCGAGCAAGAGAGCATCGCCGACCTGATCAAGCCGGGCGCGAGCGTGCCCGAGGCCATTGCGTTCCTCGACACCGAACCCAGCCGCAAGCTGCACGGCACCGACGCCCTGCAGAAATGGATGCAGGAGACCAGCGACCGAGCCGTCGCCGAGCTCTCCGAGACCCAGTTCGACATCCCCGACGAGATCAAACGCCTCGAGTGCCTGATCGCCCCCACCCAGGAAGGCGGCATCTACTACACCGGGCCTACGGACGACTTCTCCCGCCCGGGCCGGATGTGGTGGTCGGTGCCGGTCGGGATCACCGAATTCGACACCTGGCGCGAATTGACCACCGTTTACCACGAGGGCGTGCCCGGCCACCATCTGCAGATCGGCCAGGCCGTCTACAACCGGGCCAAGCTGAACACCTGGCGCCGCCAGCTGGCCGGCACCTCGGGTCACGCCGAGGGCTGGGCGCTCTACGCGGAACGTCTGATGGAGCAGCTGGGCTACCTCGATGACCCGGCCGACCGTCTCGGCATGCTGGACGGGCAGCGGATGCGCGCCGCCCGCGTCGTCCTCGACATCGGCGTGCACCTCGAGAAGCAGCTGCCCGACGGTTCGGGCCCCTGGACCGCCGACTACGCCTTGGAGTTCTTGGGCCGGAACGTGAACATGAACGCGAGCTTTGTCAAGTTCGAGGTGAACCGGTACCTCGGCTGGCCGGGGCAGGCCCCGTCCTACAAGGTCGGCCAGCGCATCTGGGAGCAGCTGCGGGACAGTTACAGGGAGCGCGAGGGTGACGCCTTCTCGATCAAGG
Source organism: Cryobacterium sandaracinum (assembly GCF_004403415.1). NCBI lineage: Bacteria > Bacillati > Actinomycetota > Actinomycetes > Micrococcales > Microbacteriaceae > Cryobacterium > Cryobacterium sandaracinum. The sequence continues at coordinate 133,304 of NZ_SOGO01000006.1, forward strand.
AGTTCCACCGCAAGGCCCTCGATCTCGGCGGGGTCGGCCTGGACACCCTCCAGGCGGCGATGCTCGGTTAACGTTCGGGGTCGATCGGCGTAGCTTCGGTGGGGACGGGCAAGTTGCCGGCCTCTCCCGCAAACAGCTAAGCTTAACTGTCACGCTTGTGACGAACTGTCCACCGCCATGCATGGTGCATGAGCACGAGTTTTTCCCGTGCGTGGCCCGAACTATGTCCATCCTGGAGCAACTACTACATGACAAACGCAACGACCGAACGGGCACCCAAGCAGGTCGCCATCAACGACATTGGATCTGCTGAAGACTTTCTTGCCGCGGTCGAAAAGACTCTGAAATTCTTCAACGACGGAGACCTCATCGAGGGCACCGTGGTGAAGATCGACCGCGACGAGGTTCTCCTCGACGTGGGCTACAAGACCGAGGGCGTCATTCCCTCCCGCGAACTTTCCATCAAGCACGACGTCGACCCCTCTGAGGTCGTCAAGGTCGGCGACCTGGTTGAGGCCCTCGTTCTTCAGAAGGAAGACAAAGAAGGCCGTCTCATCCTGTCCAAGAAGCGCGCTCAATACGAGCGTGCATGGGGCGACGTTGAGAAGATCAAGGAGTCGGATGGCGTTGTCACCGGTTCGGTCATCGAGGTTGTCAAGGGTGGCCTCATCGTGGACATCGGACTCCGTGGGTTCCTCCCGGCCTCGCTCATCGAGTTGCGCCGTGTTCGCGACCTGACCCCGTACCTGGGCCAGGAGATCGAGGCCAAGATCCTCGAACTCGACAAGAACCGCAACAACGTCGTGCTGTCCCGTCGTGCGCTGCTCGAGCAGACTCAGTCCGAGAGCCGCACCACGTTCCTCAACAACCTTCAGAAGGGACAGGTCCGCAAGGGTGTTGTCTCGTCGATCGTCAACTTCGGTGCGTTCGTCGATCTGGGTGGCGTTGACGGTCTGGTTCACGTCTCCGAGCTCAGCTGGAAGCACATCGAGCACGCCAGCGAGGTCGTCGAGGTTGGCCAGGAAGTCACCGTCGAGATCCTTGAGGTCGACCTCGAGCGCGAGCGCGTGTCGCTCTCCCTCAAGGCCACGCAGGAAGACCCGTGGCAGGTCTTTGCTCGCACCCACGCCATCGGCCAGGTTGCACCGGGTAAGGTCACCAAGCTCGTTCCGTTCGGCGCGTTCGTTCGCGTTGCCGAGGGCATCGAGGGACTCGTTCACATCTCCGAGCTCTCCGGCAAGCACGTCGAGCTCGCCGAGCAGGTCGTGTCGGTCGGCGACGAGGTCTTCGTCAAGGTCATCGACATCGACCTCGAGCGTCGCCGCATCTCGCTGAGCCTCAAGCAGGCCAACGACGGTGTCGACCCCGAGGGCACCGAGTTCGACCCGGCGCTCTACGGAATGCTCACCGAGTACGACGACCAGGGCAACTACAAGTACCCCGAGGGCTTCGACCCGGAGACCAACGAGTGGCGCGAAGGCTTCGAGACCCAGCGCGAGAAGTGGGAGCAGGACTACGCTGCAGCCCAGGCTCGCTGGGAAGCCCACAAGAAGCAGGTTGCCTCCGCGAACGACGAGATCACCGCCGTCAGCGATGTCCCGTCCGCCGCAGGCAACACCTTCTCGAACGAGACGGCCGGCGCCGGCACGCTCGCGGACGACGAGGCCCTCGCAGCACTGCGCGAGAAGCTCTCCAGCTCCAACTAGCACCGAGCTGACTGAAGGCCGCACCCTCCGGGGTGCGGCCTTTTTTCGCTTCGCCGGCGGATGCCGGTTCGTCCATTGAGGGCCGTTAGCATGGCAAGTGTGTACTTGATTGGACTGACCGGCGGGATCGCATCCGGAAAAAGCACCGTCGCGCGGCGGCTAGTGCAGCACGGGGCCGTGCACATCGACGCCGACCAACTCGCGCGGGTCGTGGTCGGGCCCGCCACCCCGGGGCTTGTCAAGATCGCGGATGCTTTCGGTGACGCGGTGCTGCTGCCCGACGGCAGCCTGAACCGGGTGGCGCTCGGCGCGGTCGTGTTCCGCGACCCGGAGGCGTTGGACCGCCTCAACGCGATCGTGCACCCCGAGGTGCGCGCGCGCTCGAACGCACTGATCCGCGAGGCGGAAGATGCCGACCGCAACGCGATCGTCGTGTACGACGTGCCCCTGCTGGTGGAGGCAGGCGTCGACCATCCTTTCGACCTCGTCGTCGTCACCCAGGCCGACGAGCCGACCCGGGTGCGCCGCATGGTGGAGCTGCGGGCGATGGATGTCGGCGAAGCGGAGCGCCGGATCCGCGCCCAGGCCAGTGACGCCGACCGTCACAGGATCGCCGACGTCGTCATCGACACGGGCGGCACTCTTGAGCAGACCCTGGAGCAGGTCGACGTGCTGTGGGACCAGGTGCGGGGTCAGGGTCAGCAGCGCATTGTCAGAGGCGCTCCGTAGACTGACGAGCATGGAACCCACGCGCTCTGTTAATCCGTTCGAGGTGGTGAGCGAGTACACGCCGAGCGGCGACCAGCCCACAGCGATCGCCGAGCTGGCCGGCCGCATCAACGCCGGAGAGACCGACATCGTGCTGCTCGGCGCCACCGGAACGGGCAAATCGGCGACCACGGCCTGGCTGATCGAACAGGTGCAGCGGCCGACCCTGGTGCTCGCCCATAACAAGACCCTCGCCGCGCAGCTCGTGAACGAATTCCGTGAGCTGATGCCCAACAATGCCGTCGAGTATTTCGTGTCGTATTACGACTACTACCAGCCCGAGGCCTATGTGCCCCAGACCGACACCTTTATCGAGAAGGACTCCTCGATCAACGCGGAGGTCGAGCGCCTACGGCACTCCACCACGAACTCCCTGCTCAGCCGGCGCGACGTCATCGTGGTCTCCACGGTCTCCTGCATTTACGGCCTCGGCACGCCCGAAGGCTACCTCGAGGCCATGGTCGCTCTCCAGGTCGGTCAACAGGTCAACCGGGACTGGCTGATCCGCAAGTTCGTTGCCATGCAGTACCAGCGCAACGACATCGACTTCTCCCGCGGCCACTTTCGGGTGCGCGGCGACACCATCGAGATCATCCCGATGTACGAAGAACTCGCCATCCGCATCGAGATGTTCGGCGACGAGATCGAGGCGCTCTACAGCCTGCATCCGCTCACCGGCGACATCGTGAGGAAGCTCGACTCCGTTGCCGTCTTCCCCGGCTCGCACTACGTGGCCAGCACGGACGTGATGGAGCGCGCCATCGGCACCATTCAGGAGGAGCTCGCCGAACGGCTTGAACAGCTGGAGCGCGGGGGCAAACTGCTCGAGGCCCAGCGCCTGCGCATGCGCACGCAGTTTGACCTGGAGATGATGGAGCAGATCGGTTTCTGCTCCGGCATCGAGAACTATTCCCGGCACATCGACCAGCGGCAACCGGGGGAGGCGCCGCATTGCCTGCTCGACTATTTTCCTGACGACTTCCTGATGGTCATCGACGAGTCCCACGTCACGGTGCCGCAGATCGGCGCCATGTACGAGGGCGACTCCTCGCGCAAGCGCACACTCGTCGATCACGGGTTCCGGCTCCCGAGCGCCCTCGACAACCGACCGCTCAAATTCGGGGAGTTCAAGGGGCGCGTCGGCCAGACCGTCTACCTCTCCGCCACCCCCGGCAAGTACGAGTTGGGCATCGCCGACGGCATCGTTGAACAGATCATCCGTCCCACCGGGCTGATCGACCCGCAGATCATCGTCAAGCCCAGTAAGGGCCAGATCGACGACCTTCTCGAGGAAATCCACAAGCGCGCTGACCGCAACGAACGCGTCTTGGTCACCACGCTCACCAAGAAGATGTCCGAGGAACTCACTGACTTCCTCACCGAGGCCGGCGTGCGGGTGCGGTACCTGCACTCGGATGTCGACACGCTCCGTCGCGTCGAACTCCTCACTGAGCTGCGGGCCGGCGTCTACGACGTCCTCGTGGGCATCAACCTGCTCCGCGAGGGGCTCGACCTGCCCGAGGTGTCGCTTGTCGCCATCCTCGACGCCGACAAGGAGGGCTTCCTCCGTTCGGCGACCTCGCTGATCCAGACCATCGGCCGCGCGGCCCGCAACGTCTCCGGCGAGGTGCATATGTACGCCGACCGGCTCACAGCCTCGATGGAGCGCGCGATCGACGAGACCGACCGCCGCCGCGAGAAGCAGGTGGCCTACAACACCCTTCACGGCATCGATCCCACCCCGCTGCGCAAACGGATCGCTGACATCACTGAGGTTCTCGCTCGGGAAGAGGCGGACACCGCCGAGCTTTTGGCCGGCCGCGACACCCGCCGCAAGGGCGTCGCGGCGACACCGCGCCGGCAGGGACTGGCCGCGAACGGCGCGAACGACCTTGAGTCGATTATCGCCGACCTGAACGGCCAGATGCTCGAGGCGGCGGGGGAGCTCAAGTTCGAGCTCGCGGCCCGGCTCCGCGACGAGGTATCCGAGCTGAAGCGTGAGCTGCGCCAGATGGAGAAGGCCGGCCACATCTGATCGGATGATTGGACTGGCTGGGTAGACTTCGAACATTTGTTCGCTCAGGGCGTGCTGATTCGCAGGGTTGGACGCGTGACGCTGCATAGAATCGAATGGTGTCAATTTCCAAGGTAGAGACCGGATCAAAACTCAACGTTCGTGGCGCCCGTGTGCACAACCTGCACAACGTGGACCTCGAGATTCCGCGCGATTCGCTCGTCGTCTTCACGGGGCTGTCCGGCTCGGGCAAGTCTTCGCTCGCGTTCGACACCATCTTCGCGGAGGGCCAGCGGCGCTACGTCGAATCGCTGTCCGCGTACGCCAGGCAGTTCCTGGGCCAGGTCGACCGACCCGACGTCGACTTCATCGAGGGCCTGAGCCCTGCCGTCTCCATCGACCAGAGATCGACCAACCGCAACCCTCGGTCGACCGTGGGCACCATCACCGAGGTCTACGACTACATGCGGCTGCTCTGGGCGCGCATCGGTGTGCCGCACTGCGCCGTCTGCGGCGAGGTCATCCAGGCACAGACCGTGCAGCAGATCGCCGACCAGCTGATGGGACTCGATGAGGGCGTCCGTTACCAGGTGCTCAGCCCGGTCGTATCCCAAAAAAAGGGCGAGTTCGTCGACCTGTTCAAGGAACTGGCAGCGGGCGGTTATTCCCGCGCCATCGTCGACGGCACCCCGATCCAGCTCAACGAGCCGCCCGTTCTGAAGAAGCAACTCAAACACGACATCTTCGTGGTCATCGACCGTCTGGTCGCCGGCCCCGACCTGCTGAGCCGGCTCACGGACTCCCTTGAGACGGCGCTCAAGCTGACCGATGGCATCGTGCAGATCAACTACGTCGACCGGGAGGGCGACGAGGCCTGGCAAAGCTACTCGGAGAAGCTCTCCTGTCCCAACAACCACCCCGTGCAGCTCACCGAGATCGAGCCGCGCACATTCTCCTTCAACGCGCCCTTCGGCTCCTGCCCTGAGTGCTCCGGGCTCGGCACGCGCATGTCGGTCGACGCAGACCTGCTTCTCGGCGACCCCGAGCTCAGCATCGCGGACGGCGTCGTGCTGCCCTGGACCACGCAGGGCAAGGGACTGTTCCAGTACTACGAGAAGCTCCTCGACGGGCTCGCCCGTGACCTGGACTTCTCCCTCGACACCCCGTGGGGCGAACTGCCCGCCGAGGTGCAGGACGCCGTTCTGCGCGGCGACAACTTCGAGGTCAAGGTGAAGTGGAAGAACCGCTACGGCCGGGAGATGAGCTACACCTCCGGCTTCGAGGGCGTCGTGCCCTACATTGAACGTCAGTACCTGCAGGCGGAGTCCGACACCCAGCGCGCCCGCTGGGGAGAATACCTGCGCGAAGTCGACTGCCCCGTCTGCTCCGGAACCCGGCTCAAGCCCGAGGTCCTCGCCGTGCTCGTGCACGGGGCCAGCATCGCTGATGTCTGCAACCTCAGTCTCACCGACGCCCGCGATTTCATGAACAAGCTCGAGCTGACCGACCGGGAGGCCGTCATCGCCGCGCAGGTGCTGCGAGAGATCAAGGCGCGCCTGGACTTCCTGATCCGCGTTGGCCTGAACTACCTCAATCTGGCCCGGGCCGCGGCGACCCTGTCCGGCGGCGAGGCGCAGCGCATCCGTCTGGCCACCCAGATCGGGTCCGGCCTGACCGGGGTGCTGTACGTGCTCGACGAACCGAGCATCGGCCTGCACCAGCGCGACAACCGACGGCTGATCGAGACCCTGGTTACCCTGCGCGACCTCGGGAACACCCTGATCGTGGTTGAGCACGACGAAGACACCATCAAGACGGCCGACTGGGTCGTGGACATCGGCCCGGGCGCCGGCGTCAACGGCGGCCATGTCGTGCATTCCGGTTCCTACGCCGACCTGCTCACCAACACGGAGTCGCTGACCGGGGACTACCTTGCCGGCCGCAGATCCATCCCGACCCCGGCCACCCGGCGCGAGATCGACCCGGCGCGCGAAATCTCGGTTATCGGCGCGGAGGCCAACAATCTCAAGAAGGTGTCGGTCAGCTTCCCGCTCGGCACGTTCACGGCCGTGACCGGCGTCAGCGGATCGGGCAAGTCGTCTCTCGTCAACGACATCCTGTACCGGGTACTGGCCAACCGGCTCAACGGCGCCCGCAAACTCCCCGGCCGGCACACTCGCGTCACCGGGCTCGAGCAGCTCGATAAGGTCATCCACGTCGACCAAGCCCCGATCGGGCGCACGCCGCGCTCCAACCCTGCCACCTACACCGGCGTCTTCGACAAGATCCGCACCCTCTTCTCCGAGACGATCGAGGCTAAGGCGCGCGGCTACCTGCCCGGCCGGTTCAGCTTCAACGTCAAGGGCGGCCGCTGCGAAGCCTGCTCCGGCGACGGCACGATCAAAATCGAGATGAACTTCTTGCCCGACGTCTACGTTGCCTGCGAGGTCTGCGGGGGAGCGCGCTACAACCGCGACACCCTCACCGTGCACTACAAGGGCAAAAGCATCGCCGAGGTGCTGGACATGCCGATCAGCGAGGCCGCCGATTTCTTCGAGGCGATCTCGTCCATCCACCGGTTCCTGAACACCCTCGTCGAGGTCGGCCTCGGCTACGTGCGCCTCGGCCAGAGCGCCACGACGCTGTCCGGCGGCGAGGCCCAGCGCGTCAAGCTGGCCACCGAGCTGCAGCGCCGGTCCAATGGCCGCAGCGTGTACGTGCTCGACGAGCCCACGACCGGCCTGCACTTCGAAGACGTGCGCAAACTGCTGCTTGTGCTGAACAGCCTGGTCGACAAGGGCAACACCGTAATCGTGATCGAGCACAACCTCGACGTGATAAAATCCGCCGACTGGGTGATCGACCTTGGTCCCGAGGGCGGCTCCGGCGGGGGCCGCGTGCTTGCCACCGGAACCCCGGAGCACGTCGCCACCGTGAAGAAGAGCCACACGGGCGTGTTCCTGAAGGAGATCCTGGCGGCACACTGACCGCCTCAGGAACCATCATGTCCGATGCGCTGAGCTATCGCCCCAAGACGGGCGAGATCCCCACGAGTCCCGGGGTGTACCGATTTCGTGACGAAACCGGGCGGGTACTCTATGTCGGCAAGGCCAAGAACCTGCGGGCGCGGCTCGCGAACTACTTCGCCCCGCTGAGCAGCCTGCATGAGCGCACCCGGCGCATGGTCACCACGGCCAGCTCGGTTGAGTGGACGGTCGTCGGCACCGAGGTCGAGGCCCTCCAGCTGGAGTGGACCTGGATCAACGAGTTCGACCCGCCCTTCAACGTGCGGTTCAAGGACGACAAGTCCTACCCGTACCTCGCGGTGACCCTCGCCGACGAGGCGCCGCGGGCTCTCGTCACCCGCACCACCGGCATCCGCGGCGCCCGGTATTTCGGACCGTACCCGAAGGTCTGGGCCGTGCACGAGACAATCGAGCTGATGCTCAAAGCCTTCCCCATCCGCACCTGCAACAACGCCAACTACAAACGGGCCATTCAGTCCGGCAAGCCCTGCTTCGGCGGGCAGATCGGGCGGTGCTTCGGCCCCTGCTCCGGCCTGGTCTCCATCGAGGAGCACCGGGTGATCGTAAATGAGTTCGTCAGCTTCATGGGCAGCCAGGATCGCAAGCTGATCAACCAGCTGACCGCGGAGATGAAGGATGCCGCGGTGGGCCAGAACTACGAGGTCGCCGCCAAACGGCGCGACCAGGTGCGGGCGCTGAACGCCGTTCTGGAGAAGAGCGCCGTCGTGCTCCGCGACAGCGTCGACATCGACCTGTTCGCCATCGACCAGGATGAACTCGCCGCGGCGGTGCAGTTGTTCATCGTGCGGGGCGGCCGCATCCGCGGTGTGCGCGGCTGGATGGTCGACAAGGAACTGGACCTCACGACGAGCGACCTGATCGACTCGATCATGCTGACGGCCTACGGCTCCGGAGCCGTGCCTCCGCGGGAGATCGTTGTGCCGGAGTTGCCCTACGACGCCGCGGCGCTGGAAACCTGGCTGGCCGGCGTCGGCAAACGCAAGGTCCGGCTTGTCGCTGCCCAGCGGGGCGAGAAGGCCGCCCTGCTCGCCACGGCGACCCAGAACGCCAAGCATGCCTTGATGCTCTACAAGACCCGGCGGAGCTCCGACTTCGTCGCCCGGTCCAAGGCCCTCGAAGACATCCAGGAGGCGTTGGAGATGCCCTCCGCGCCGCTCAGGATGGAATGCTACGACGTCTCGCACCTGAGCGGCACCAACATCGTCGCCTCCATGGTGGTGTTCGAAGACGGGTTGCCGCGAACCGACGAGTACCGCCGGTTCAGCATTCCCGAGTCCACGGATGACACGGACTCCATCTACCGCACGCTTACCCGCCGCCTGGCCTACCTGATCCCCGACGAGGAAGCGGCGCCGGAGAGCGAGGCCGATGCCACGGTGACGCGCAAGAAGTTCCGGTACCAGCCGAACCTGCTCATCGTCGACGGCGGCCAGCCTCAGGTGGCCGCGGCGGCGCGGGCGCTGCGCGAATCCGGCGTCACCGGTATCCAGCTGTGCGGAATCGCGAAGCGGCTCGAGGAAATCTGGTTGCCGGACTCCGACTACCCGGTGATCCTGCCGCGCAACAGTGACGCCCTGTTCCTGATCCAGCGCATCCGCGACGAGGCTCACCGGTTCGCGATCATGCACCAGCGCTCGAGAAGGAAGCGGGACATCACGTCGGTGCTGAACGAGGTCCCCGGTCTCGGCCCGGCCAGAGTCAAGGTGCTCCTGCAGCATTTCGGCTCCGTCACCCGGCTCAAGGAGGCGCCGGCGGAGGCGATTGCCGACGTTCGCGGCATCGGTCCGGTGCTGGCCGAGGCGATTCATCGCCACTTGCGCGCCTGAACGGTCCGGCTGATCGGTAGGCTGGACACTTAGGTTCCACCCGATCGAAGGCGCAGTCCAGAATGACAACGGAGAACGACAGGCAGGAAATGCTTATCGTGACGGGGATGTCCGGCGCAGGCCGCTCCACCGTGGCCAACGCGCTGGAAGACCTGGGCTGGTACGTCGTCGACAACCTTCCGCCGCAGATGCTGCGCCCGCTGGCCGAACTGGTCGGCCGGGCCGGCACCAGCCTGCCGAAGATCGCTGCCGTGGTCGATATCCGCGGCCGAGACTTCTTCACCGATTTCCAGGAGATCCTGCACTCGCTGCGCAAGACGTCCCAGGTACGGGTCATTTTCCTCGAAGCCCGCGACGACGTGCTCGTGCGACGGTTCGAATCCGTGCGACGACCGCATCCGCTGCAGGGCGACGGCACGATCCTTGACGGCATCGCGGCCGAGCGCGTCAAGCTCAGCGCCGTGCGCGAGTCCTGCGACCTCGTCATCGACACCTCCGATCTCAACATCCACCAGCTGGCCACGTCGATCTCGGACCGCTTCGCCGCCGAGGACGCCGCCGGGGTGCACGTCACGCTGATGAGTTTCGGCTTCAAGTACGGCCTTCCCACCGACGTCGACATGGTCGCCGACGTGCGTTTCCTTCCCAACCCGTTCTGGGTTCCCGAACTGCGCAGCCACAACGGCCAAGACTCCGAGGTGCGGGATTTTGTTCTCGCCCAGACCGGGGCGCGGGAGTTCATCTCGCACTACGCGGCGGCCCTGGAACCGGTCCTCGCGGGGTACCAGCGGGAGAACAAACGCCACGCGACCATCGCGGTCGGGTGCACGGGCGGCAAGCACCGATCGGTCGCCATGGCCGCGGAAATCGCGGCCCTGGTCAAGGACTTCCCCGGTGTCGCGGTCAGCGTCAAGAACCGCGACCTCGGACGGGAATAACCCGGTCACGGGCGACTGCATCCAGCAGACGCCCACTCCGGCCAGAACGACTACAACTCGGCCCCACATCAGGCCAGGACGACAGAATGGACAAGCGATTGGCACTCACCGCCGACGTCAAAGACGAGCTTGCTCGCGTCGAAATTTCAAAGACCACGGTGCGTGCAGCGGAACTGGCCACCATTCTCCGCTTCTCCGGCGGACTGCACATGATTTCCGGCCGGATCGCCATCGAGTCAGAGCTCGACACCCCTCTCCTCGCCAGGAGGGTGCGCAAAGATCTCGCCGAGCTCTACGGCGTGCGCAGCGACGTGACCGTGATCCCCGCCGCCGGCCTGAGGCGCGCCAGCCACTACCTGGTGCGAGTGCTTGACGGCGGCGAAACCCTCGCGCGCCAGACCGGGCTGCTCGACGCGAGACGGCGCCCGATTCGCGGTCTGCCGAACCGGCTCACCACGGGCTCGAAGGAAGAGATCGCCGCTGTCTGGCGTGGAGCCTTCCTCGCCCACGGCTCGTTGACCGACCCGGGTCGTTCGGCGGCGCTGGAGGTCACCTGCCCCGGGAACGAATCTGCCATGGCCCTCGTGGGAGCCGCCGGCCGCCTCGGAGTCGTCGCCAAGGCGCGTGAGGTTCGGGGCGTGCACCGGGTCGTCATCCGCGACGGCGACGCCATCGGCGCCATGCTCGTGCAGATGGGGGCGCAGGAGACCGTGCTCAACTGGGAGGCCCTCCGCCAGCGTCGGGAAGTGCGCGCGACTGCGAACCGACTGGTCAACTTCGACGACGCGAACCTGCGCCGCTCCGCTCAGGCCGCGGTGGCCGCGTGCGCGCGCGTGCAGCGCGCCATGGAAATCCTTGACGAGGAGATCCCGGAGCACCTCCGGTATGCGGGCGAGCTGCGCCTCTCCTTCCGCGACTCCAGCCTCGACGAGCTCGGTCACCACGCGGACCCGCCCATGACGAAGGATGCCGTCGCCGGCCGCATCCGTCGCCTGCTGGCCATGGCCGACAAGAAGGCCGCCGACCTGGGCATCCCGGGCACGGACGCGAACCTCCCGGCCGACCTCGATGACGTCTGACCTGCCCGGCGTTCAGCGTTCATCCACGTTCGTCACAGCCACAGCGCATCCTGAGTAGACTGGAATGGTTGCTCACGAACGGGTGGCGGAGCGTTTCGCGCCGACAACTACAGAGGAGATGCACCTTGGCTGAATACACACTTCCGGCTCTGGCCTACGACTACTCGGCTCTTGCGCCGAGTATCAGCGGCACCATCATGGAACTCCATCACGGAAAGCACCACCAGGCCTACGTCACCGGGGCCAACACAGCCCTGGCCCAGCTGGCCGAGGCTCGCGACAGCGGCAACCTCACCTTTGTGAACAAGCTCGAGAAGGACCTCGCGTTCAACTTGGGCGGCCACGTCAACCACTCGATCTTCTGGACCAACCTGTCGCCCGATGGCGGAGACAAGCCCACTGGTGACCTGGCTAGCGCAATCGAGGACAACTTCGGTTCCTTCGACAAGTTCCAGGCCCACTTCGCGGCCGTGGCCCTTGGCGTACAAGGCTCCGGCTGGGCGGTTCTCGCCTGGGACTCGATCGGCCAGCGCCTGATCATTCAGCAGTTCTTCGACCAGCAGGCCAACTTTGCGGCCGGCACGATTCCGGTGCTGATGCTCGACGTCTGGGAGCACGCGTACTACCTCGACTACCGCAACGTTCGTGCGGACTATGTGAAGGCGTTCTGGAACATCGTCAACTGGGCCAACGTCCAGGAACGCTTCACCATCGCACGCGAAAAGACCACCGGACTGCTGCTCCTTTCCTGAGAGGAGGGGCCCCCACGGGGGCCCGCAGCCCGTCCGATTCACCCACCACAACGCGCCTCGGCGCACGAGAATAGGAGACATTCGTGTCTGTAAAGATTGGTATTAACGGATTTGGCCGCATTGGCCGTAATTATCTTCGCGCCGCCCTGGCCCAGGGCAGCGACATCGAGATCGTCGCCGTGAACGACCTCACCGAGGCGAAGACGCTGGCTCACCTTCTTAAATATGACTCCATCACCGGTCGCCTTCCCGCCACCGTCGAGGTCGATGGAGACACCATCCTCGTCAACGGCAAGCCGATTAAGGTTCTTGCCGAGCGCGACCCCGCCAACCTGCCCTGGGCAGCCCTGGGCGTCGACATTGTGATCGAATCCACCGGACGCTTTACCAAGGCTGAGGATGCGCGCAAGCACATCACCGCCGGTGCCAAGAAGGTCATCGTTTCCGCTCCTGCCTCCGGCGAGGCGGCAACCATCGTCATGGGCGTCAATGAGGCAGACTACGACCCGGCCAAGTTCGACATCATCTCCAACGCGTCGTGCACCACGAACTGCCTCGCGCCCCTCGCGAAGGTGTTCAACGACAACTTCGGCATCAAGCACGGCCTGATGACCACGATCCACGCGTACACGGCCGACCAGAACCTGCAGGACGGCCCGCACTCTGACCTGCGTCGTGCCCGCGCGGCCGCTCTGAACATCATTCCGACCACGACCGGTGCCGCCAAGGCCCTCGGCCTGGTTCTGCCGGAGCTCAAGGGCAAGCTTGACGGCTTCGCGCTGCGCGTTCCGGTTCCCACCGGCTCCATCACCGACCTCACCGTCGTTGCCGAGCGTCCCGTCACCGTCGAGGCCATCAAGGCCGCGTACAAGGCTGCCGCCGAGGGTCCCCTCAAGGGCATCCTCATGTACACGGAAGACGAGATCGTCTCCAGTGACATCGTCACCGACCCGCACTCCTCGATCTTCGATGCCGGCCTGCTTCGCGTCATCGGCGACCAGGTCAAACTGTCCGCATGGTACGACAACGAATGGGGCTACTCCAACCGCATGGTTGACCTCACTGCGCTCGTCGCCAAGAGCCTCTAACGGAGTCCGCAGTGACGCTGCGTACTATTGATTCACTGGGGCAGCTCGGCGGAAAGCGCGTCATCGTCCGTTGTGACCTGAATGTGCCGTTGCAAGACGGTCAGATCACCGACGATGGGCGTGTCCGGGCATCCTTGCCCACCATCAAGGCCCTCATCGAGCAGGGCGCGCGAGTTGTGATCGTGTCGCACCTCGGTCGCCCGAAGGGCGCACCGGAAGCCAAGTACAGCCTGGCTCCCGTTGCCGACCGTCTCGGCGAGCTCCTGGGCGCGGACGTGGCATTCGCCACGGACACGGTCGGGGCGTCGGCTCAGGCTGCCGTTGCCGCCCTCACCGACGGTGACGTGGTTGTTCTCGAGAACCTCCGCTTCAACGCGGGGGAGACCGCCAAGGACGACGCCGAGCGCGGCGCCTTCGCCACGGAGCTTTCCGCTCTGGGCGATGTGCTCGTCTCGGATGGCTTTGGCGTCGTGCACCGCAAGCAGGCCAGTGTGTACGACCTCGCCGGGATCCTTCCCAGCGCGGCCGGCCTCCTGATCGCCGCTGAGCTCGAAGTCCTGGACCGCCTCACCGAGAAGCCCGAAGCGCCGTACGCGGTCGTGCTGGGCGGCTCGAAGGTGTCCGACAAGCTCGGCGTCATCGGGCACCTGCTGCCCCGCGTCAACTCGCTGCTCATCGGCGGCGGCATGGCGTACACGTTCCTCGCCGCTCAGGGCCACAAGGTGGGCGCAAGCCTGCTGGAGGCCGACCAGATCGAAACCGTTCGCGGTTACCTTCAGGAAGCGGAGCGACTGGGCGTGCGGATCGTGCTGCCGACGGATATCGTCGTTGCCTCCAAGTTTGGGGCAGACGCCGAAGTGGGGGTCACCCCGGCCGACGCGATCGAGAGCACCACGTTCGGTGCCTCCGGTCTCGGTCTGGACATCGGACCGGAGACCGGTGCGGCGTTCGCCGACATCATCCGGTCGTCGAAGACGGTCTTCTGGAACGGCCCGATGGGCGTGTTCGAGTTGGCGCCGTTCGCGGAGGGCACCCGTGCGGTGGCCGGCGCGCTGACCGAGGTCGACGGCCTGAGTGTCGTCGGTGGTGGAGATTCGGCCGCGGCCGTGCGCATCCTCGGTTTCACCGATGACCAGTTCGGTCACATTTCTACCGGCGGCGGCGCGAGCCTCGAGTTCCTCGAGGGTAAGCGCCTGCCAGGACTGGAGGTCCTCGGATGGCAGTAAACGAACACCCACGACGCACTCCGCTGATTGCCGGAAACTGGAAGATGAACCTGGACCACCTCCAGGCCATCGCGTTCGTCCAGAAACTCGCCTGGAATCTCAAGGATGCGAAGCACGATGTCGCAGCGGTCGAGGTCGCGGTGTTCCCACCGTTTACCGACCTCCGCTCCGTGCAGACGCTCGTCTCCGCTGACAAGCTCCCGATCGTCTTCGGCGGCCAGGACGTGTCGGCCCAGGATTCGGGCGCGTTCACCGGTGAAATCTCCGGCGCGTTCCTCGCGCAGCTCGAGTGCAAGTATGTGTTGATCGGTCACTCCGAGCGCCGCACACTGCACGCCGAGACTGACGAGATCGTCTCGGCGAAGGTCACGGCAGCGCTCAAGCACAACCTGGTTCCGATCATCTGCGTCGGCGAGTCTGCCGCGGACCTGGAATTGCACGGCCCGAGCGCCGTACCGGTCGCCCAGTTGCGCGCGGCCCTGGCCGGCGTGACCAACGCGGCCGACTTCGTCGTCGCCTACGAGCCCGTCTGGGCGATCGGTTCCGGCAAGGCGGCAACGCCGGAGCAGGCCGAGCAGGTGGCGGCGCAACTGCGTCTCGTGCTCACGGAGACGCTGGGCCAGGATGTGGCCGACAAGACCCGTATCCTGTACGGCGGTTCCGTGAAGGGTTCGAATATCGCGGGCTTCATGCGTGAGCCGAACGTGGACGGCGCCCTGGTGGGCGGCGCCAGCCTGGATATCGACGAATTCTCGAGCATCGTCCGGTTCCAGCAGCAGGTCGGTCTGTAACAAGACAACTGCACCACATCTGCTGTCTCAACTCGGCAGCAGGCCTCGAAGCAGCCCATCGGCCCCCAACAGGGGGTCGGTGGGCTGGTTCGTGAGTCAGGCTATGATTATCACTGATCTTGATGGGCTTTTTGGGCCCATCGCACTGTGAAAGGTTTTTGCGTGGAGATTCTCCAGGTTGTGCTGCAGGTGTTGCTCGGAATTACGAGTCTCCTGTTGACCATGCTCATTTTGCTTCACAAGGGGCGTGGTGGCGGTCTGTCCGACATGTTCGGCGGAGGTGTCACTTCCAACCTCGGTGCGTCCGGTGTGGCGGAACGCAACCTCAACCGCATCACCGTCATCCTGGGGTTGCTCTGGATTACCTGCATCGTAATCCTGGGACTCCTCACCAAGTTCGACACGGGGCTTTAGCCTCCCGTTTCACAGTTTCGACGAGCTCTAGCTCAACCGGTCAATCGGCTACAACGCCCTTTTCAAGCGGAGGAACATAATGGCATCTGGTGGCAGCGCAATCAGAGGATCCCGGGTCGGTGCCGGCCCCATGGGCGAGCAGGACCGCGGTTTTCACGCGGACCGCATCAAGGTGTCCTACTGGGACGCCCTCGGCAACGAGACCGTGCGTTACTTCGCGGCAAACCTCCCCGATGACGAGATTCCGGTGACCATCGACTGCCCGTCGTCGGGGCTCCCGGCCGGGCGGGACAAAGAGAACCCGCCGTCGGTGGTCAAGCTTGAACCGTACAAGACGCACCTTGCCTACGTGAAGGAACGCCGCACCGAGGAAGAGGCAGAATCGCTCCTCGAAGAAGCGTTGGAGCAGTTGCGCGTGCGCCGGGGCAAGCTGTCCGCGACGAACTGACGTTTGGACGCGCACGCCTGTCGTTCACTGAGAAAGGCCCCGACTCCGGTCGGGGCCTTTCTCGGTGTGCGGGTCTGCCCGAGCGGGTGACTGTTCTAGAACGTCGACGCGGTGAGGTTCTCGGGGACCTCCGCAGCGGCCTCCCGGTCGACGAAGAAGTTCGTGTACCGGCGGCCCTTGATGCCCGCCACGGGCACTTCGTCGCGGCTGGCGCCGGCTAGGGCGAGACCGAGCGCCGATGCCTTGTCCGGCCCGGCCAGCACCATCCACACGCACCGTGAGGAGTTCAGGGCCGGTCGGCTGAGGCTGAGCCGCTCCGCCGGGGGCTTGGGAGAGTTGCGCACGGCGAGCACGCTCTTGCTATGTTCGCGGATGCCGGCCTGGTGCGGGAATAGGGAGGCGACGTGGCCGTCCGGCCCGACGCCGAGGAAGGTGATGTCGAAGCGCGGCAGGTCGGTTCCCTCGATCGAGGCGGACTCGAGCAACGCGGCGTAGCTCTCGACTGCGGTGTCGAGGTCGACTCCTTCGTCCGAGGCGGCGAAGGGGTGGATGTTCGCCTCCGGGATCTGGATGTGGTCGAGTAGCGCGGTGCGAGCCTGGCGCTCGTTGCGGTCGGGGTGCTCCTTGGGCACCCAGCGCTCGTCACCCCACCAGAACGTGACCAGGCCCCAGTCGATGGTGTCGCGGGCCGCGGAGGCGTTGACAGCTTCCAAGACCTCGATCGCGACGCTGCCGCCGGCCAGGACCACGTTGACTTCTCCCTGTTCGTGCAGGAGGTCCACGGTCGTTGTGATGAATCGGGCCGCCACCGAGGCGGCCAGGGCCGCGCGATCGGTGTGCACAAGTACGCGTCGTTCGTTGGTCACGGTCGTCCTTCGTTGTGTTCTGCGACCACATCGTCAAGGTGCGGTAGGCCGCGCGTGATGACCTCACCATACAGCTCATCGGGGTCGAGGCGGCGCAGCTCGTCGCTGAGGCAGTCCCGCAGGCTCCGCCGCTTGAGGGTGAGGTCCTGAACGGGCTGGCCGGGCTGGGTGAGTCTGGCGATGTCGGGCACTTCTCGTTCGAGCGAGATGAGCCCGGCGGAGCGCGTCAGGTGCACACTCCGGATGCCGTGGGACAGCGGCCCCGTAGTGAACTCGTAGTCCACCGAGACCTGCAGCTGCAGAGCGAGCCAGGCGGCGAGGAGTGTCGTGGACGGCGAGTCCGCGGCACCGGTGACCTGCACGGCGGTCACAGGCAGGTAGGGCGGCTGGTCGAGGACCGCCGCCAGCTGGGCGCGCCAGAGGGTGAGGCGGGTCCAGGCGAAGTCCGTGTCGCCGGGACGGTATGAACCGCAGAGGTGATGAAGCGCGGCCTGCGGGTCGGGCTGCGCGGAAGCATCCGTGATGCGCCGGTGGGCGATGCGCCCGAGGGGCGAATCCGCTGGCACAGTGGGCGCCACACCGGGCCACCAGGCCACGACGGGGGCGTCGGGCAGGAGCAGACCGGTGACTAGGCTTTCCGGGTCGCTGGCGGCCTCACCGTAGGCGCGCAGCACGATGACCTCGCTGGCGCCCGCGTCCCCGCCGACACGGATTTCCGCGTCGACGCGGGGGGCGAGTGGGGAGGCCGTGTCATCCTGGTCCATCGTCGACAGCACGATCACGCGCATAGGGTGTTCCCTGGACGCGTCGTTCGCGGCCTCGATGGCCTCCTCCTCGCGGCCCATGGTGGACGCGATGATGAGCGTAAGCACGCGGCCGAGGGCCACCGCGCCGCCTTCTTCGCGGATGCGCACCAGGGCCTTGGAGATCTTGGAGGTGGTCGTGTTGGGCAGATCGACGATCATGGGCGTCTCCAATGTCGGCCGTCGCGGGACAGCAGTTCGTCGGCCGAGACCGGACCCCAGGTTCCCGGCCGGTATTGCTCGGGCTGGCCCTGCTTCGCCCAGAACTCCTCGATCGGGTCGAGGATCTTCCACGACAGCTCGACCTCCTCGTGCCGGGGAAAGAGCGGCGGGTCGCCCAGGAGCACGTCGAGGATGAGCCGCTCATAGGCCTCGGGGCTGGCCTCGGTGAAGGCGTGGCCGTAGCCGAAGTCCATCGTCACGTCGCGCACCTGCATGCCGGCACCGGGCACCTTGGAACCGAAACGGATGGTGACGCCTTCGTCGGGCTGCACCCGGATGACCAGGGCGTTCTCGCCCAACGGTGCGGAGTTTCCCTTGCCGAAGAGGTGCTGGGGAGCTCGTTTGAACACCACGGCGATCTCGGTGACCCGGCGGCCCAGACGCTTGCCCGCACGCAGGTAGAAGGGCACCCCTGACCACCGGCGGTTCTCAATGGTCAGCCGCAGCGCGGCATACGTTTCGGTGAGGGATTCGGGGTCCATCCCGTCCTCGTCCAGAAACCCCACGACCTTCTCGCCGCCCTGCCAACCGCCGGCATACTGGCCGCGGGCCGTGCCACGGGCGAGGTCGTCGGGAAGCCGGACGGAGGCGAGAACCTTCTCTTTCTCCGTGCGCAGGTCGGCAGCGTCGAAGGAGATTGGTTCCTCCATGGCGGTTAGCGCTAGAAGCTGCAGCAGGTGGTTCTGGATGACGTCCCGGGCTGCGCCGATGCCGTCGTAGTAGCCGGCCCGACCGCCCACGCCGATGTCCTCGGCCATGGTGATCTGCACGTGGTCGACGTAGTTGGCGTTCCAGATCGGTTCGTACAACTGGTTCGCGAAGCGGAGGGCCAGAATGTTTTGCACCGTCTCCTTGCCCAGGTAATGGTCGATGCGGAAGACCGAGTCGGGCGGGAAGACCGACTCGACCACGGCGTTGAGTTCGCGCGCGGTCTGCAGGTCACTGCCGAACGGCTTCTCGATCACGACCCGCCGCCACTGCCCGTCCGTCTGATCGGCCAGGCCCGAGCGGCGCAGCTGCTCCGTGACCTGCGGGAATGCCTTCGGCGGGATCGACAGGTAGAACGCATGGTTGCCCATCGTCCCGCGCTCCCGATCGAGTTGCGCGATGGTGTCCTTGAGCAGTTGGAACGACGCGGCGTCGTCGAACGACCCCGGCACGAAACGGATGCCCTCGGCCAGCTGAGTCCAGACGTCCTCGTTGAACTCGGTGCGCGCGTACTCCTTGACCGAGTCGTGCACGACTTTCATGAAGTCCTCGTTGGTCCAGTCGCGGCGTGCGAATCCGACGAGCGCGAAACCCGGCGGAAGCAGGCCGCGGTTGGCGAGGTCATAGACGGCCGGCATGAGTTTCTTCCGCGACAGGTCACCGGTGACGCCGAAGATCACCAAGCTGCTGGGCCCGGCGATGCGATTCAGACGGTAGTCGTTTGGTGAACGCAGTGGATTGAACTCCGGGGTGATTTCCACCGGGGACATGCAGCTCCTTCGAGATGTGGCGGTCGAGCACGTTGTTCGGCGCCGGCCCGCGGGCCGGCGCCGAACGGGTTAGCGCAGTGCGTCGAACAGGGTGGCGATGTTCATGGCCGGGTCGGTCAGCGTCAGCGTCAGTACGGGGCGACCGTGGTCCGCCAGCACGCTGGCGTCACCGCTGGCTTGGGCCAGGATTAGTTCCCCGAACGTGAAGGGGCGCTCCGGGATGTCGAGGTCGACGTCCGGGGTGGTGAGGATCTGCAGGAACACTCCGGTGGCCGGTCCGCCCTTGTGCAGCTGGCCGGTGGAGTGCAGGAACCGCGGTCCCCAGCCGAACGTGACCGGGCGCTTGGCCAGTGCGGCCAGCAGATCACGGATTTCGGCGAGCTGGGGCAGTTCCAGCCGGTTGACGTAGGCCTGCACGGAGATGTAGCCGTCCGTGCCCAGCTCCTCGATCAGGGCATCGATAGCGGAGGGCAGATCGCTGGCGGCGCCGATCACGTGCGCGGTGCCGCGGATCTCGATTCCGTCCGTGATGAACGCGGCGGGGACCGGTTCGGGACGGGCGTCGAGGAGACCGCGGGTCGCGTTTTTGGCGGCCTCGACATCCGGCTGGTCGAACGGGTTGATGCCCAGCAAGCGGCCGGCGACGGCGGTGGCATACTCCCAGACGAGGAACTGCGCGCCGAGGGTGCCGCTGATCCGGATCTCGTCGTGTCCGCCGTTATCGGAGAACACGTCGCGGCCGGCGTCGGAGACCAGGCGAACAACCTGCAGGTCAGGCAGGTCCAGGGTCAGCTCGGGGGCATCCAGGTCGAGCACGACGGGAAGGATGCCGATGCCCTGTTTGCCGGTGGATTCGGCGATCAGCTGTTCGGCCCAGTCGGCGAAACCGACGATGTGGGTGCCATCCTCGACGATTGCCAGCTTGTCGCGGCGCGGGGTGGTCGCGGCGATGGCCGCACCCAGGATGAGCCCCGGGTTCTCGGCGGTGTCCACGGCAAGGGAAAGCGAAACGGCCTCGGCCTCGTCGAGCAGCTCGGCGATGTCCACGCCGGCAAGGCCGGACGGAACGAGTCCGAACGCAGTCAACACCGAGAAACGTCCACCGACCGTGGGGTCCGCGTTGAAGACGCGGTAGCCCACGGAACGGGCATCCGCGTCGAGGGGGGAGCCAGGGTCGGTCACGATGATGATGCGCTCGACCGGGTCGATGCCGGCCTCGCGGAAGGCGCGCTCGAAGACACGGCGCTGACTGTCGGTCTCGACCGTGGAGCCGGACTTCGACGACACCACGAGCGCGGTGGCGGCCAGGTTCTCGCCGAGGGCCGCGAGGACCTGACCGGGGTCGGTGGAGTCGAGCACGGTGAGGTTCACGCCGGCGGTGCGGGTGATGACCTCGGGGGCCAACGACGAGCCACCCATGCCGGTGAGGGCGATACGGGTGACTCCGCCGGCCCGCAGGGAGTCGCGCAGGGCAAGGATCTCCGCGACCAGCGGACGGGAATCCGTAACGGACTCGGTCCAGCCGAGTCGCTTCGCGGCTTCGGCTTCGGCTTCGGGGCCCCAGAGGGCCGGGTCAAGGGCGGTGATCCCGGATGCGACGAGGTCGGCCACCAGGGTCGGGACGGTGGTGCGAACGGCCTCGGCCGCCGCGCCGCTCACGGAGATGTGGAAGCTCACAGTGCGGCCCCGTTCTTGGTCGTCGTGGCGGTCTCGAGGGCAGCGGTCACGGTCTCGAGGAGTTCATTCCACGAGACGATGAACTTGGCCACGCCTTCGGCCTCGAGTACCTGGGTGACGTCGTTGTACGAGACACCCTCGTTCGCGAGTGCGTCGAGAACCAGGTTGGCTTCGTCGTACGCGCCGGTGATGGAGTTCGCGGGGATGACGCCGTGGTCGAGTGTGGCCTCGAGGGTCTTCTCCGGCATGGTGTTGACGACCTCGGGCGCGACCAGGTTGGTCACATACAGGGTGTCGGGGAGGCTGGGGTCCTTGACGCCGGTGGAGGCCCAGAGGGGGCGTTGCTTGTTGGCTCCGGCGCTGATCAGGCCGCGGGCGCGTTCGGTGGAGAAGGCTTCCTCGTAGACCTGATAGGCGAGCTGGGCGTTCGCGACGCCGGCCTTGCTCTTGAGCGCAAGCGCGGCTGTCGTCCCGATGACCTCAAGGCGGGTGTTGATCTCGGTGTCGACCCGCGAGACGAAGAACGACGCAACGGAGTGGATCACGCTGAGGTCGAGGCCGGCCGCCTTGGCCTTCTCCAGGCCGGACAGGTACGCGTTGATGACCTGGCGGTGACGTTCGAGGCTGAAGATCAGGGTGACGTTGACGCTGATGCCGAGGGCGATCGTCGCGGTGATCGCCTCGAGACCTTCCACCGTTGCGGGGATCTTAATCATGGCGTTGGGTCGATTGACCTTCGCCCACAGTTCCTGGGCCTGCGTGACCGTGCCGGCCGCGTCGTGGGCCAGCCCGGGCTCGACCTCGATCGACACGCGCCCGTCGACGCCGCGGGTGCGATCGTAAACCGGGCGGAAGATATCGCTGGCCGCGGTCACATCGTCGGTGGTGATCTCGAACACGGCGTCGTGCACGCTGGTGCCGGCGGCGGCAAGAGCGGCCACCTGCTCCGCGTACGCCTCGCCCTTGCTGAGGGCGCCGGCGAAGATCGTCGGGTTGGTGGTCACGCCGACGATGTTCTTCGTGTCGATCAGGTTCGCCAGGCCGCCGGAAGCGATGCGTTCCCGGGACAGGTCGTCCAGCCAAATGCTGACGCCGGCCAATGACAGCTCGGCTAGGGGAGTGTTCTCAGTCATATTTCGTATCTCCTTGGAATGCAGGGTATTCAGGTGTGTGGTGTCGCGGCGCAGCGGGTTCAGTGCGCGGCGAGAGATTCCTTGGCGGCGGCGACGACGGCATCCGTCGTGATGCCGAATTCACGGAACAGGGTCTTGTAATCGGCCGACGCACCGAAGTGCTCGATCGAGACGCTGCGGCCACGGTCGCCGACGTACTTGTCCCAGGTCAACGCTATGCCCGCCTCGACGGATACCCGGGCGGTGATCGATGCGGGCAGGACAGCCTCGCGGTACTCGGCGCTCTGCTCCCGGAACCATTCGAGGCTGGGGGCCGACACGACGCGCGCGCTGATGCCTTCGGCCTGGAGCTGCTCGCGGGCCGCCAGGGCCAGCTGCACCTCGGAGCCGGTGCCGATCAGGATCACATCAGGTGTGCCGCCCGCAGCCTCAGCGAGCACGTAGGCGCCCCGGGCCACGTTTCGGGCGGATGCGAGCACGTCGCCGGTGGCGTCGCCCTCGCCGCGCTCGAACACGGGAATGTTCTGGCGGGTCAGCACGATGCCGGCCGGTCCCTGGCGGCGCTCGA
This sequence comes from Cryobacterium sandaracinum, assembly GCF_004403415.1. Lineage (NCBI taxonomy): Bacteria > Bacillati > Actinomycetota > Actinomycetes > Micrococcales > Microbacteriaceae > Cryobacterium > Cryobacterium sandaracinum. Next base: position 156,148 of record NZ_SOGO01000006.1, read on the forward strand.
GGATCGTCTTCCACGCCCAGGACACCTCGTTGGCGTCGCCGGGGCGCACCACATCGAGTCCGGGGATGGCGCGCAGGGTCGCGAGCTGCTCGATCGGCTGGTGGGTGGGGCCGTCTTCGCCGAGGGCGACGGAGTCGTGGGTCCAGACGAAGATCGAGGGGGCCTGCATCAGCGCGGCCAGGCGGATGGCCGGTCGCATGTAGTCGCTGAAGATCAGGAAGGTGCCGCCGAAGGGGCGGGTGTTCCCATGCAGCACGATGCCGTTCAGGATGGCGGCCATGGCGTGTTCGCGAATGCCGAAGTGCAGCACGCGGCCGTAGGGGTTGCCGGTCCATTCATTGGTGGAGTGCTCGCTCGGAATGAAGGAGGCAGCACCGCCGATGGTGGTGTTGTTCGATTCTGCGAGGTCGGCGGAGCCACCCCACAGCTCGGGGATGACCTTGCCGAGCGCGGTGAGGACCTTGCCGGACGCGGCACGGGTCGATACCTCCGTGCCGGCGGGGAAGACGGGCAGGGCCGCCTCGACGCCGTCGGGCAGGTCGCCGGAGAGCACCCGATCGAGTAGGTTCTTGCGCTCAGGGTTGGCGGTCGCCCAGGCCTCGAACTCGACGTTCCAGGCGGAGTGGGCGACGGCCCCGCGGTCCACGGCCTGTCGGGTGTGCGCGATGACCTCGTCGGCGACCTCGAAGGCCTGCGCGGGGTCGAAACCGAGGACCGTTTTGACGGCGGCCAGCTCCTCGGCGCCGAGCGCCGAGCCGTGGATCTTGCCCGTGTTCTGCTTCTTCGGGCTGGGCCAGCCGATGATGGTCTTCAGGATGATCAGCGACGGCTTGTCGGTGACTGCCTGGGCCGCCTCGATCGCGTCGTGGAGTGCGGCGATGTCCTCGACGTAGGCGCCGGTCTGCTTCCAGTCGACTGTCTGCACGTGCCAGTCGTAGGCCGAATAGCGGGCCGCGACATCCTCGGTGAATGCGATGTTGGTGTCGTCCTCGATGGAGATCTGGTTGCTGTCGTAGATCGCGATCAGGTTGCCGAGCTGCTGGTGGCCGGCGAGGGAGGAGGCCTCGCTCGTGATGCCTTCCTGCAGGTCGCCGTCGCCGACGATCACGTACACGAAGTGATCGAACGGGCTCGTGCCGACCGACGCCTCCGGGTCGAACAGTCCGCGCTCGAAGCGGGAGGCGTAGGCGAAGCCGACGGCGGAGGCCAGACCCTGGCCCAGAGGACCGGTCGTGATCTCGACCCCGTCGGTGTGGCCGTACTCCGGGTGCCCGGGCGTCTTGGAACCCCAGGTGCGCAGAGCCTTCAGATCTTCGAGCTCGAGTCCGTAGCCACCGAGGTACAACTGCACGTACTGGGTGAGCGAGCTGTGGCCGACCGAGAGAATGAAACGGTCCCGACCGATCCACTCGTTGTCGGACGGGTCACGCCGCATCACCTTCTGGAACAGGAGGTAGGCCGCGGGAGCGAGGCTCATGGCGGTACCGGGATGCCCGTTCCCGACCTTCTCCACGGCATCGGCCGCGAGGAGGCGCGCGGTGTCGACCGCCTTGCTGTCAATTGAATCCCACTGCAGTGCTGCCACTTGGTATTGACCCTTCTGAAGACAGGGGAGAAGGTTGCTGAGAACCCGCACCCGCTATTGTGCGCGCCCGAGGACATCAGCGTCATCACGGTGTCGCAGCAGATGCCCGGTTCCGGTGGATCAGCATGCATGCACCGAGATTGGCGAGCACCCCCAGTATAGGCAACGCCGGTTCGGACCCGTGATGTGTCGTCTCGTGACGCACCCCGGGCGGCCCGTCGACGGTTTCGGTTCCGACAGTTCGCCTAGAATCACAGTCACTGTCACCAGCGTTGGAGGAGCTTTGCCCGGAGCCGCCGAAACCCACATCCTGAGCGCCCCACGCACGCTCCGGCGCACGGCAAGGGCCTACCTCTCGCTGACCAAGCCGCGGGTCGTGGAACTGCTCCTGGTGGTTACCGCTCCCACGATGATCCTGGCCGAACAGGGCATCCCGAGCCTGTGGCTGGTCGTGGCAACCCTGATCGGCGGTTCGCTTAGCGCCGGCTCTGCCGGGGCGTTCAACTGCTACATCGACCGGGACATCGACCGGCTGATGAAGCGTACCCAGAATCGCCCGCTCGTCACGGGGGAACTCACCGACCGGCAGGCCCTGGTGTTCGCCTGGCTGGTCGGTCTGGCATCGATTCTCTGGCTGCTGACCTTCACGAACTGGCTCGCCGCGGCCCTGTCGCTGGGCGCCATCCTGCTCTATGTCGTCTTCTACACGATGGTCCTGAAACGCCGCACGGCCCAGAACATCGTCTGGGGCGGCATCGCGGGCTGCATGCCCGTGCTCATCGGCTGGGCCGCCGTGACCGGCGACCTGTCATGGCCGCCCTTCGTCCTGTTCCTGATCATCTTCCTGTGGACGCCGCCGCACTACTGGCCGCTTTCCATGAAATACCGTGACGACTATCAGGCCGCCGGGGTGCCGATGCTCGCCGTCGTGCGCGGCCGCAGCCAGGTGGGCCTACAGGTCATCCTGTACGCCTGGGCGACCGTCGCCTGCTCGCTCCTGCTCGTACCGATCGCGGACATGGGCCTGCTGTACCTTTTTGTGGCCCTGGTGACCGGCGCCTGGTTCATCTCCGAGACGCACCGGCTGTACGGCCTGGCGATCCGTCACGTGGAGGTGTCGCCGATGCGCCTCTTCCACGGTTCGATCGCCTATCTCACCCTGTTGTTCCTGGCCGTCGGAGTTGATCCGCTGCTCCCGTTCTAGCCCGCAGCTCTCGTTCGACACCGGGCACGGCGTTCGGGCCGTGATGATCACAACTAAACGACGAGGACTTACGTCGCTACCGGCGACCGACCAGGTCGGGGGTGGTCGCTCTGGGGGACACCCGCACGTCCACCGGTGTGCTGAGGTTCAGGACGAGCGCGGTCAGGATGGCCACGAGCACGCAGGAGAGCACCATGTGGATGCCGACCAACCCGGCAGGGAGCCCCGTGTTGGACTGGATCAGGCCGACGCCGACCTGCATGGCCTCGACGAGCAGAAGGAGAAGGGCCCAGCCCTGCGTCGGCAGAGCGCGCGAGAAGGCCACGACGAGGAGAACCACGGTGAGGGCAACGGTGACGTAGGCCGGCCAGCTGTGCACGTGCTGCAGGATTTCGGGGTCAAGGCCCGTGCGGGGAGCATCCGCGTCCCCGGCGTGCGGGCCCGAGCCGGTGGTGAGAATGCCGACGAGGATCGTGACGAACACGACCGCGCTCGTGGCATACGCCAGCGTCCGATACCAGACCGGAACCGCGAGGGTGCGCCGCACCCGGCCGGTGTAGACCCGGTGCACGAAGACGGTGCACAGCAGGACCAGGATCACGGAGATCACGAAGTGGATGCCGACCACATAGGGGTTCAGCTGGGCAAGAACGCTGATGCCGCCGATAACGGCCTGCGCGGGGATGCCCAACCCCGCGAGCAGGGCGACCCAGAACAGGTCGGGGCGTTCCTTGCGGAGGCGCACCACGGCGAGGAAGGCCGCGATCGCGACCAGGCCGAGGGCAACTCCGAGCAGGCGATTGCCGAATTCGATGTAGCCGTGGATGCCCATCTCGGGCGTGTTGACCACTGAGTCCGCGGTGCACTTGGGCCAGGTGGGGCAACCGAGGCCCGAGCTGGTCAGGCGCACCAGGCCTCCCGTCCCGACCAGCAGAATCTGGGCGGCGAGGTAGATCCACGCGATCACACGCACACGCCTGTCAATCCTGGTCGGCAACCACGCCGTAATTCGATTCACCGGTTCTGCTCCCTCTTCGATGACCACATGTGAAAACGCCGGATCGCACTGCTGAACCCGTCGCCAGCCTGTAGAATTAAGTGTTTCATGGCCGGGAACGTTGCGGTTGCCACAACCGCGGCGCGCGTCGTCCTTAAACATCTTAGGTACGCAACGTAGCCGCCCACACAACCGATCCCTGACTGGGTCTCCGCTGGAGGCCATTCTGGGAACGACCGGACTAATATCCGGGTTGCCGGGGTGGCAGAAGAGGTAAATATGTCTGACGTCCTTCTTGACCGCCCCGAACTTGCGGGGCTCGGTGTCTACGAGTTCGGGTGGTCCGACTCCGATGCTGCTGGTGCCTCCGCTCGCCGCGGGATTTCGCCGGAGGTGGTGACCGATATCTCCAATCTCAAGGGCGAGCCTGAGTGGATGCTGCAGCGTCGCCTCAAGGCCCTCGAGTTGTTTGAGCGCAAGC
>NZ_SOGO01000035.1:0-161576 GCF_004403415.1 Cryobacterium sandaracinum
CCGCGGCGTCGGCGCCCGCGGCGTCGGCGCCCGCGGCGTCAGTGCGGGCGGTGGCGGTGGCGCGCGCGTGCAGGAACAGGGCCGCGGCGGCCGGTAGGTGGTCGGGCAGCGGTTGCCCGGGCATCCCCCGGAGTCCGAGACCGGGCAGGCTGCGCTCGATCAGGCCGGTATCGAGGCGACCGGCACGCACGTCGGGGTTGTGCAGCAGCAACCGGAGAAACTCCACGTTGGTGTGCACCCCGAGCACCACGGTGTCGGCGAGTGCCCGGTCGAGGCGGGCGAGGGCCTCGGCGCGGTCAGCACCCCAGGCGATCACCTTGGCGAGCATCGGGTCGTAGACCCCCGAGATCGGCAGGCCCGGACGCAGCGAGCTGTCGACCCGGATGCCCTCGCCGACCGGTTCGGACAGGCTGCGCACGGTGCCCTGGCTGGGAAGAAAACCGCGCGCCGGGTTCTCGGCGTAGAGGCGCGCCTCGATCGCGTGCCCGGTGAGCACCACCTCCGCCTGGGTCAGCGGCAGCGGTTCCCCCGCGGCGATGCGCAGCTGCCACTCGACCAGATCGAGGCCGGTGACCAGCTCGGTCACCGGGTGCTCCACCTGCAGCCGGGTGTTCATCTCCATGAAGAAGAACTGGTCCGGGGCCGCATCGGAGACCAGGAACTCCACCGTGCCGGCGCCGGTGTAGCCGACGCTCCGGGCGGCCTGGCAGGCTGCCTCGCCGATGCGTGCACGCGTGGCCGGGTCGAGCAGCGGCGACGGAGCCTCCTCGATCACCTTCTGGTGGCGGCGCTGCAGGGAGCACTCGCGCTCACCGAGATGGATCACGGCGCCCGAAGCGTCGGCGAGCACCTGCACCTCGATGTGCCGGGGCTGATCGATGAAGCGCTCGAGCAGCAGCGTGTCGTCGCCGAACGCGCCCTGCGCCACGCGCCGCGCCGTGACGAGCGCCGCGGCGAGCTCGCCCGCGGCGTCGACCCGCAGCATCCCCTTGCCGCCGCCGCCCGCGGACGGTTTGATCAGGAGCGGGTAGCCCACCTCCACGGCGGCGGCGATGAGCTGGTCGTCGGTCTGGCCGGGCCGGGAGAACCCGGGAATGACGGGCACACCGCTATCGGCGACATGGTTCTTGCCGCGGATCTTGTCGCCCATCACGGCAAGGGCGTTCAGACCCGGTCCGACGAAGACGAGGCCGGTGGAGGCGCAGGCGCGGGCGAAGGCCTCGTTCTCACTGAGGAATCCGTAGCCGGGATGCACGGCGTCGGCGTCGGTGGCCGCCGCGGCCGCCAGGATCGCGTCGATGTTCAGGTAGCTCGCCTGCGGCGCGGCCGGGCCGAGGCGCACCGCGGCGTCCGCGAGGCTCACGTGCAGCGCATCACGGTCGGCGTCGCTGTAGACGGCCACCGAACGGATGCCCATCGTGCGCAGGGTGCGGATGATGCGGCAGGCGATCTCGCCGCGGTTGGCGACCAGCACGGTCTCGAAGGGTGTCAAGCGCGGTGTCGGTGCGTTCGGTGTCGGTGCGTTCGGTGTCGGTGCGTTCGGTGTCATGGTGCGCCTCACATCCGGAAGAGGCCGAAAGCGGTCTCGGGCAGGGGCGGCCCGGAAACGACGTCGAGGGCCAGGCCCAGCACGGTGCGGGTGTCGGCCGGGTCGATCACCCCGTCGTCCCAGAGCCGGGCGGTCGAATAGTAGGGGCTGCCCTGCCGCTCGTATTGGGCGGTGACGGGCGCGGTGACCTCCTCCGCGGCATCCGTCGACCAGGGCAGGCCGGCCTTCTCCCGCTGCTCGCGTTTGACGGTGACGAGAACGGATGCGGCCTGCGGGCCGCCCATCACGGAGATGCGGCTGTTCGGCCACATCCAGAGGAAGCGGGGCGAGTAGGCACGGCCGCACATGGAATAGTTGCCGGCGCCGAACGACCCGCCGATCACGACCGTGAGCTTGGGCACGCGCGCGGTGGCGACGGCGGTGACCATTTTCGCGCCGTTCTTGGCGATGCCGCCGGCCTCATAGTCGCGGCCGACCATGAAACCGGAGATGTTCTGCAGGAACAGCAGCGGGATGCCGCGCTGGTCGCACAGCTCGATGAAGTGTGCCCCTTTGAGGGCGGATTCGGAGAACAGCACACCGTTGTTGGCGATGATGCCGACCGGATGGCCATGCAGATGCGCGAAGCCGGTGACCAGGGTCGTACCGTACTCCTTCTTGAACTCATGGAACTCGCTGCCGTCAACCAGACGCATGATCACCTCGTGCACGTCGTAGCGGCCCTGCGGGTCGGTCGGCACCGCGCCGTAGAGCTCGGCCGGGTCGGCAACGGGGTCGACGGCCGGCAGCCGCGGCCAGGCCGGCGGCGGAGGCGCGGGCAGGTAACGCACGATGTCGCGCACGATCTGGAGTGCGTGCTCGTCGTCCTCGGCGAGGTGGTCGGTCACCCCGGAGGTGCGGGCATGCAGGTCACCGCCGCCGAGCTCCTCGGCCGTGACGATTTCGCCGATCGCGGCCTTCACCAGCGGCGGGCCGCCGAGGAAAATTGTTCCCTGGTTCCGCACGATCACGGTTTCGTCGCTCATCGCCGGCACGTAGGCGCCGCCCGCGGTGCAGGATCCCAGCACGGCGGCGATCTGCGGGATCTTGGCCGCCGACATCCGGGCCTGGTTGTAGAAGATGCGGCCGAAGTGGTCACGGTCGGGGAAGACCTCGTCCTGCAGCGGCAGAAAGGCCCCGCCCGAATCGACCAGGTAGACGCACGGGAGCCGGTTCTCGAATGCGATCTCCTGCGCCCGGAGGTGCTTCTTGACCGTCATCGGGTAGTAGGTTCCGCCCTTGACGGTGGCGTCGTTGGAGATGACGAGCACGTGGCGGCCGTGGATCAGCCCGATCCCGGCGATCAGGCCGGCACCGGGGCTGTCGTCGCCGTAGAGTCCGGTGGCGGCCAGGGGCGCGATCTCGAGGAAGGGGCTGCCGGCATCCAGCAGCCGGTCGATGCGTTCGCGCGGCAGCAGTTTGCCACGGGCGAGGTGGCGCTGGCGGGAGGCCTCGGGACCGCCGAGGGCGACGACGGCGAGGCGGCGGCGCAGGTCGGCGACGAGCTCGCGGTGGGCGGTGGCATTCGCGTCGAAGGCCGGACTGGTCGAGTCGATCAGACTCGCGAGTGTCTCCATCGACGACTTCCCGCTTTCCCGCTTGAGTGTTCAGCCGGTACAGTTAGCGTGCACTAACCGAAAGTCAGGTTAGCGGTTCATAACTGAGTTGTCCAGAGTTTCCGCGTGAACGGAGCACCGAATGGGAATCCTCCCGTCCTCGCCGACGGCTCGGAGCCAGGCCAAGGCCGACCGGCGGCAGGCACTGCTCGGGGCCGCCGCCACGCTGTTCGCCCGGTCGGGCTACAACGGGGTGTCGATCGAGGACCTCGGCGCGGCCGTCGGCGTGAGCGGACCGGCCGTCTACCGGCACTTCAGCGGCAAGCCGGCCGTGCTGGCCGCGCTGCTGGTGGAGGTCAGCGAGACGCTGGTGGCGAGCGGGCAGGCCGTGGTCGCGGGCGCTCCGGATGCCGCGGGCGCACTCCACGCGCTGGTGCGCTTCCACACGGACTTCGCCCTCTCGCATCCGAACGTCATCCGCGTGCAGGACCGGGACCTGGACAGCCTCGCCGCCCCGGACCGGCACCAGGTGCGCGCCCTGCAGCGCACCTACGTGGAGCTGTGGGTGAGCGTGCTCGGGCAAGTGCACCCCGAGGTTGATGCGCAGCTGCTGCGCATCCGTGCCCAGGCGACGTTCGGACTACTGAACTCGACCCCGCACACGCTGCCGGCGTCGCCGAGCGGCAAGGTGCGGCCGCTGCTCGAGGAGATGGCGCTCGCGGCGCTCGGGGCCGGGGGGCTCGCGCCCGCCTAAGCCTCGCGGGCGGGGGCTCGCGCCGGCGTGAGCCGGGCATCCGTCGACGTCGACCGTTCTGGTCAAGATCAACCGGTGTGTCTGTCGACCTCGACCGGAAGTGTCGATCTCGGCGGTAGCCGGGGCTTAGCGGCTCAGTCCACGAGCCATCAGACGAATTAGTCGCGGGCTCAGTCGCCGGCTCAGGAGACGGTGGTGCAGACGCAGAGCTCGTTGCCCTCAGGGTCGGCCAGGACCCACCAGTCGGGGGCGTGCTCGTCGGTGAGGAGATCGCCGCCGGCGGCGATGACGTCCTGCACCCGGGACTCGGCGTCGATCGTGGGCAGATACACGTCGAGGTGGATGCGGTTGCGCTCGGTGCGAACGATATCCATCGTCTGGAACCAGACCCGCGGGCCCTGGCCGTGTGGATCGACGAGTTCGATCTCGCCCTCGCTGTCGATTTCCACGTAGCCGAGACCCACCCGCCAGAACGGCCGGATCGCTTCGGCGTCGGTGCAGTCGATCGCCACGTCGTAGCGGGCCGGCCGCACCGGCGCACGGTCGGCGCCCTGCGCATCCGCGAGTTCCTGGATGCGCAGCGCAAGCCGCAGGTCGCGGTCGGTCACGCCGCCGGCGTCGTGGGACGAAAGGCGGAAGCCGACTTGGCCGTAGCCGAGCCGCACGTCGGGGTGGTGATTCATCGCATCCGCCGCCTCGGCAACCTGGTCGACCAGGCGCACAGCCGAGGCGAAGTCCCGGGTCGTGAACGAGCCGTGCAGGGCGCCGTCGAGGTGGACGAAGGCTCCGCCGGCGAGCACGGACTCGGTGTCGAGAGGGGTGAGGAGGGTGCCCAGTGATTTCATCCCCCCACTCTGCTGCGCGGTCCGAGCCCCGTCAAGGCGCGCTCGGGGGCATCCGTTGCCGGCCGGCTCCCGCAGGCTGCGAACCAATTCGACGGAGATTCTTGGAAAAATGCCCGTCTTTACCCAAATTTCGGGCTGTGGGTGCGAAAACTCCGTCGAATTCGTTAGGGGCTGACCACTGACTCCTAGAGGAGGGCGAGGGCGCGCGCGGGGTTGGCGAGGATGCCGGCGACGTCGGTCAGGAACCGGGCCGCCTGCTCTCCGTCGACGAGACGGTGGTCGAAGGCGACGCTGAGAGTGACCACCTGCCGCAGCGCGACCTCGCCGCGATACTCCCACGGCCGCAGCGCAATCGCTCCCAGCGCGAGGATCACGGCCTCCCCCGGAGGCAGGATCGGCGTGCCCGCATCGATGCCGAACGAGCCGATGTTGGTTATCGAGATCGTGCCGCCGTGCAGGGCGGCCGGGCTGGTCGCTCCCGCCCGGCCGGCGCTGGTCAGCGCGGCGAGCGCCGCGGCGAGGTCGGCGAGAGCCAGCCGGTCGGCATCCGGGATGTTGGGCACGATCAGCCCGCGCGGCGTGGCAGCGGCGATGCCGAGGTTCACGTAATGGAACTGCACGATCTCGCCGGCCGCCTCGTCCCAGCGGGTGTTGACCTCGGGCGTGCGGGCGACGGCGAGGCAGAGCGCCTTCGCGACCACGGCAAGGACGCCGATGCGCGCGTCGGCGAACCCCCGGTCGCGTTTCAGCGCGTCGATCAGCTCGATCGTCGGCGTCACATCCACGGTCAGGAACTCCGTGGCGTGCGGCGCGGTGAAGGCGCTCTGCACCATGGCGGCGGCGGTCTGCTTGCGCACACTCCGGATCGGGCTGCGGGTTTCCCGGGCACGGGGCTCGGATGCCGGGGGCCGGTCATCCGGTTCGGCGCGCCCGAGCTCGAGTCCCGGTTCGTTCGGTGTGTGGCAGACGCCGAGGGCTGCGGGGGCGGCGTACGCCGCCACGTCCTCCCGGATGATGAAGCCCGTCGGACCGGTCCCGGTCACCTGGGTCAGGTCGACGCCCAGTGTGCGAGCCAGCGCGCGCACCGGCGGCGTGGACCGCGGGCGCTCCCCGGTAGCCGGCACCTCCCGAGCCGCGGGTGACGCGGCCGACGTTAAGGCCGGCGTCGACGTCGAGGCAGGCGCCGACGTCGACCTCGCTGCCGGAGTAGAGACCCCGGCCCGGCCCGGCGTATCCGTCGCCCCCGCGCGGGCCCGTCGCTGCGGCCGCCCGCCACGCTCGGCCGCTGCGCCGTACCCCACGAGCACGGCCAGCCGTTCGGGCTCGCCAGCAGGAGCCGTAGGACCAGCAGGAGGCGCAGAAGCCGCACCGGCGGGAGAAGCGGCCGAAGGAACTGAGGGAGGCTCAGCGCCGGCGACCTCGAAGGAGACGATCGGGTCACCCACGTGCACGGTGGTGCCGGGCTGCTGGTGGAGTTCGGCGACCACACCCGCGAAGGGCGACGGCAACTCGACGACGGCCTTGGCCGTCTCGACCTCGGCGATGAGCTGGTTGAGCGTCACCGTGTCGCCGGGCGCGACCCGCCAGGCAACGATCTCCGATTCGGTCAACCCCTCGCCGAGGTCGGGCAACCTGAAAACCTTGATCATCGTCGTCGTCCCAGCACTCGGTCGACCCCATCGAGCATGCGGTCGAGGTCGGGCAGGTGGTGGCTCTCCAACTTCGCCGCCGGGTACGGGATGTCGAAGCCGGTGACCCGCACCGGTGCGGCCTCGAGGTAGTCGAAGCAGCGCTCGGTGACCTCCGCGATGATCTCGCCACCCAGCCCGCCCGAGCGGGCGGCCTCGTGAGTGACGACGAGCCGGCCGGTTTTGCGAACGGATGCCTCGACGGCGGCGTAGTCGATGGGCGAGAGCGAGCGCAGGTCGATGACTTCGACCGAGATGCCCTCGTCGGCGGCGGCGAGCGCGGCATCCGTCGCCGTGGTCACCAGCGCTCCGTAGGCAATCAGCGTGACGTCGGTGCCGGCGGCCACGACCCGGGCACTCTCGAAGGGCTCGCCGAGTTGCGGGGTCACCGGGCCGGCAACGTGGTAGCGGCGTTTGGGCTCGAAGAAGAGGACCGGGTCGTCGGAGGCGATCGCCTGGCGGATCAGGCTGTAGGCGTCCTGCGGGTTCGAGACCGCGATCACGCGCAGGCCCGAGGTGTGCGTGAAGTAGGCCTCGGGCGATTCGGAGTGGTGCTCGGCGGCGCCGATGCCGCCGCCGAACGGCACCCGGATGGTGATGGGCATGCGCAGGGCCCCCTGGGTGCGGTAGTGGAACCGGGCCACCTGGCTGACGATCTGGTCGAATCCGGGGAAGATGAAGCCGTCGAACTGGATCTCGCAGACCGGGCGGTAGCCGCGGTACGCCAGCCCCACCGCGGTGCCGATGATGGCGGACTCGGCCAGTGGGGTGTCGACGACCCGGTTCGGCCCGAACTCGGCGAGCAGGTCGCTGGTCACCCGGAACACGCCGCCGAGGGCGCCGATATCCTCGCCGAGGAGCACCACCTTCGGGTCGTCGAGCATGGACTGGCGCAGCCCGGCGTTGATCGCCTTGGCCAGGGTCAGGGTCTTCGTGTCCGTCAGCGCCGCCTCGATCGGCGACACCGGCGTCGAGCCGTTCGCGCGTGTAGCCGGAGCACTCCGGATGGTTTCGATTGACATCAGACCTTCTCTCCGGTCGGCTCGAAGCTCGCCAGGTAGGCCGCGTACTCCGCACGCTGGCGGTCGACCCCGGTGTGCGGGGTGGCGTAGACGTTGGCGAGCACGGTCAACGGCTCCGGGTCAGGCAGGCCGATGCAGCCGGCGCGCAGCTCGGCGGCCGTGGCGTCGGCCAGAGCCTGGGTCTCAGACTCCAGCTCGGGGGTGAACAGGCCGAGAGAGTCGAGCAGCCGTCGCAGTCGCAGGATCGGGTCTTTCTTCGCCCACTCCTCGAGTTCGGCCGCCGGCCGGTAGCGAGTGGGGTCATCCGCGGTCGTGTGCGGGCCCATCCGGTAGGTGACGGCTTCGATGAAGGTGGGGCCTCCCCCGGTGCGGGCCCGGTTCAGGGCCAGCCGGGTCGCGGCCATCACGGCCAGGACGTCGTTGCCGTCGATTCGGAGGCTGGGAATGCCGAACCCGGGGGCCCGGCCGGCGATGCCGAAGCGGGTCTGCAGTCCGACCGGCTCGGAGATGGCCCAGTGGTTGTTCTGGCAGAAGAAGACCACCGGCGCCTGAAAGCTCGCCGCGAACACGAGCGCCTCGCTGACGTCGCCCTCGCTGGTCGCGCCGTCGCCGAAGTAGGCCACGGCCACCGAGTCCGCGCCGTCGAACACGGCTCCCATCGCCCAGCCCGTGGCGTGCAGGGTCTGCGCCCCGATGATGATGCTGGGCGTCGCCATTCGGTACACCAGCGGGTCCCAGCCGGATTGCGCGGTGCCGCGCCACACCCGGAGGATGTCGGTGGGCGCTATGCCCCGGCACCAGGCGACGGCGTTCTCACGGTAGCTGGAGAAGACGAAGTCGTCGGCGCGGAGCGCGCGGCCCGAGCCGATCTGCGCGGCCTCCTGGCCGAGCAACGGCGGCCAGAGCCCCAGCTCTCCCTGACGCTGCAGCGCCGTGGCCTCGGCGTCGATGCGGCGCACCACCACCATGTCCTGGTAAAGCGCCGCGAGGTCGGCCCCGGTCACCTCCGCGACCCAGGGATCCAGATCGGCGTCGGCCAGCCGCATCCCCTCGGGGCTCAGCAGCTGCAGAAGAATGTCGGGGGTCTCCCCGGTGTGGACAGTGTGCATCAGATGCGCTCCCAGCGTCGTTGCCGAAGTTGTTGAGAGCGTACGATTCCGAAACACGGAGCACAACCATGACAATGAATTTTGAGCAATTTGCCCTATTCATGGGGCACCCTGCCTGCTACCTTCGAGCAGTATGCACAGTCTGGACAAAGTCGACTTACAGTTGCTCCGCGCTCTATGCGCCGAACCGCGCAGCACGTTCGTGGCGCTCGCCCAGCAGCTGCGCCTCTCCCGCAACACGGTGCAGGCGCGCATGGCCAGGCTTGAGGAGTCGAACGCGTTCCTCTCCTTCGACCGCCGCATCAACCCGGTCGCGCTGGGCTATCCGCTGACGGCCTTCATCGAGGTGCACGTGCAGCAGAAACGCCTCGCCCAGATCGTGGCCGAGCTCGCCCGCATTCCGCAAATCGTGCAGGCGCACGGCATGAGCGGGGCGACCGACATCCTGGTGCGCGTGGTGTGCGCGGATGCCGACGACCTGTTCCGCATCGACGGCACCATCCTCGCCTGCGAGGGTGTCGATCGCACCGAGACGTCCCTGGCCATGGGCGAGCTGATCCCCTACCGGATCACCCCGCTGCTGGAGCGTACCCGCCCATGACCGCGCTGCCGGTGACGTCCCTGCCGATGTTCCCGCTCGGGTCGGTGCTGTTTCCCTATATGCCGCTGCAGCTGCGGGTGTTCGAGGACCGCTACCTGGTCATGCTGTCGCGCATCCTCAAGGAGGAGCCGGCCGAGTTCGGCGTGGTGCTGATCGAACGCGGCCAGGAGGTCGGCGGCGGCGAGCGGCGGTTCCACTACGGGACCGTGGCCCAGATCACCGAACTCGAGGCCTCCGAGGGATTCGTCGGGGTGACCGCCCAGGGCGAACGCCGGGTCGAGGTCATCGACTGGCTGACCGAAGACCCGCACCCCCAGGCCACGGTGCGCGACCTTGCCGAGCTGGACTGGGACGACGACCTGCTGCCACTGCGGGACCGGGCCGAGCAGGCCGTGCGACGCGCCCTGGCCCTCGCAAGCGAATTCGCCGACCAGCTCTGGCCCTCGACGGTGGAGCTGTCCCGGGATCCGACGGCGGCCGCCTGGCAGATCGCCGGCATCGCCCCGCTGGGCCCTCTGGACCAGATCGAACTGCTGCGGTCCACCTCGATGGAGCAGCTCCTCACGGCGGTGATCGAGTACACCCAGGAAGCCGTGGACTCCCTCAGCGCGCCCTGGCCCGAAGAATAACCCCAATCTATTTGATAAATTCATCATATAGGTATATAAAGAAGTAATGATGTATCGTGCCACACGGAGCCTGAGTTGAGCGTGAAACGACTCCTGAACCTTATCCGAACCAGTGGCCGCATCGCCGAAGCGGCCCCACCGGCCCCGGCCCTGTTCCCCAGCGCCGAGGTCTTCGGCGGCAGCGTGCAGGTGCGCTTCATCAACGCCGGCAGCTGCAACGACTGCGCGATGGAGGTGCAGAGCGCGTTCGGCCCGGTCTACGACGTCGAACGCTACGGCATCCGTCTGGTCGCGTCGCCGCGTCACGCCGACGTGCTCGTGATCACGGGTGCCGTGACCCGCAACCTGATCGAGCCGATGCGCCGCACCATTGACGCCACGCCGACCCCCCGCTTCGTGATCGCGGTCGGCGACTGCGCCATCACCGGCGGCGTCTTCGCCGAGGGTTACGGCGTGGCCGGGCCGGTGTCGGACTTCGTGCACGTCGACCTGTCCGTGCCGGGCAACCCGCCCGAGCCGGCCGTCATCGTCAAAGCACTGCGCCGGATGACCGGTCGATGACCGCCCTCGAAGCCGGCATGCTCGGCCAGACCCTGCTGCTCGTGGTCGCCATCGCCGCGGCCCTGCTCACACCCACCTCATGGCGCTCGCGGGTCAGCGGATTTTTCTGCACCCTGCTCGCCGTGGCCGGCGTCGTCACCGGTGCGATCGCGCTCTCCGGCGGCACCGGGTCGCTGAGCATCCCCACCGCCCTGCCGATGGACCCGCTCGTGCTCTCCCCCGACCGCCTCGGCGGACTGGTCATGGTGGTCGTCTCCGTCGTCGGCGTGCTCGCCTCCCTGTTCGGGATCGGCTCGGCCCGCGTGGCCTCGGCCTCGCGCACCTCGTGGCTGTCGATGGCCGTGTTCCTCTCCGGCATGCAGCTCGTGCCGGCCGCAACCGACGTGGTGTCGTTCCTGCTGTTCTTAGAGATCATGACGCTCGGCTCCACGGCGCTCCTGCTGGCCCACCACGCCACCCGCGGCACGGTCGCCTCCGCCCTGGTCTGGTACTCGGCGATGTCGCAGCTGAGCTTCTTCTTCGTGCTGGCCGGCTTCGCCATGCTCGCCGGCCTGGCCGGCGGCACCGGGTTCGCCGACCTCGCCACCATCGATCCCTTCACCTGGCAGGCGAGCGTGGCCTTCCTGCTGCTGCTGCTCGGCTTCGGCGGCAAGGCTGAGCTCGTGCCCCTGCACGTCTGGGTTCCGCGGGTGCTGCCCGAGGCCCCCGGCCACGTCGCCGCAGCGATGAGCGGCGCGATGGTCAACATCGGCGTCTACGGCGCACTCCTCGTCGTCGTACGGCTGCTGCCGAACGGCCCGGCCTGGTGGGGAGTGCTGATCATGGTGCTCGGCGGGGTGTCCGCGCTCTACGGGATTCTGCAGGCCTCCGTGGCGAGCAACCTCAAGGTGCTGCTGGCCTACTCCACGACCGAGAACATGGGGCTGGTGTTCCTGGGGCTCGGGGCATCCGTTTTGCTGCGCGCCGACAACGCAGCTGCCGCGGCCGACGCGGCCCTTGTCGCCGCCCTGCTGTTGATGCTCAGCCACGCCGCGTTCAAGTCCACCCTGTTCCTCGGGGCCGGCGCCGTGGCCCGCGCGGCCGGCGAGATGAATCTCGACCGACTCGGCGGCCTCGGCAGCCGGATGCCCTGGACCGCCGCCGCGTTCGGCGGGGCCGCCATGGGCGCCGCGGCCCTGCCCGTCACGAGCGGGTTCGTCGCCGAGTGGATGCTGCTGCAGGCTCTGATCCACGGTTCACGGGTCGACGGGGAGGTCGTCTCCGTCGCGGCATCCGTGGCCATGCCACTCGCGGTCGCCGTGATCGCCCTGACCGCCGGGCTGGCCCTGCTCACCTTCGTCAAGGCCTACGGGATCGCCTTCCTGGCCCGCCCGCGCTCCCGGAAGGCCGCACTGGCCGACGAGGTGCCCGTCATCATGCGCATCCCGCTCGTGCTCGGCGCCGTCCTCGTGGTCGGGCTCGGCCTGCTACCGGGCCCGCTCGCCGTGGCCATCGGCTCGGCCGTGGGCCCGGCGTTCACCCCCGACGTGCGCACCATCGGCCTCGCCGGCCTGGACGCCCGCGGCATCGACGCCGTACTCGACCCCACCACCTTCATCGTGCTGGCCGGCCTGCTGCTCGCGCCCGTGCTGATCACGCTGTTCATTTCCGCCCGGCGCCACCCCACCCGTACCTCGCCGCTCCCCTGGGCCGGCGGCGGGTCACGGCTGCGGCCGCGGATGCAGTACACGGCCACCTCGTATGCCGAGCCGCTGGTGCGCGTCTTCGACGACGTGCTCCGGCCCACCCGCGACGTGGAGGTCACCCACGTGGGTGAATCCCGCTACCTGGTGGAACGCGTCCACGTGGAACAGACCGTGTCCGACGTGGTCGAGACCCGGCTCTACCGCCCGGTGCTGAACCTCATGCAACGGTTCGGCATTCTGGCCCGACGCGCGCAGAACGGCAGTATCCATCGCTACCTGTCCTATTCCTTCGTCGCCCTGCTTTCCGTTCTGATCGTGGTGTCCCTGTGACCGGCGCCGCGGCGATCAACATCGCCCTGGTTCAGCTGGTGCTGTTCGTGTTCCTCGCCCCCCTCCTGATCGGCGTGATCCGCCAGGTGCGGGCTCTCCTCGAAGGCCGGGCCGGTTCCGGCATCTGGCAGCCGTGGCGCGATGTGCGCAAGCTCCTGGCGAAGAACCCGGTGCGCGCCGCCGACAGCAGCTGGATGCTCGCGGCCGGTCCGGTCACCCTCCTGGTCTCCAGCCTGCTGCTCTGCGCACTGCTGCCGCTGGTCGGCACCCTGCCGCTGCCGCTCATCCCCAGCGACCTGTTCGTGATCGTCTCCATCATGCTGGTCGGCGTGGTGGCCCTGGCCCTGGTCGGCCTCGACGCCGGCACCGCGTTCGGCGGAATGGGTTCCAGCCGTCACATGACCGTCGCCGCTCTGGTCGAGCCGACCCTGCTGCTCGCGGTCTACGCGCTCTCCATCCCGGCCGGCACCTCCACCCTCTCGCTGATCGTGGAGACCCGGCTCCTGAATCCGGCCGTGATCATCTCCCCGGTCAGCCTGCTGGCCATGGTCGCCCTGGCCATCGCCATCATGGCCGAGACCAGCCGTCTGCCGGTCGACAACCCGTCGACCCACCTCGAAGTGACCATGCTGCACGAGGCCATGGTGCTCGAGGCCTCCGGCCGCGACCTGGTCTGGCTCGAACTCGGCTCCTGGCTCAAGCTGGCCGCCCTGCTCGGCCTGCTCAGCAACCTGATCGTGCCGTGGGGAATCATGACCGACTTCTCGGTGCTCGGCGTGATAGTCGGCGTGGGCGCCGTCACCGTGAAAATCCTGCTGCTGGGCGTTGTGCTCAGCGTGGGTGAGGTCTTCCTGGCCAAGGCGCGGCTGTTCCGCGTGCCCGAGCTGCTGGCGGGGTCGTTCGCCCTCGGCCTGCTGGCTGTCACCGCTTCCTACCTGGTCGCTTAGGAGCATCCGTGTTCACCACCATTTACCCGCAGCTGATCGGTCTCTGCACCGGCACCCTGCTGCTCACCAGCGCCCTGATGGTCTGGCGGCACTCGCTGCTGGCGTCGATCCGGCTGCTCAGCGTGCAGGGCTTCGCGCTGGCCGCACTGGTCGCCGTGATCGGCCTGGAGGAGGGCGAGGTCGAGGTGATCCTCGTCTCGCTGCTCGTGCTGCTGGTCAAGGGTATGGGCCTGCCGTGGGTGCTCGCCCGCGAGACCCACGCCACCACCCGAACGGATGAGGCGCCGCGCCTCAACCCGACGGCGGCCCTGCTGACCGTGGCGCTTCTGACCATCCTCAGCTACGTCGTGGCCAGTCGGGTGCTCGCCGGCGACATCAGCATCTCGGCACACGCGGCTCCGATCGGCCTGGCCATGGTGCTGATCGGTTTCCTGCTGCTGGTCACCCGCCGGCAGGCCGGATCACAGCTGATCGGCTTCCTCGTGCTCGACAACGGCATCGCCACCGTCGCGTTCCTGACCTCGGGCGGTGTGCCGCTGTTCCTCGAGCTCGGCATCTCCCTCGACGTGCTGCTGGTCGTCGTCATCCTCTACGTCTTCGCCGGCCGTATGCGCACCAAGTTCGGCAACACCGAGATCGATCAGCTCAGAAAGTTGCACGACTGATGTCATTCGCCCTCTGGACCCCCCTGGCCATTCCGGCCCTCCTCGCCGTGCTGAGCCTCGGCGTGCCCTCCCCCGCACTACGCCGGCTCAGCCCCATCGCCTCCAGCGTCGCCGTGCTCATCTCGGGCCTGCTCCTGGTGAGCGTCGTGCTCGCGGACGAAGTTCCCACACTGGGCGGCGGGCTGCTCCGCGCCGACGCGCTCAGCGCCTACATGCTCACCGTGGTCGGCGCCGTCGGGCTTGTCTCCACCTGGGGCGGGCTCGGCCACGCGACGGCCGAGCCCGCGCGGTTCACCGGCTCCTACGACGCCCTGATCTCGATCTTCCTGGCCGCGATGAGCCTCGCGGTGCTCGCCGACAACATCGGCCTGATGTGGGCCGCGGTCGAGGCCACCACCATCGCCACGGCCTTCCTGGTCGGCCACCACCGCACCCCCCGATCGCTGGAAGCTGCCTGGAAGTACGTCATCCTCGGCTCCGTCGGCGTGGCCATCGCCCTGCTCGGCATCGTGCTCATCTACGCCGCCTCGCGCGGCACGGGCGAGGCAACCCTGTCCTGGCTCGTGCTCAGCCAGGCCGGCCTGCCACTCGACCCCGCGTTGATCCGCGCCGGCGGCGCCCTCGCCGTGCTCGGCTTCGCCACCAAGGCCGGGCTCGCCCCCATGCACAGCTGGCTGCCCGACGCGCACAGCCAGGCGCCCGCGCCCGTCTCCGGGCTCATGTCCGGCGTCCTGCTCGCGGTCGCCCTCTACGCCATCCTGCGCATTCAGACCATCACCGACGCCGTGATCGGGCCGGATTTCCTGCGCATCATGCTCAGCGTCGGCGGGCTGCTCTCCCTCTTCGTGGCGGCGGCGCTTCTGATCCGCCAGCGCGACTTCAAACGGATGCTGGCCTACTCCAGTATCGAGCACATGGGCATGATGGCCGTCGGCGCGGCCATCGGCCCGGCGGCCCTGCCGGCCGTGCTGCTGTACGTGCTCGGCCACGGGCTGACCAAGGCCACCCTGTTCGTGATCTCGGGCCGCATCCTCGAGGTCGAGGGCACTCCGAAGATCGACGACGTGCGCGCCCTGCTCGTGCGGCGGCCGGGGCTGGCCGTGCCCTGGCTGATCGCCATGGCCGCTCTGATCGGGTTCCCGCCGTTCAGCATCTTCTTTTCCGAGGTCGGCATCATCGTGGCCGGCTTTTCCACCGGCCTGGGCGTGGTGGTCGGCATCGCTCTGGTACTGCTGCTCGTCATCTTCGCCAGCCTCACCCGGTTGACGGTGGCCATGACGATCGGGGCGCCTGCGGCCACGGCCTTCCCAGTCGTCCCGGCTGCGGGGGCCGGGGCATCCGTCACCGGAGCCGTCCCGGTCTCCGTTCCGAGCGCATCCGTCACCCTGGCGGACGCCGAGCCGCACCCGGACGACCCCCTCGTGCCGGACCGGTCGGGGCACGGGCCGATGCTGCCGCTCATCCTCGCCCTGGGCACCACCGCGGTGGTGGCCTTCATAGCGGAGCCGGTCGGCACACTCCTGACGCGTGCGGCCGAGGTTCTGGGAGGAATCCAATGACGACCCCGAATCCGGTGCGAGCCGCCACCCCCGAGGTGCGCACGCTCACGCGCGACGAACTCCGGGGCGAAGCCGCCGCCTTGCTGACCGATGGAAACCGGCTCGCGCTGGTCGCGGGCCACGACGACGGCGACCGGCTGCGCGTGGTCTACTCCTTCGTCGCCGTCTTCCCCCGGCGCCAGATCGACCTCGTCGTGCCCGTCCCCTATGACGACGCCTGGATTCCGAGTCTGGCCGACCTCTCGTTCCCGGCCGGCAACTTCGAGCGCGGCACCCGCGACCTGTTCGGCGTGCGGCCGGCGAACCACCCTCAGCCCCACCGGTTGGTGCGCCACGGCCACTGGCCCCGCGGCTGGTACCCGATGCGGAAGGACGCCACGGCCACCCCCGAATTCGAACCCGACGTCGAGTCGTTCCCGTTCGTGGAGGTCGAGGGCCCCGGGGTCTACGAGATCGCCGTCGGCCCCATCCACGCCGGCATCATCGACCCGGGCCACTTCCGCTTCTCCGTGGTCGGCGAGACCATCGTGCGGATGGAAGCCCGCCAGTGGTACATGCACCGCGGCGTCGAGCGGCTCTTCGAGGGTCGTCTGCCTGCGGACGGCATCGATATGGCCGAGCAGATCGCCGGCGACACCGTCATCGGCCACACGCTGGCCTACACGATGGCGATCGAGGCGGCCTCCGGCATCGAGATCTCCGAGCCCGACCGCCTGCTGCGCGCCCTGCTGCTCGAACTCGAACGCCTCTACAACCACGTCTCCGACCTCGGTTCGCTGGCCAACGACGTGGGGTTCGGCGTCGTGAACTCGCACACTCAGCGGCTCCGCGAAACACTACTGCGCATCAACAAGACCGTCACCGGCCACCGCTTCCTGCGCGGGGCGCTGTCGGTGGGCGGGGTACGCGTTCTCGCCCTGCCGGATTCCGCCGCCCTCCGCGGCGTCGCCGCCGACGTTCAGGAGATCATCGCGATCACCCTCGGGCACGCGATCGTGCGGGACCGGTTCACCGGCACGGCCCCGTTGCCCACCAGCCAGGCCGAGGCCATGGGCACGCTGGGCTATGTGGCGCGGGCATCCGGTGTCGACGCCGACGCCCGCCGCGACCATCCCTTCGTCGATCTGGGTGAGCACTTCCACGTAGTCACCGACACCGGCGGCGACGTGCTCAGCCGCTACCGGGTGCGCGCGGGCGAGTTCGAGGTGTCCATTGCGGTGGCGATCGACCTCATCGCCCGGCTGGGCGCGCACCGTGGTGGTGCGGCCGCGGCGTCATCTCCGGTGGCGGCGACGACGGATGCGGCGACGACGGATGCGGCGAGCGGCCTTGCCCTCGTCGAGGGCTGGCGCGGAACCATCTGCCACCGGGTCGAGCTAGGGCCAGACGGTGCCATCACGCGGCTGAAGGTCGTCGACCCGTCCTACTTCAACTGGCCTGCGCTGCCCGTGGCCCTGTCCGAGACGATCGTGCCGGACTTCCCCCTCGTGAACAAGAGCTTCAACCAGTCCTACGCCGGCAACGACCTCTAGCGGCGCGTCCGCTATAGCCCGGTGTCGAACCAATTCGTCCGGGACGGAGCAGGCCTAGGGCTCGGGCTACTGCGAGTCCTGCTCGATGGTGCGGAGCAGGGCGTGGGAGTCTTCAAGGCTGGACACCAGCATCCGTTTGGAGATGGCCAGGAGCTCGGCGACACCCGGGTCCCGCAGGCCGTAAAAGATGGTGTTGCCCTCTCGTCGGGTGGCGACAACGCCGGCGCGGCGCAGGACCCCCAGCTGCTGGGACAGGTTCGACAGTTCGGCGCCGAGCACCTCGGCCAGGCTGCCGACGGAGCGTTCCCCGCCGGCCAACTGCTCCAGAACCTGCACCCGCAACGGATGCCCGAGAGCCTTGAAGAGGTCAGACTTCAATTGGGCCATGGGTAGTCCGGTCATCGACACAGTCTGATCATATCGCTAACCTGTAATACTTTCAAATAGGTGCTGGTCTTGAGCCGCGGGGAACGGGATCGGCCGCCGGATCGGGAACACGCGCGACATCGGGCGGGCACTCGACCACCGCGGGATGCAAAAAGCCCGCCCTGCCGGAGCAGGACGGGCTTTCCGTCTAGCCGACTAACCTGGCGAGAGGTTGTCGGTAGATCTAGCGGACTACGCCTCGGTCGGAACCGGTGCGTCCTCGGTGCCGGCCTCAGCCGACTCATCGAGGACCGGGGCGAGCGAGAGCTTGCCACGGTCGTCAATCTTGGTGATCTCCACGAGGACCTTCTGGCCCACGCCGAGCACGTCTTCGACGTTCTCAACCCGCTTGCCACCGGCGAGCTTGCGCACCTCACTGATGTGCAGCAGGCCGTCCTTGCCGGGGAGCAGGGAGACGAATGCGCCGAACGCGGCGATCTTGACGACGGTTCCGAGGAACTGCTCGCCGATTTCCGGGTTGGTCGGGTTCGCGACGGCGTTGACCATGGCGCGAGCGGCCTCGGCCGACGGTCCGTCAACGGCGCCGATGTACACCGTGCCGTCTTCCTCGATGGAGATGTCGGCACCGGTCTGGTCCTGGATCGAGTTGATCATCTTGCCCTTCGGGCCGATCAGCTCGCCGATCTTGTCGACCGGGATCTGGACGCTGATCACGCGGGGCGCGGTCGGTGCCATCTCGTCGGGACGGTCGATGGCGGCGTTCAGCACGGCCAGGATGGTCGCGCGAGCGTCCTTGGCCTGGGTGAGCGCGCCGGCGAGAACGGATGCCGGGATGCCGTCGAGCTTCGTGTCGAGCTGGATCGCGGTGACGAACTCGCTCGTGCCGGCGACCTTGAAGTCCATGTCGCCGAGGGCATCTTCGGCGCCGAGGATGTCGGTGAGAGCCGCGTAGCGGGTCTTGCCCTCAACGGTGTCGGAGATGAGGCCCATGGCGATGCCCGCGACAGGTGCGCGCAGCGGCACACCGGCGTTGAGCAGTGACAGAGTCGAGGCACAGACGGAACCCATCGAGGTGGATCCGTTGGAGCTGAGCGCCTCGGAGACCTGACGGATGGCGTAGGGGAATTCCTCACGCGTCGGCAGCACGGGGACCAGGGCACGCTCAGCGAGCGCTCCGTGGCCGATCTCGCGGCGCTTCGGCGTTCCGACGCGGCCGGTTTCACCGGTCGAGTAGGGCGGGAAATTGTAGTTGTGCATATAGCGCTTCTTGGTGACCGGGCTCAAGGAGTCGATCGTCTGCTCGAGCTTGAGCATGTTCAGCGTGGTGACACCCAGGATCTGGGTCTCGCCGCGCTGGAAGATCGCGGAACCGTGCACGCGCGGGATGATGGCAACCTCGGCGTCGAGCGGGCGGATGTCCGCGAGCCCACGGCCGTCGATGCGGATGCCCTCGTTGAGAACGCGCGAGCGCACGACGAGCTTGGTGACCGACTTGTACGCGGCGGAAACCTGGTTGTTCGCGCTGGCGTCGAGTTCGCCGGCAGCGACCTTGGCCGCGATGGTCTCCTTGACGGATGCCTTGAGCGCGTCATCCGCATTCTGGCGCTCAATCTTGTCGGCGATCTGATAGACGGCCTTCAACTGGTCGTACGCGAGAGCGGCGACGGCGTCGTAGGTGGCCGGCTGGTAGGGCGGGAACACCGGGTAGGCGCCGGTCGGCTTGGCGGCCGAGGCGGCAACCTTCTGCTGCGCCTCGATGAGCTGCTTGATGAAGGGCTTCGAGGCTTCGATGCCCTCGGCGATGACCTCTTCGTTCGGCTTGATGGCGCCGCCCTTGATGAGATCCCAGGCGTTGTCGGTGGCTTCGGCCTCGATCATCATGATCGCGACGTCCTGCGCGCCGTTGGCGTCGGTCACCACACGACCGGCGACGACCATGCTGAACACGGCGTCGACGATCTGCGAGTGCTTCGGGAAGGCAACCCACTGGCCGGAGCCGTTCTCGTCGGGGATGAGGGCGACGCGAACGCCACCGATCGGGCCCGAGAAGGGGAGGCCGGCGAGCTGGGTCGACATCGAGGCCGCGTTGATCGCGAGCACGTCATAGTACTCATCCGGCGCGATGGCCAGAACGGTGACGACAACCTGGATCTCGTTGCGGAGTCCGTCGACGAAGGACGGGCGCAGCGGCCGGTCGATCAGACGGCAGGTGAGGATAGCCTCGGTCGACGGGCGACCTTCGCGACGGAAGAAGCTGCCCGGGATGCGTCCGGCAGCGTACATGCGCTCTTCGACGTCAATGGTGAGGGGGAAGAAGTCGAAGTTCTCCTTCGGCTGCTTGCTGGCGCTCGTGGCGGAGAGAAGCATGGTCTCTTCGTCGATGTAGGCGGCGGCAGAGCCCTGCGCCTGCTGGGCGAGACGCCCGGTTTCGAAACGGATGGTGCGTGTGCCGTACTTGCCGTTATCGATAACGGTTTCGGCGAACGTGATTTCTGGACCCTCCATATGGGGGTTCTCTCCTTTGGTTTTTGCTTCTCGCCATTCTGGCGATGAAGACTCGGTTGCCCGTATGGCGCGCGAGCTGGACGCGGAGAAGAAGGGTGCGAGAGCTGGCCACCAGTAGAAATTCACCAACTGCGGATGTTGCCGGCAAGTTGGGAAACCACCACCGAGGACCAGCGCGCTGCCGGTCTGCTCCGTACTGAGCGTGATTCTGCGTGGCCGATCCGCGGATTGACCTCCTCAAGCCTAACAGAAGACGTCCAGCCTGCTGGTTTCTCGCGCCCGGCCGCGGCCCGGTCCGGCAGCACGGCGTCGAACACCGGGCCGTCGACGCAGACCAGCGGCCCCTCGACGGCGGGATCCGTGGCGACGGGCGCGGCGCATCCGTGGCAGTAGCCGAGGCCGCAGGCCATGTGAGCCTCCAGCGAGACCTGCACCGGCGCGCCCCACTCGGCGCCGAGATCGGCGGCGAGGCGGGCGAGAACTCCGGCGCCGCAGGCCAGGATGACGTCGGGCGGGGCCCAGGCGAAAAGCCCGCGCAGCCGTTCGCCGAGCGCCGGCAGCGCGCTCGAGCCGTCGTCGTCGGTGACGGGGATGACCGTGGCGCCCAGCTCGGCGCAGTCGGCCAGGCCGATCAGATTGGCCGGCGACCTCCCGCTGAGCACGACCGTGGCGGCGATGCCGAGCCGGGCGGCGTCTTCGACCGAGCCCATGATGGCGCAGACGCCGACACCGCGGCCGATCATCAGGGCCGTGCGGGGCGCCTCTGGACCAATCTCAGTCGGGAGGGCGGCATCCGGGAACTCGAAGCCGCGGCCCAGCGGGCCGGTGACCAGTAGGCTCTCGCCCACGAGTACGTCGGTGAGCGCGGTGGTGCCGCGGCCGGCCGAGCCGTAGATGACCTCCACGGTGCCCTGGTCGGGGTGGCGGCGGTGGATGGCCATCGGGCGTGGGAGCAGGATGCGCTCCCCGCCTGTGGGGGGCACGGTGATCATCAGGAACTGTCCGGCGAGGGCGGTCGTCGCAATGGTGTCGGTGGCCAGTACGAGCCGGCGGTACCGCTCTCCCACGACCTCGTGCACGAGAACGCGGGCGTCGTCCCAGACCGGGTCGGGCCGAGGCATTCGTTCGGGCGGGCGCACCGTGATGAGGCCGTCCAGCGCGGCCTCGTCGGCCGCGGCGAACGCCTGCTGGCGGCGCAGGGCGGCGAGGGCCCCAAGGGCGGTCGTAACGGTCATCAGGCCCTCCACAATTCGATCAGTTCGGTGATGTCGGCCGCGGCGACGCCCTCGCAGCGCTCCTGCAGGGCGCGAACGATTTCGACCATGGCGAACGGGCGTCCGAAGCTGGCCGTGCCGACCTGCACGGCGTGGGCGCCGACCGAGAAGTAGTCGAGGGCGTCGTCGGCGGTTTCGATCCCGCCGCAGGCGATCACCGGGATGTCGACCGCTCGGGAGGCCAACCAGACCAACCGCAGCACGACCGGGCGGATATTCGGGCCGGACAGACCGCCGATCACGTTGCCGAGAATGGGGCTCCGCGTAGCGGCCGTGAGCGGCAGCGCCGGGATCGAGTTGGCCACGCAGACGGCGTCGGCGCCGGCCGCCTCAGCGGCCTGGGCACAGTCCGCGATCGAAGAGACGAGCACCGGCAGCTTGACGATCAGGGGCTTGTCGGTCTCCAGGCGCACAGCATGCACGACCTTCCCGATGGCGTCGGGATCGGAGCCGATGTCGGTGCCGTGGCGGTCGAGGTTCGGACAGGACACGTTGAGCTCGTAGGCGTCGCCCGCGCCCCGCAGGCCCCGCACGACGGGGGCGTACTCGCCCGAACGGTGGCCGCCGACGCTGACGATCACGGGCACGCCGAGCGCCAGGTAGAGCGGGTGTCGCGACGCCAGGTAGCCGGCGGCCCCGCGGCTCGGGATGCCGACACTGTTGACCATCCCGGCCCGGAGCTCGGTCAGCCGGTGCGCCGCGTTGCCGCCGCGCGGGGTGCCGAACACGGTCTTGGTGACCACGGCGCCAAGCTCGGCGACCGGGATCAAGCGTCCGAGCGAAGGCCCGAAGCAGCCCGAGGCCGGCATGACCGGGTTGGCGAGGGTGAGGCTGCCGATTCGCACGGAGAGGTCGACCGCCACGGAGGCGGCGGGACGGGCGTCGAAGAAGGCGCGGCGCGCATCCATTGATGGCTGAGGCGGCGCGATGGTCATGGTGTCTGCTTCCGCGGGAGAGGTCACGGGCGGGCGACGGATGCCGCGAGCAGACTTATCGCGGCGTCGGCCTTCAGCGAGGCGTGCGTGGGTGCGTCGGGAACGTGAGCGGGCCGGTTCACGGCCAGCTCCGTGCGGAGCACGGGCACCACCTCGCCGCCGAGGATGTCGAGCTGATCGAGCACGGTTTTCAACGGCAGTCCGGCGTGGTCGATCAGGAAGAGCTGACGCTGGTAGTCGCCGAAGTAGTCGCGCATGCCGGCGTAGCGGTCGATGATCTGCTGCGGGCTGCCGACGGTCAGCGGCGTCTGCTCGGTGAACTCCTCGAGGCTCGGGCCGTGGCCGTAGACCGGGGCGTTGTCGAAGTAGGGCCGGAATTCGTCGACGGCGTCCTGCGAGTTCGTGCGCATGAAGACCTGCCCGCCGAGGCCCACGATGGCCTGGTCGGCTCGACCGTGGCCGTAGTGCTCGAACCGGGCCCGGTAGAGCCCGATCAGCTTGAGGTAGTGCTCCTTGGGCCAAAAGATGTTGTTGGCGAAGAAGCCGTCACCGTAGAACGCGGCCTGCTCGGCGATCTCCGGGCTGCGGATGCTGGCGTGCCACACGAACGGCGGCACCCCGTCGAGCGGGCGCGGCGTCGACTGGAACCCCTGCAGCGGGGTGCGGAACTGGCCCTCCCAGTCCACGACGTCCTCGCGCCACAACCGGCGCAGCAGCGCGTAGTTCTCCAGCGCCAGCGGGATGCCCTGGCGCACGTCCTGGCCGAACCACGGGTAGACCGGGCCGGTGTTGCCGCGACCGAGCATCAGGTCGACCCGCCCACCGGAGAGGTGCTGGAGCATGGCGAAGTCTTCGGCGATCTTGACCGGGTCGTTCGTCGTGATCAATGTCGTGGCCGTGGAGAGGATGATGCGCTCGGTCTTCGCGGCGATGTAGCCGAGCAGCGTCGTCGGCGACGAGGGCACGAAGGGCGGGTTGTGGTGCTCACCGGCGGCGAAGACGTCGAGGCCGACCTCTTCGGCCTTCTCGGCGATGGCGACCATGGCCGTGATGCGCTCGTGCTCGGTGGGGGTGTGGCCCGTCGTGGGGTTGACCGTGAGGTCACCGACGGTGAAGATCCCGAATTGCATGTGCAGCCTCCCACTCGCGCGGCGCGCAGCGCGCATGGACGATTCTATTCGCTGGCGGCAGCGGCCAATCGGCCGAGCGAGCGCTGGATGGCAACAGCCGCGGCCCCGCGGGCCCAGGAGGAGACCCCGCTGTCGTCAACGACGATTGTCAGCGGTGTCGCATCCGGGTCGCGGTCGGCTCGGGCAGCGGCGATGACCTCCTCGGATGCCAGCGCCCACAGTGGCATCCCCTCGCCGGAGAGCACGATCGTGTCGAGCATCCCGATATTGGCGATCACCGCGATCAATCGGCCCAGTCCGCGACCGGTGGCGGTGACGACGGATGCCGCAGCCCGGTTCCTCTCCACCGCGAGCCGGAGCACCTCGTCGTAGTCGACCTCGCGGCCGAGGGCCACGCTGACCTGGGCAGAAACACTCTGGCTCGTGAGCATTGCCTGCGAGCAGCCGCGGTGTCCTTCCGGGCAGAGCGGCCCGTTCGGGTCGAGCGGGATGTGCCCACCGAGGCCCAGGCCGCTGTCGGCCGTCACGATCACCTGGTCGTTGACGACCAGTCCGTAGCCGACGCCGACGCCGATGGTCAGAACCGCGAAGGTCGGGACACCCCGGACCGCTCCGAACCACTGCTCGGCGGAGGTGAGCGCGACGACATCGTTCTCGATCGTGACCGGAATTCCGAGCAGTCCCTCGAGCCGCGTGGCCAGGTCCACGTCGTGCCAGCCCAGGAACGGCGCCCGGGTCACGACCCGGGCGCTGGTGACATGCCCACCCACGCAGACGCCGAGTGCCGACAGCCCATCCGGGCCGCCGAGCTCGCGCACGACCTCGTCGATTCGGGCCACAACGTGCTCGACAGTGTGATCGGCGAGCACCCGCCGGGCCGAGCCCACCTCGTTGGCCCGCAGGTCGGTGAGCACCGCGAAGACGTCGTCGCCGGTGAGTTTCACCCCGACGAACCGACTGGCATCCACCCGGACGTCCAAGGGCCGGGCCGGGCGCCCGACGGTTCCGTCGCGGTCTTCGCTGCCCTCGACGAACAGGCCACAATCGAGGAACGGCTTGCTCAACCGCGTCAGGCTGGCCGGTGACAGTCCCAGGCGACGGCCGAGGTCGCTGCGGGAGATCGGGCCGTGGATGAGCACGGCCCGCGCGAGTTCCCGGGAGGTCTCGCTCACTGTCGACGCTGCATCCGTGGTCATATCCGCCCCCTGAGGTGCCATTTATTCCATAGTGGCATCAATACTCTGGCCCGAGCGGACTTTTCATCTCGCGGGAGCGGCAAATTTCCCGAATTGACGTCCTATTCTTTTTGCCGTAGAAAGATTCATGAAGCGACATGACGGCCCAAGGAGCCCCGCAATGACGGATACGACGACGTACCAGACACCCGCCTGGCGACGCCATCGGTCGAGGAGGTTGCGGACGCTCCGGCGACCCGTGGCACTCCTCCTGGCCGGTACGCTCGGGCTCGGCGCCCTCAGCGGCTGCGCCCCGGGTCAGAGCGACGTCGTCACCCTCGATTTCTTCCAGTTCAAGTCCGAGGCCATCGCGGACTTCGACGGCATCATCGCCGATTTTGAGGCAGAGAACCCCGGCATCCGGGTGACCCAGAACGCCGTCCCCGATGCGGACACCGCCATCCGCACCCTACTGGTCAAGAACAAGGTGCCCGATGTGATCAGTCTGAACGGATCGGGGAACTTCGGCCAGCTGGCGCGGGCCGGTGTCTTCCACGACTTCAGTGGCGACCCCGTTCTCGACCGGATCAACCCGGCCGTTCAGGACATCGTCGGGGCCCTCGGCTTTTACCAGAACGAGGTGAATGCCCTCGGCTTCGCGAACAACGGCAACGGCGTTCTCTACAACCGTGACATCTTCGCCGCGCAGGGCATCGAGATCCCCACCACCTGGGACGAGTTGATCGCCGCCTGCGACACGCTCCAGGCGGCCGGTATCGCCCCGTTCTACGGCACCGCGGCCGACGCATGGACAGTGCAATCCTCCCTGAACGGTATCGGCGCCCAACTCGGCGGCGACGATTTCTTCCCCGATCTCCGCGCGGAGGGTAAGGAGGTGGGTCCCGACTCGGCCGTCTCGTTCGCGAAGAACTACGACGAGACGTTCGAGAAGCTGCAGACGCTGTATTCCTACGCGCAGGACGGCTACCTCGGCCGCACGTACGAAGACGGCAACCTGGCTTTCGCGAACGGCGAATCGGCCATGCTGATGCAGGGGATCTGGGCCCTCAGCCCGATCCTGGCCAACAACCCCGACATCAGCGTCGGCGGTTTCCCCTACCCTGTGACGGATGACCCGGCCGACATCGAGCTCGTCTCCGGTGTCGACGTGGCCATTGCCATCGGCCGCGACACACCGCGCCTCGCCGAAGCCCGACTCTTCGTGGACTTCCTCTTCCAGGAGGAGGTGCAGAACTCCTTCGCAGCCTCACAGAACATGTTCTCGACGGCCCGGGACGCAGCCGAGAACACCAACCCGGCCCTGGCGGAACTGCAACCGTACTTCCAGGCCGGCCGGATCACCGGTTTCGTCGATCACCAGATCCCGGCGAGCATCCCGCTCGGGCCCATCGTGCAGCAGTTCCTGACCGACGAGAACAGCGCGAAAGCGCTGGCGACCCTCGACAACGAATGGCGCAAGGTCGCGTCACGCACCACCTCGACACGAAGCGGAGACTAACTGATGGTTACTTCCGTCCTGACCCGGCCCCGGCCGGAGCAGACGCCCCGAGCGTCGCGGCCGAGCGCGGCGCGGCGACGCGTCGGCGCCACCCCGCGCGCCTTCTACTGGATGGTCGTCCCCGCGGTCGCCGTCTTCGCGCTGCTGCACACCGTCCCGGTACTCATCGGCATCTTCTTCTCCTTCACCAACTACGCAGGCTTCGGCTCGTGGGACTTCGTCGGGTTCGGCAACTTCATCGCCCTGTTCCAGGACGACCGGGTACTGAAGGCCTATGGCTTCACCTTCGGCTTCGCCATCGTCGCCACCATCCTCACCAACGTGATCTCGCTGGCCATCGCGGTCGGACTCAACGCGAAGATCGCGTTCCAGTCCACCTTTCGCGGCATCTTCTTCATCCCCTACGTGCTGGCGATCCTTGTCGTCGGTTACGTCTTCCAGTATTTCTTCGCCAATTCGCTCCCCCGGATCCTGTCGAACGTCCCGGTGTTCCGTGACAACATCCTCACCAACCCGGACTGGGCGTGGACGGCCATCGTCGCCCTCGCGGTCTGGCAGGCCTGCGCGTTCGCGATCATCCTCTACCTGGCCGGTCTCCAGACGATCCCTCAAGAGCTCTACGAGGCATCCGCCATCGACGGGGCCACGCCGGGACGGCAATTCCGGTCGATCACGTTCCCCATGATCAGCGCCTTTTTCACCATCAACATGGTGCTGAGCCTGAAGGGGTTCCTGCAGACCTTCGACCACATCGTCGCCCTCACCGCCGGCGGGCCGGGCACCTCGACCGAATCGATCACCCTGCTCATCTTCCGGGGCGGTTTCCAAGGCGGCGAGTTCGCCTACCAGTCCGCCAACGCGGTGCTGTTCGTCATCGTGATCATGCTCGTCTCGTTCCTGCAGTTCCGAGTTCTTCAGCGCACGGAGGCCGACTTCTAATGGCTATCACCATCGACTCCCCCGCCACGGTCGAACCAGCATCCCCCCGGGCGGCCCGTGACTCGCGCGGTGTCCGGCGCATCAAAGACAACCGCACCGGGATCAACTGGTGGGCCACCATGCTGATCGCGGTCTGCGCGATCACCGTGCTGGTGCCGCTCTACTTCGCCGTGATCACCGCGCTGAAGACCCCCGACCAGCTCGGCGGCACCGGGTTCGCGCTCCCCACCAGCGTCCACTGGGAGAACTTCGCCGACGCCTGGACGCTGACCAAATTCCCGCAGGCGCTGATGAACACGGCCCTGATCACCGTCGGCGCCGTCACCCTCACCCTGCTGACGAACTCGCTCGTGGCGTACGCGATCGCCCGCAACCTGCACAAGCCGTTCTTCACGGGCGTCTACTTCTACCTGCTGTCCGCCCTTTTCATCCCGTTCCCGATCATCATGCTCCCAGTCGTGAAAGAGACGGCCCTGTTCGGTCTGGACAACCAGGTCGGGTTGATCTTGCTCTACGCGGTGTTCGGGCTCTCGCTCAACGTCTTCATTTACGTCGCGTTCATCAAATCGATCCCGATCGAGCTGGAGGAGGCGGCCTACACCGACGGGGCGACCACCTGGCGGGTTTACTGGCAGATCATCTTCCCCTTGTTGACCCCGATGAACGCGACCGTCGGCATCCTCACCTGTGTTTGGGCGTGGAATGACTTCATCCTGCCTCTCGTCGTGCTCTCCGACCCGGCGGCACGCACCCTGCAACTCTCCCAATTCGTGTTCCAGGGCCAGTTCAACACCAACTACTCGGCCGCGTTCGCCTCATACCTGATGGCCATGGCCCCGCTGCTGATTGTGTACATTTTTGCCCAGCGCTGGGTTATCTCCGGCGTGATGAGAGGATCGATCAAATGACGACACCCGCACCAACGTCCGGGATGACCACCCCCGCGACCACCCCCGCGACCACCCCCGCGACCGGCGCCTCCTGGTGGACCAGCGCCGTCGTCTACCAGGTGTATCCGCGCAGCTTCGCGGACTCGGACGGCGACGGGATCGGCGACCTCGGCGGCATCCGTTCGAAGCTCGACTACCTC
The DNA here is from genome assembly GCF_004403415.1 of Cryobacterium sandaracinum. Classification (NCBI taxonomy): domain Bacteria; kingdom Bacillati; phylum Actinomycetota; class Actinomycetes; order Micrococcales; family Microbacteriaceae; genus Cryobacterium; species Cryobacterium sandaracinum. The sequence continues at coordinate 28,026 of NZ_SOGO01000035.1, forward strand.
GCCGAGCTCGGCGTTGACGCGGTCTGGCTCTCTCCGGTCTACCCGTCGCCGCAACATGACAACGGCTACGACATCAGCGACTACCAGGACATCGAACCGGTCTTCGGCAGCCTGGCGGAGTTCGACCTGCTGCTGGTCGAGGCCCACGAGCGCGGCATCAAGATCGTGATGGACCTGGTGGTGAACCACACCAGCGACGAGCACGCCTGGTTCCGGGAATCACGCTCGTCGCTGACGAACCCTAAACGCGACTGGTACTGGTGGCGCAAGCCCCAGGCCGACGGCGGCCCGCCGAACGGCTGGGGCAGCGCCTTCAGCGGCCCGGCCTGGACGCTCGATCCCGCCACCGATGAGTACTACCTGCACCTGTTCGCCAAGCAGCAGCCCGACCTCAACTGGGAGAACCCCGAGGTGCGCCAGGCCGTCTACGCGATGATGAACTGGTGGCTGGACCGCGGCGTCGACGGCTTCCGGATGGACGTGATCAACTTCATCGCCAAGCAGGTCGAGCTGATCGACGGACCGGCCCCGGCCACCGGCGGCGGCTCGCCGATGGGGGCGCAGATCCATGAGTTTCTGCAGGAGATGCACCGCGAGGTCTTCGACGGCCGCGGAGGGCGGCACCTCACCGTCGGCGAGATGCCGGGCGTGAGCACCGACGACGCCCTGCTGTTCACCGACCCGGCCCGGCGCGAGGTTGACATGATCTTCCAGTTCGAGCATGTGGGCCTCGACCAGGGCGAGCACAAGTTCGAGGTGCTGCCTCGCAGCCTGACGGCGCTGAAGAAGAGCCTGTCACGCTGGCAGGAGGGTCTGGCCGAGACCGGCTGGAACAGCCTCTACCTGAACAACCACGACCAGCCCCGATTGGTGTCGCGCTTCGGCAACGACACCTCCTTGCGCTACGAGTCGGCAACTCTGTGGGCCCTGGTGTTGCACCTGCACCGCGGAACGCCCTACATCTACCAGGGCGAGGAGATCGGCATGACCAACGTGCGGTTCGACTCCATCGACGACTACCGTGACCTCGAATCCCTCAATCACTTCCGCGAGGCCGTGGAAGAGTTCGACCTGGACCCCGGCACCGTGCTCGCCGGAGTGCAGACCATGGGCCGCGACAACGCGCGCACGCCCATGCAGTGGGATGCCTCGCCGCAGGCCGGTTTCAGCACCGGCACGCCGTGGCTGGCCGTGAACCCGAACAGCGTCACGGTGAACGTGGCCGCCGACCTTGCGAGCGAGCGGAGTGTGTTCCGCTTCTACCAGCGCCTGATTGCGCTGCGGCATGAGAGCGAGGTGGTCGCCCTCGGCGATTTCACCCTGCTCGAACCCGACCACGACGCGCTCTACACCTTCACTCGCAGCCGGGGTGAGGAGACGCTGCTCGTCGTCGCGAACGCATCCGATGCCCCATTCACCGACCTGCTTCCAATGGACGTCTCCGGCGCCGATCTGATTCTGGCCAACTATCCGGCCACAACGGATGCCGCCGCACCGTCCTCGAATCCGGTGCTGCGCCCCTGGGAGGCGCGCCTCTACCGGCTGTAGGTCGGCGCAACCCGCCTCGACCGGGGCTCCTCACGGCGCACCAGTTTAAACGCTGTAAGGACGAGGCCGACGATGACACCGAGCACGGCGCCGCTCCCGTTCGCGACCAGATCGCGCACATCCGGGACCCGGGTCGGCAGAAACTGCTGCGTGAACTCGATCGAGCCGGTGAGTAGGACGGCCACGACGATCGCCAGCCACCAGAACCGGCGTCCGAGCAGGAGCAGCAGAAACACGCCGATCGGGATGAACATGGCGATGTTGGCCGCGAATTCGACCCGCCCGTAGGTGATCCAGTCGGTGGAGTCGTGCCGATTGAAGAATCGGAGCGCCCGGAGCAGCAGCTCGTTGTTCCCACTGTCGAGCGGCTGCGGCCCGAGCGTCACCCAGCCCACGAACGCCAGATAGGCGAGCGTGACCAGGGACAGGACGGGATGGCGGTGCAGCATGGCTCCATCCTTCCCGATGGATGCTGGGGGTCACCCCAGTGACGGCCCCCGACCGCGAGAAAGCGCGCTACTTGCCCAGCGCTGCCTTCTCCTCGGCGATGACCTCGTCGCGGAGGGTTTCGTCGAAGACGCGCTTGGCCTCGATCCCGACGACGGAGTGACGGCGGCCGTAGAGGAAATACACCGCGATGCCGATCGCGAGCCAGACCGCGAAGCGCACCCAGGTGAGCGTCGTGAGGTTGAGCATCAGCCAGAAGCAGAGCGCGGCCGACAGGATCGGCAGGAAGGGCGAGAAGGGCACCTTGAAGGCCCGGGGCAGGTCGGGGCGCTTCTTGCGCAGCACGACCACGGCGATGCTGACCAGCACGAAGGCCGACAGCGTGCCGATGTTGATCATTTCCTCGAGCACGCCCACGTCGGTGAACCCGGCGATCAGGGCGACCGCGGCGCCGGAGATGATCTGCACCCGGGCGGGGGTGCCGCGCTTGGACGAGGTGACACTCAGGCCGCGCGGCAGCAGGCCGTCGCGGCTCATGGCGAAGAGCACGCGGGAGAGGCCGAGGAGCAGCACCATGATCACGGTGGTGAGCCCCACCAGAATGCCGACCGAGATGACCTGGGCAGCCCAGCCGGCGCCGACCGAGACGAACGCCGTCGCGAGTGAGGCATTGGGGTCGTCGGCGAGAACGGTGTACGGCACCATGCCGGTGAGCACGAGGCTGACGCCGAGGTACAGCACCGTGACGATAGCCAGACCGGCGAAGATGCCGCGCGGCAGGGTCGTCTGCGGGTTCTTGACCTCTTCGGCGCTGGTGGCGACCACGTCGAAGCCGATGAACGCGAAGAAGACCAACGAGGCGCCGGCGAGCAGACCGAACAGTCCGTACTGGGCCGGCTGGGCGCCGGTCATGAACGAGAAAAGGGACTGCATCCAGACGTCGCCGTCGCCGCCCGCGGAGGGCACGGCCTCGGGGATGAACGGCGTGTAGTTCTTCGGGTTGATGAAGAAGGCACCCACGACGATCACGAACACCACGATCGCCACCTTGAGAATGGTGAAGATGCTGGCGACGCGCGCCGACAGCTTGGTGCCCAGCACCAGGAGGGTGGTGAAGATTGCGACGATCACGAACGCGCCCCAGCTGACCTGCAGTCCGAAGACCGCGATCGTGGCCGGGACATCCCAGTTCCAGAGTTCGAAGACCTCACTCAGGTAGATGCCCCAATACTTGGCGATCACGGCCGCGGCGGTCAGCATCTCGAGGATCAGGTCCCAGCCGATGATCCAGGCGAGCAGCTCGCCGAGGGTCGCATAGGTGAAGGTGTACGCCGAGCCGGCCACGGGAACCGCCGAGGCGAACTCCGCGTAACACATGATGGCGAGCGCGCAGGTGACCGCGGCGAGGAGGAACGCCAGGGTGACGGATGGCCCGGCGTAGCTGCCGGCCGCCTTCGCACCGACCGAGAAGATCCCGGCACCGACGGCAACCGCGACGCCCATGATCATGAGGTCCCAGGTGCCCAGCGTGCGCTTGAGGCTGTGCCCCTTCTCGAGGGAGTCGGCCATGGAGGCCTCAATGCTCTTGGTGCGCCAGACGCTCATAACTGGGTGCTTCCGTTCCGTTGGGTATCGGTCAATGCTAGGCCCCCGCGGGGCTTCCCCGACCCCGGACCCCGCAGACCCGGGGGCCGCACCCCCTAGCATTGAGCGGTGCCCACCACCCTCCGCCACTCCCCCGGGGCCAGGGTCGGCCTGTCGATCGCGGTGGCCACCGGCCTCTACGGCATCTCGTTCGGCGCCCTGTCGGTGTCGTCGGGGCTCGACATCTGGCAGACCTCGGCGCTGAGTCTGCTCCTGTTCTCCGGGGGCTCCCAGTTCGCGTTCATCGGGGTGATCGCCGGCGGCGGCAGCGGTGCGGCAGCCGCCGGCGCGGCGGCGCTCCTCGGCATCCGTAACGCGGTCTACGGGATGCAGTTGAACGCCCTGCTGCACCCTCGTGGCTGGCGCCGCTTCGCCGCCGCCCAGGTCACCATCGACGAATCGCTTGCCACGAGCACCGGGCAGACCGTGCTCGTCGAGCAGAAGCGGGGGTTCTGGGTCGCCGGTCTCGGCATCTTCGTGTTGTGGAACGTATTCACCCTGATCGGGGCTCTCGCGGGCGACGCCGTGGGCGACCCGAAACAGTGGGGCCTCGACGGCGCGGCGGTCGCGGCGTTCCTCGGGCTGCTCTGGCCGCGGCTGCGGTCGAAGGAGGCCGGGGCGATCGCCGCGGTCTGCGCGCTGGCCACCGTACTGACCGTGCCGCTCGTTTCGCCGGGCGTGCCCATCCTCGTGGCGGCTGTCGTCGCCGGTGCCATCGGCTGGTTCGGTTTTCGGCACGGGCCGGCGGGCGAGGGCCTCGAGCCCGACGTCGACCCCTATCCCGGTCCACCCGATGCACCCGGTTCGACGGATGCGCAGGCTCCCCGATGAGCGTCTGGTTCTGGATCCTCGTGGCCTGCGCGGCGGCGTTCCTCACGAAGCTGCTCGGCTATCTCGTGCCGCAGAAGTGGGTCACCAACGCGCGCATCACCCGCGTCGCCGGCGCCCTCACGATCGGCCTGCTGACTTCCCTGACGGTCGCGAACACCGTGGCCACCGGCCAGGACCTCGTCGTCGACGCCCGGCTCGGGGCGCTCGTCGTAGCGGCGATTGCGCTCTGGTTCAAGGCCCCGTTCCTGGCGGTGGTCATCGCGGGCGCGGCAGCGGCCGCCGGGCTCCGGCTGCTCGGTCTGGGTTGAGGGTCTCGCGCGCCAACGGGGGCGGTAGGGTTTTTCCAACGGCAATGCGTCCGTCGACGTTTTTCGATGATGAAGAAAAGAGTGTGTGATGTCCGGGAAATATGAGCTCTACGCGGAACGATCCGGCGGATACCAGTTTCGGCTGAAGGCCAACAACGGCGAAGTGATCGCGACCTCCGAAAGCTATCACTCCAAGGCAGAGGCCCTCAAGGGCATCGATACACTGAAGGCCCACGTCAAGTCGCACGTGGTCGACATGACGGAACCGGACGCCTGAACGGATCTCGGTTCTGCCGAGTGAGTCACCGTCGATTGGTCCTGTGGCTCCCGGAGAGTCGAAGCTGACTGCACCGTGTGGACGCTGGTCATCCGGCGGAGCACCGTGTGCGGCGTCGAACCAATTCGACGGAGATTCTGGCGTAAAACGGCTTTATCGGAGTATTCGGGGCCGATACGGCCACAATCTCCGTCGAATTCGTTCTGGACGGAGTCACTGCACCGCGGCAACCGCCCCCGAACCCCCAGCCCTCGACGCCATCCCGTTCACGGCTGTGAGGGTTCACTCGTCTAGACCGCCGCGAGTTCCTCGGCCGCGAGTTGCTCTCCGGTGAAAAGCTCGGCGGCGAGCAGTTCCAGCGTGCGCGCACGCCCGGGTGCGGTCGCCGCGTCGGCGCCCGTGTGAGCGGAGGCGATCGGCTGCAGCATGACCTCGTCGACCCCGAACTTCGCCGCGAGGGCACGGATGCGCGCGGCCGCGGCGCCGGGCTCGTCGATGATCCAGGCCGCGGCCATCCGTTCGATCATCTGGAGCAGCGCCGGCGCCATCGGTGCGGCGGCGGCCTCTTCGACCGTCGCGAGCGGGCCGAGCGGCAGGCCCGATCTCAGGCGCGCCATCTGCTGCATCTGCGGCAGGGCGAGGGCGAGGGCCTCGACCCGGGTCTCGGCGACCGACACGTTCAGGGTGAGGATGGTGCGGGGGGCGTCGAGGGTCTCGCTGGGGGTGAACCCGCGTCGGTACAGCTCGAGGGCCGCTGTGGTGCCGTCGCCGGCGAAGTGGTTGGCGAACACGTAGGGCATGCCCTGCCGGGCGGCGAGCCGGGCCGAGTAGTCGCTGGAGCCAAGCAGCCAGATTTCGGGCATCCCGGTGGCGGCGGGAGTCGCGTGCAGGGTGTAGTCCTGACCGGAGGTGAGGCTGAGCAAGGCCCCGTCGGGGTGCAGCAGCGCCGCGATGTCGGCGATGTTGCGCGGAAACGCGTCGACCTCGCTCACTGCTCCGCTCGAGCGCAGCAGTGCGGTGATCATCGGGTCGCTGCCGGGCGCACGGCCCAGCCCGAGGTCAATGCGCCCGGGGAAGGCCGCCTCAAGGATGCCGAACTGCTCGGCGATCACGAGCGGAGAGTGGTTTGGCAGCATGACGCCCCCGGAGCCGACCCGGATGCGTTCGGTCTGCGCCGCGAGGATACCGATCAGCACGGGCGGGTTCGTCGACGCGACCGCCTGCATGTTGTGGTGCTCCGCGACCCAGTATCGGGTGTAGCCGAGCCGGTCCGCGCTCTGGGCGAGGTGCACGGCTGCCGCGATCGCCTCAGCGGAGCTTTGCGAGGTGCGGACGGGGATCAGATCGAGCACGGAGAGGCTTAGCGCGGAGGTAGACATCGGTGGGGGAAACCGCGCCGGGCCCGGAGATATTCCCGGTTCCCCGCTCCGGACACACAAACGGGCCGCCACCCGGAAGGTGACGGCCCGCTTGTAAGAAGATCGCGGTGTCTTCGAAAAGTGCCTTAGCGGCGCAGTCCGAGGCTGCCGATCAGTGTGCGGTACCGAGTGATGTCGACATCCGACAGGTAACCGAGCAGACGACGGCGCTGACCAACCATGAGGAGCAGACCACGACGCGAGTGGTGGTCGTGCTTGTGCTCTTTCAGGTGCTCCGTGAGGTCCAGGATGCGCTGCGTGAGCATTGCAATCTGAACTTCGGGGGACCCGGTGTCGCCTGGGTGGGTAGCGTACTTTTCGATGATCGCCTTCTTTGCATTAGCTTCGAGTGCCATAGATGGGATCCCCTTTCTCTCACTGCGCGGTGCCCGGGGCCGAATGCCTGGGCTCTCTTGATCCGCGGCCGTCAAACGGCAACCGTCTGAGTTTAGCAGAGTCCGAGAGGTCGGCTGGAGCAGCAGGAGCAACGGCCAGAAGATGCGGGCTGCGATCTCGGCCGGGGCGCTGACCAGCTGCTCGTGCGCCCTCCCGAACCGGATGTAGAGCTCACTGAGAGGGTGCCGCCGAGGCCGTTGATCATCAGGGCCACCCGGTCCCCGACACGTCCGGCAGGTCCCCGACGACCGCGTCGCGCATCTCGTCGGTCATCTCATTCGCGGTGGTCAGCTTCGCGCGGCGTCGGCCCGGTTCGCCATGGATGCCCACGCCCATCCACGCGTGTCGAGGTTCGCGGCGGCGATCCCAGGTGCATGTCCGGCGCGAACTGCTTCGGGCTCCGGGATCGGGCGAACCGATGCTACGTTCTCCGGTGTAGCTGGCCCGGCCGCGACGGGCCTGCAGCATGCTCGTGGCGTCCGCGCTCGCCCGCGCAACCAGGGACATCCGGGCGAGGAGGGTTTCCGGGTCACGGCCGGCGGCCACCTCGGCTTCGAGCGTATCCGTGGCCGGCACGAGGGCGTCGAGCAGGGTCTTGTCTCCCAGGTCGGACTTGCCGCGGGCCTTGATCCCCTCGGTGGCGGCCCGGAGCATCGCCACGAATTCGGTGTCGAACAGGGCTGAGCGGGTCATCGGCTCTCCAGATCGGGGGCCGGGCGGTCGGGGGCACTGAGGATGGTGGCGAAATCGGACAGGTCGACGAAGAATTCCGGCTCCAGACCCAGCGGGTCGCGCAGCGTCACGGTGGTGGGGCCGCCGGGGTCCCCAAGCGACGACACCACCAGGGCCGCCCCGGTGAAATCTTCGTCCGCGGTGTAACCGCTGATCGTGATCACGGTGCGCAGGCCCGCGGCGAGCGCCGACCGGAGGCCGTTCGCACTGTCCTCGACGACCACGGCGTCGGCGGCGTCGATCCCGAGTTCCCGCAGGGCATGCAGGTAGATGTCCGGGGCCGGCTTCTTCCGGTCCACGATGTCGCCGGCGAAGACCCGGAACTGCGCGGCCAGCTCGGGCCCGATTGTTTGCGTGAGCACGGCGCGCACGGATTCCTCGGCCGAGGTGGAGGCCACGGCGAGGATCCAGCCGGCGCCCGCGGCTTGTACGACGAGTCGACGGATGCCCGGGCGGGCCGTCAACGCGCCGCTCGCCACCCGCTCGGTGTAGATCGCGCTCTTGCGCCGGTGCCAGCCGGCGACGGCCGAGTCGAGGGCCGCGGGGTCGTCCGCCGGCAGACCGAGCACGCCGGCCACCTCCGGGGTGAGGATGCTGCGCATCCGTTCTTTTCCTCCCCCGATCGTCACCTTCTGGACGTAATCGGAGTCGCTCCACTGCACGGGCACCGAGAATTCCTCGAAGGTCTGGTTGAAGGCCGGCAGGTGGCCGTCGCGTTCGGTGTCGGCCAGCACACCGTCGCAGTCGAAGATGAGAGCGGGCATCACCTCAGGCCTTCCTCGCGTTGCCGATGGCGGCGAAGGCTCGGTCGATGGCTGCTTTCAGCGGTGAAATCGCCACCTGTGCCTCCCCGGTCAGATGCCGTCTATCGTAGGCTCGCCACCCCGAGCCGACAATGGGGCGGCCTCGGCGGGCTTCGCCGGCTGAGGCCAGTGCCGGATGGAGAACTTCGCCCGCTGGGTGATCGACTGATCCGGCCTGTCCCAAACCTTGATCATCGCCCAGCCCACGGCGACGAGCGGGACCGCCAGAACGGCCCCGGCGATACCGCCGAGGATGGTGCCCACGGTCAAAGCGACGAGGATCACCAGCGGATGCAGTTTCCACGCCCCCGCCATCACCACCGGGTTGAGCAGGTCACCCTCGATCTGGTTGACCACGATCACGATGGCCACAACGATCAGCGCCACGAGCGGCCCATTGGCCACCAACGCCACGAGGGCAGCCAGGATGCCCGCGACGGTCGCCCCGATCAGTGGGATGAACGCCGTGAGGAACACGATCACAGCCAGCGGCAGGGCCAGCGGAACTTGCAGGATGGCCAGCCCGACGCCGATCAGAACGGCGTCGAAGAGGGCGATGATCGCCGTTCCCCGCACGTACTGGCCGAGAACCGTCGGGGTGACGAAGCCCACGATCGCATCACGCACCGCGTTGAACTGCTCCGGGTCGAGCGCGATCGGGCCCTCGACCAGCAGCCCCTGTAGTTCGTCGAGCCCGTCGCCGGCCGCCACCACCAGCGCACCCCACTGGTTGCGCACCGCGAAGACGATGAGCGTGACGATGCCGCCGAGGATGAGTGCCCCTGCCAACAGGGTGATCCAGGTCGCGAGAATGACCGGGAGGCCGCGCGTGCGCAGCCAGCCGACCAGCGGTGCCAGCGCCGATGCCAGGATGAGCGCCACGAGAACGGGGATCACCACGAGTTGCACCTGCACCAGAGCGTAGACGGCGCCGGCGGTCAGCACGACCACGACGATGATCTGGGTGGAGCGGATGGCCCACCGGCCGAGCCGGCTGGTCAGTAGGGTCTGCAGGGACGGGGATGAGGGGTCGTCGGCGCGCATGCTGACACCATAGGCACCTGTTGCAGCATCGGTAAACGGCTGCCCGGCCGAGTGCCTCCTAACCGATTCGGGCGGGACCCCGGCCCGGCGTCGAACGAATTCGACGGAGATTCTGCCAGGAGAGCGCTCTTTCCCGAGTTTCCGGGGCGTTGCGGGCAGAATTTCCGTCGAATTCGTCGCCCTCATCCGCGCCATCTGCAAAACCGCCGAAACCGCCGCGCAGCGAAACGGCGGCCGGCTCCCGGTCCCGCTGGTGATGGAGCTCAACGAGTGCGCGAACATCGTCCGCTGGCCCGAACTGCCCTCGGTGTATTCGTTCTACGGGTCGATGGGCATCATCCTCAACTCCTACTTCCAATCCCGCGCCCAAGCGATCGACGCGTTCGGGAAAGACGGGTGGCAGACCCTCTGGGACGCCGTCGCCACCCGCGTGCTCGGCGGTGGTTCCGGCGACGACGACTTCCTCCGCTCGCTGGCCGCCCTCATCGGCGAACACGACGAAATCAACTACGGCAGCTCCACCGGCAAAGACGGCCACCAATCCACCTCCACCAACACCCGCAAGGTCAACACCCTTGACATCGCCGCCCTCGGCTCCCTCCCCGAATGGCGCGCCATCGTCTTCAGCTCCAAATGCCGACCCGTCATGGTCAACACCGTCCCCTGGTTCCGCGATAAGACCCTCACCACCACCATCAACCGCACCCCGACCAGGACGCCGAGCCTCGCGCCGGCACAGATCCCGGTGCCGGACGACACCATTGCAGCGGAGGTAGCAGCTCATGACTGAGTACGACCACTACGACTCGACCAACGCTAAAGAGGACGCGGTCGACGTTCGCCAAATGTTTCTTGATTTGCTGATCGGTCACCTCGCCAGCGTCGAGGTCGTCGGCACCAAACCAACACCGTGGTGCACCCAATGGTGGCTACACCCTGAGATCGTCGCCCGGTTCAAGGCACTCTGGCAGGCCAGCATGCAAGCTGACGCCAGCGTTATGGACGGCAACGCCGGCGCCGTCTCGTTCTGGTGGATCAACCACTGGGACCGCCACGCCGCCGTCATCTTCGACAAAGGCAAAGGCAAAGGCAACGGCAACGGGCCATTCCGCGACTGCGACCCCGACCAAGGACACCTCTACCGACGCAAAGACAAAGCTGCCGGAATCGTGCCGACGTCGATGCCACCGGACGATGTGGAGCTGTAGAGGGCCCTCACGGAGGAATCCGTTGGCGAGCAGGGTCAACTCCTGTCGCGGCCCGGTGCTGTCGGTGTCCCTGGGTTACGAGGCCATCGACACGAGAATTGCGAATCCAAGTCCCGCGAAAGCCAGTCCGGTTAGGAGTGCGACAAGCGCCCGAACTCCCCGCTTAGGTGACCAGGGCACCAAGAAAATGGGGAGTCCGATCAGAAATGGAATCGGCGCAAGGTTACCGATCGTGCCGCCGATATCCCGACTGATTCCGAATCCGCCACCTGTACATCCGCTGATTCCGCAGTAGTCCCAGAGTGCGCTGATCAGCAGGACCGAACTCACAACCACTGGAATCGGAAGTGCCCAGAGCAGGTGGAGCCAGGTGCGCTCCTTCGATACAGTTTCGGACACCTACGACTCGCTTTCTTCCCTCAGCGCATTCATTGCGGTACCACCAGCCCTGGTGTGACTACGTTCGCATACGCGATATTAGTGGCACCGCTGCTGGGGAAACAGGCGGCTAATACTTGTCCAGAGAACGAAGCTGGACCGTCGATCTTCGCTTGACCCGCGGCCAGTACTTGGGTGGAGATTTTTGGATCTATGTTCAAGCCCCCGGACGCGGAGATGCCATTGGTTGAGGTGCACGAGGTTGCGTTACCAGTGGCAATCAGCCGAAGCACGTGTGCTTTCCCATCGGCTGATGTCACTTTCAGCCCATTGACGATCCCGATTTTGTCGGCGATGAGGGTCAGATCGGAGGACATGGCTATCTCCATGTTCTGGACTGTGACTGCCGAGCAGCCGTTCACCGATCGGCGAGCATCGACGAGGGTGGGCGTGCTCAACGTGACGATCTTTCCGTTGACGCTGTCGCAACCCGGGCTGAGTGTGCAGCCAGGATTGGCGCTCAACCCGCGGGACCAAGTTGGGGCGTTGTTGGAGGTGGCAGTTGCGTTCATCCACTGTCGCCAGGTCGTATTGACGGGATCGATCCACTCTGTCGGCTTGTAGACAAAGGCGTGGCCGTCGACGACAACGGGTGGGACTGTGGTGTTCGAGGTGATCTGGCCACCTATCGAGCCCAAGGACGCGAGTTGCGTCGTCGATTTTCCATCAATGACGGTGAGCGGACCGCCAGAAGTGAGATTGCCAAGGATCCGCGCCGTGGACTGATAGGACACCTTGCCCGTCACGACAACATTGCCGCCCACCGACGGCGTCGTCAGCGGGGATTTCACCGAGACTGCGGGTAGAGACCGAGTGGTATCAATGACTGAGGCTGCGGAGCCGAAACCTTCTGCTCCGTCATCATCGGTTGTCACGAGCGCGACCAGGTACTGTCCAGGCTGTGCATATGTGTGTTCAACGATTGCTCCGACCGCAGAGGTACCGTCGCCGAAATCCCACAGGTGGTTCGTAATCGTTCCCCAGGATCGACGGATGTCGTCCCGTCAAAGGTGAAGGATGGGCCAGAACCGGTCGTAGTAACTACGGCATTGGGCACGCGGTTGAGCTCCGGCATGTCGTACATGGAGAGAGTTGCCGGTTCTCCAGCTGGGAATACGTCCTTGCCGAAGGAAGTGACTGTCCACTGCCCAGGCTCTGGGGAGTTGATGTCGTAGTACTCGTAAGTTAGCCCGTTGTCGTGCATGGCACCGTTGTGGCTGGACCGGCTAAAGACCTGCCCGCTCGGGGAGGTGAGCGTCGTCTCAACATCACTGCCAGGCCACGCCACGTTCACAGTGAACCTTTTGCCCTGCACCTTGAACACGCGCTGCACTGTTTCTTGGGGGCGGATCTGGTCTGTCGGCTCGATGATCGTGGACAGTTCCTGCTCGATGCGATCGGCCATGAGGCTATGACCGAGCACGTTCGGATGATACGACTCGGGCGAGAACGGGTCCACGACGCCATTCATCGCGGGTTCAGGGTCGCATAGTTCGTGACCTTCCAGGACATCGCTCATGTTAATCGCCCCAACTCCAGCGAGTGAGGTGATTCTCTCGATCGCACTGTTGGCCCGGACGATTCCTGCGTTGATCCACTTCTGGTCGGCCTTGCTTGCGATTGACGCGCATTCCAAGAGATTGTCTGCGGCCTCGGCGGGGAAGAATCGGGGGTATGACACCACTTCGATTCGGGCATAAGGCGCTTTTGCCCTGATGAGCCGATAGAGGTCGAGTAGGTCTTCCCCAACCTGTCCGGTTTCAAGATCCGCGAGGTTTGCCTCCACTTCATCGCCCTGGTTACCAATACAGCTGTAGTTGAACCAGTTGACGATGGGAATCCAACTCTTGATCCCACTTTCGACACAGGATTTGATCGTGCCTCCAAAGTCGAGGCCGTTGCCGCCAATTTTGACCGTCACCAGTCGGGTGTCAGTGCCCAGACTGTCCACTTGGGCGGCTTCGCCTTCCAAGGGGGCACCATCCTCTTCGGAGCTGTAGATCAGGTCATGGATAACGGCGCCTGAACAAGCAACGAAGTCAAGTTGAAGTCGCACCACTTGCCGGTCCACCAGGAGGTTTGGATAGGCGTTTGCCGAGCGATGACACTTGTTCGTGCCATTGTCCGTTCCACTTTCGTAGCTGTACGCCCCCTCACCGGACTGATAACTATCGCCCATGGCGACATACCGGTCCGCTATCTGGCCGTCAGATCTGACTGGAAAGGTGTAGCGGCCGAGCGTCGCTGAGCCCAAACTGCTGTGCACCAGTCCCACGGGGGATGTGTCGAGGAATGATCCATTCGTTCCTGACCCGGGCAGCTCGGAATAAGAGCCGGGGATCCCCGTTCCGCTCGAGAAACCAACGCGCGCGGATGACCCGCCGAGTCCATCCACTCCGTTACTGGCGTCTCCGGTTTCCCACTGCACACGCCCGTAGTTGAAGACAATGTCAAATGCTCCGACGCCGGCATCAGGGCGCGAGACCAATAGCAGTTGAAATGAATTTGTCTTGTCTTCCTTCCCAGAGAAGTACCCAACGTTGACCCAGCTGACGCAGAATGCGGCATGCCCCTCGAACGTGGTCTCCCTATATCCGTAGGCGACAGGGTCTGTTCCTGTTCCCCTCGTGTCCACATCCGCAAAGAACGGAGCAATGATCGGCGTACGGGTAGCGCTGAGCCCGAATGGCGTGTACCTCCCACGCGGAGCATCGAAGGTCACGTTCCCGTTGTTGTTAACCCACAGTGGATGAAGCCGTGCTTGCGGAAGACTTATACAAACAACATCGGGCGACAATTGCGAGTGTTGAGTACTTGTCAGTCGCGGCCGGCTGGAAAGAGCAAATACGAGCTGAATTTGAGGCAGAACGTGAGGAAGGCCAGCCATGAACCAACTAGTGAGTTGGATGCTCTAAACGAGTTCATTAACCGTGCCCCAATATCGAAGAGGCGTTGCCGGTGCTCGCATAGCCAAGATGGCAGAATCGCATCCCCGCACGGCAGGTCAAGCAGCCAATCCGTGCGAGGCTCAGTGCTTCCCTGCACCGCGCACGAGGGCAGCTAGGACTGCTTTGGGAATCGTTTATGTTAGCTTTTCTGCGCCGGCTTTGCGGGGTCGGTTCTTCTCAAACTATTTTCCGGCCCGGGCGCGCTGCCGGCTGATCACGGCCGCAGCCCGGTGCAGAACGGCCTCCGTTCCGGCGTAGATGCCGGCCGCTCGCGGCCAGTGGCTGATCACGTCGGTGAAGCCGAGTTCGCCGGCCCGACCTACGGCATCCTCGAACGCTCCGATGCTCTGCAGGGAGTAGCAGCCGCCGCTGTCGAGAGACAGGTAACGGTCGATGGTGGCCGGGTCCCTGCCCGCGACGACTGCCGTGTCCTCCAGCCGGTGCATGAGGCCGGCTACCGCCGCCCACCAGTCCTCGCCCACGACGCCGTCCGCTCCCGTCGTCACCCAGCCGGAACCGAACGTCGTGACGAGGCGCAGCCCTTTGGGCCCGTTCGCGGCGATGACGAACGGAACCCGCGGCTCCTGGGCCGGCACACCGACCATTCGCGCGCCGACCGCCCTCGCCCACTCCCCCTCGAAGCTGATGCCGCCGCTGCCCGGTTCTTCGTGGCGCAGCAGCCGGTCGAGGGCCGTGACGAACGCGGCGAAGCGCTCGGACCGCTGCTTCGGGGTGTACTCGGGCTGCCCGAGCACGGTGGCGTCGAACCCGGTACCGCCTGAGCCCACCCCGAGCAGGAATCGCCCGCCGGCAATGTCATCGAGGGTGGCGATCTCCTTGGCGAAGGTCACCGGATGCCGGAAGTTCGGTGATGAGACGAAGGTACCCAGCCGGATCCGCGAGGTGACGACCGCCGCGGCAGTCAGCGTCGGGACGGTCGCATGCCAGGGCTGGTCGGCCAACGACCGCCAGGACAGGTGGTCGTAGGTCCAGGCGTGGTCGAAGCCGAGCTGCTCAGCGCCCTGCCAGCGGCGGCGGGCCTCCGGCCACGAATCCTGCGGGAGAATGACGATTCCGAAGCGCATGCTGAGAGTCTACGGAAGGCCTCCCACCGGCACCTTCTCGCCCCGCGCGCACGGTGCTATTGATGGTTCTCGACCGGCGTTCCTGATTTCTCAGGCAGCGGGTCGGCCGCTGATGACACCAGACCCCCGTGGCGGCACCCGGCCCACGTTCCGGATGCCGCCGCGGGCCTTCGCTCGGGTCTCAGGGTCGCGGCACACGGGCTAATCAGGAATTTCTGTGGTGCGCGTCACCGCCGAGTGCCACACTCGACCCATGACAGGCTCATCGCACGGCTTCTCCCGGTGCACTATCGTCCCGCCGTATCTGCTGGTGCGGCTGGCGCGGGTCGACGATCCCCGGCTCGCGGCCGCGGCCGAGGCAGCCAGACGGTCTCTGATGCGGGACGTGCCGATCCGGGAACTACGCGCGGCGGCGCATCCGACGCCGTCGTCGTCGGTCCACTCCGGTGTGCACGGCGGAGCGGCCGCTCGGGTGCGCGGGCACGTGGACCGGGCCGTGTCGGATGCCGGCGGCCTGGAACGACTGCCGGGCCGGCTGGTCCGCCGCGAGGGCCAGCCCGCCGGGGCCGATCTCGCGGTCAATGAAGCCTGGGCGGGGCTCGGAGACACGCATTCCCTGTTCTGGAACATGTTCGAGCGTGACTCGATCGATGACCGCGGTGTGTCGCTGGAGGCGACCGTGCACTACGGCCGCAACTACGACAATGCGTTCTGGGACGGCGAGCGCATGGTGTTCGGCGATGGCGACGGCTTGGTCTTCAACCGTTTCACCGCGTCGCTGACGGTGATCGGGCATGAGCTCACGCACGGGGTGACCCAATTCACGGCCAACCTCGCCTATGAGGGGCAATCAGGTGCGATAAACGAGTCCCTGTCGGACGTGTTCGGCTCGCTGGTGGAGCAGCGCTCCCTGGGCCAGTCAGCCGCCGAGGCCGGCTGGTTGATCGGCGAAGGTCTCTTCACCGACCAGGTGCAGGGGGTCGCGCTGCGCTCGCTGAAGGCTCCCGGCACCGCCTACAACGACGATGCTCTCGGCAAGGACCCCCAGCCCGCGGACATGACCGGCTACATCGAAACCGAAGACGACAATGGCGGGGTGCACTTGAACTCGGGCATTCCGAACCGGGCGTTCTACCTCGTGGCCACAGCTCTCGGCGGAAACGCCTGGGAGACGGCCGGCCAGATCTGGTTCGACACCCTCACCTCCGGCACGCTGGGCCGCACCGTGGACTTCGCCGGGTTCGCGCGGGCGACCTCGCGGGCGGCGGTCACGCGCCACGGCGCCGGGTCCCGAGAACACCAGGCCGTGATCGCCGGCTGGACCGCCGTCGGCCTCGGCGGCGGGCTCGGCACCGGATCCCGGCCCCGGTCCGGCACTGGCCCAGGGACCGTCGTCGGTCGCGCCACCGTCGTTCCTGCCCCCCGGCCGGAGTAATATCGGCCTCATTTCCTGCCCCCCGGCCGGAGTAATATCGGCCTCATGAAGGTCGTCGTTTCGCGCAGCGGTGGCTTCGCCGGAATCCGAACCACCTGGGAGGTCCAGGTGGAGGAACAACCCGACCGGTCCGCCTGGGCGGAACTTCTTCGTGGGCTGCCCTGGGACGAGGTGTCCGCGACGGCTCCGCAGCCGGACCGCTACGTCTACCGCATCCGTTGCGCACCCCACGAGGTCGTGCTCAGCGAGCAGCAGGTCTCTGGGCCGTGGAAAGATCTTATTGACCGGGTCAGAGGCGTGAATGAAGGGCACTGACCCGTTCTCCGTTGTCTGCGCCTGAAAATCCCCTGTTAGAGTGAAGCTACTAAGGGGGCCTCCATCGCAAATTTGCTGGCTGTTAAAACTTCACGTTCTTTCTTCAGTGCTTCTGCACTGAACCGTTCGCTTGTTCTGGCCATCGGCCTTTTCCTCGCGGCCTTCGTCCTGACCGCTTCGCCGGCGGTTTCCGCTTCGGCTGCTCCGGTCGACGGCACCGTCGAACAGTGCAACGATGTCGCCGGAGTCGGCGGCGGCACCGGCGCCGTCGAATGCAGCGTCACGGTCGACAATTATCTCAATCTGGCCACCGGCGCGACCAGTTCGACCACCAGCACCGTCGTCAGCATCCACGCGGCGAATACCGAGGTGCAGCCCCCCGCAGCGACGGTCGTGAACTCTTCGAAGCTGATCCACACGATCACCCAGTGCAACGGCTCGATCAACGTCGGCGGCGGTAACACCATCTGCACGGTGACCGTGAACAACCACATCACCGGTGCGACCACGGCATCCCCCGCCACGGTCAACCAGTGCGTCGGCTCCGGAGCCAGCACGGCACTCGACTGCGTGCCGCTTGAGAACACCACCGACGCGACCGTCACCCAGTGCAACAACGCCGGGAACGGCGGCGGCGCCGATGTGCTCTGCCGGGTGAATCCCTCGGCGACGGTGACGACCGACGTGCCCATCACTGTCAACCAGTGCAACTACTCCAGCAACGGCGGTGGCTCGACCGTGGAGTGCGCGACCGAGCTCAACACGATCGTGGATGCAGCCGAGGTCACGCCGACGCAGACACCGACACCGACCGAGACACCGACCCCGACCGAGACGGCCCTCCCGGTCGCCGCCGACACGATCACGGCCGCTCCCGAGCTAGCCGCGACCGGCGTCGACTCGGCCTCCCTGCTGATCTCCGCGGCTGCAGGCGCCCTGCTGCTGGGACTCGGCGCGCTCCTCGCGCTTCGACGCACCGTCGTACGCCTCCGTCGGGACTGATCCGACTCGCTGTCAGACCGAAACGCGCCTACCGCCCCTCGGGGAACGGTGGGCGCGTTTTTCGTTGCCGGCACCTGCTCGCGCCGGGCCGGACCGCGTGGGACTATGAGTCATGGAAACCAACGACCTGTATCCGGTTCAGAACCTCAGCGAGGACGACTGCTGGGATCTTCTGATCTCGTCCAGTTTCGGAAGACTCGCGATGAGCATTTCCGGTGAGCCGGACATTTACCCGGTGAACTTCGTCTCCGCAGACCGGCGGCTCGTTTTCCGCACGGCCGAGGGTACGAAGCTCCTCGAGCTCACGGTGAACAACCGGGTCGCCTTCGAGATCGACGGCATCGGTCGCAGCGAGGCGTGGAGCGTCGTGGCGCGAGGCGAGGCCCGAGTTCTCGACAAGCAGGCCGAGATCGAGGCCGCGGATCAATTGCCGCTGCGCCCGCTCATCCCGACCCTGAAGTACATCTACGTCGAGATAACGCCGACCAGGATCACAGGCCGCCGGTTCCAGCTCGGCCCGGAACCCGACCGGTACTAGAAGCGTGACTCACGCACCGGACTCCAGCGTCATTCTGATCACGGGGACCTCCTCCGGTATCGGACTCCACGCCGCCATCGCCGCGGCTCGCGCCGGCCACACGGTGGTAGCCACCATGCGCAACCTCGAAGGCGCCCGCGCTCTGCGGGACGCGGCCACCGACGCGGAGGTGAGTCTCGACATCCGTCGCCTGGACGTGACCGAACCGCACGCGGCCACGGATGCCGTGGCCGGGACCATCGACCGGCACGGCCGGCTCGACGCGCTCATCAACAACGCCGGGTCGGGGAGGCTCGGCACCATCGAGAACTCAACGGTCGATGACGTTCGCGCCGTGATGGAGGTGAACTTCTTCGGGGTGGTTGCCCTCACACGGGCCGCGCTCCCCCTTCTCCGGGGCAGCACGGGCCGGCTGATCACCGTCTCGAGCGTGGGTGGAGCCATCGGCCAGCCCTTCAACGAGGCGTATTGTGCGGCGAAGTTCGCGGTGGAGGGATTCATGGAGAGCCTGGCCCCGGTGGCCGCCACGGCCGGTGTGTCGGTGACGGTAGTCGAACCCGGCGCCGTGACATCCTCGTTCGTCGCCAACGTCGGCCGGGACCTCAACCAATCCGGCTTGGCCAACGACCCGTACGCCGCGGCACTGGAGGCGTACCTGGCCCGCGCGGCGTCATCCTTCGGCTCGGCCCAGTCGGCCCGGAGCGCCGGCGAGATCGTCGCCGCCCTGCTCGACGGCGACCGCCCACCGTTTCGGGTGCAGACATCGGAGGCGGCGCGCCAGTTCGTGGCGGCCAAGCTCGCCGACCTCGACGGCGGAGTCGTGCAGCGGATGACGGCGACCTGGCTGGCCTGACGTCGGTCCCCGACTGATGAACGTGCGCCCGATCGAGAGCACCACCCCGGTCTCCGGATGGGTCAGGATTCGGATGAAGCCGGGCGTCCCGGCCGCAATCTTGCGTGCGGTATCGGGGTCGATCGGCCCGGAATCTTCGAAGTGGCTGGGTTGCTCGGGGTGGCCGAGGAGTGTCATCACCGGGACGGTGACGTGCACCGAGCCGCGGATGCCCTGGCCGACCCCCGATGCGGTAACCCCGTCGAGGATGAGGTCTTCGAACACGTCCGCCCGAAGCTGGGTCAGCGTGCGGGTGTCGTTCGGGCCCTGCAGACTCATCCCCATCACATTGAGGCGGTCGTAACCGGCCTTCACTTTCTCCGCCGAGTCGTACCAGGAGCGGGATGCCATCCCGTCGGCCTCGGGCTCGAAGATCACCGTCCGGTCCGCCACCGACTTCTGGTGCCGGGCCGCGATCGACCCCGGGTGCAGCCGTTCCCGCATGATCCGGGCCTCGTTCTTCAGGTTGGCCACCGTCAGGTGCGGGGCCGACTTCAGCAGGGTCTCCTCGAACCCGGCCAGGGCCTCGGCGTGGAGCGACCAGGCCTGGTTCATGATCGCCTGCGCATGCCGGTAGGTGATCGACCCGTCCTGCAGGGCGGCCCGGGTGCCGGGCAGTTCATTTATCAGGGTGCGGCTCTCGGCGATCAGGGTTTCGGTCGAGCGCACCGGCAGCCGCAGGGTGTAGGACGGTTCGGTCACGAACTCGCGTTCGGCGACCTGTGCAGCGTGCCACCTGGTGCGGGGCATCCCGGTCGCGACCCCGGCCACTGCCGGGGGTCCCTCCCTGGCCTTGTCCTTGGCTGCCCGGGCCGCGTTTCGGGCCAGGGCTTCGGCGAACCGGCGGGCCTGATCGACCTGTTCGGCCAGGCGGGCGTCAACCCGGGCGGCGTCCGCCTGCGACTCCCGGATGGCGTCGGAGTGACGACCCAGGCGTTCCCGCTACTCACTGTAGGAGGGCTTCATGAGACACACGTTACGGCTGACCACTGACATTCCATGCTCCAGACAGGCACCCGTCAGCGCCCCGTGGATAACCTGATCAAACTTTTATTGTGGAGGAGTAGAAGCAGCCGTCGCCGGGCCCGCAGCGGGCATCCGTCAATGGGCGCGCAGCACACATCCGTGTCTCGTGAACTCGGAGATTTTCGGGAAACGCCGGTTGTGATGGCCTGGGGTGCCCGGCGTGTCGCGAAAATCTCCGAGGCTGGCGACTTCGACCGCCACGGATGCCCCGGGCGAACCTCTGGAAGTCGACGTACCGGGTCTCGACAGGCTCGACCACCGGCGGAGCCGTCGAGAGGGTGGGTGTCAGGCGAGGGAGTCGGCGGACAGGCTGATCAGACGCAGGAGCGCGTTGCCGTAGGCATCCGCGGGGTCGGCGGCGTCGAAGAATTCCGGCGCCCCGTTCAGCGCCACCGTCACCCGGTAGCTGTCCTCGCCCTGACGGGTGAGCGAACGGAAGGTGCTCCGCAACAGGACGCGCAGCTGGTCCTCACGCGGCATCCACAGGGCATCCTCGAGGGCCAGTGAATCAAGGGCCCACTCGGTGGTGCCGTTGAAGCCGAGGATCGTTCCCGTGTCGAACTCGTGCGGCTCGATCGTCATGTCACTGACCGTGAACACGTCGCTTTCGAAGCCGGAGCGCTCGATGCGGAAGGCGTCACCGGAGACGGGACGCCACTGCAGACCGGCTTCGGCCAGGGCCCGCGCACTATCGATTGAGATCATGAAGACGACTCCGCCCACTAGCGTTGTGAAGAAAACTATATTCCCGGAGGACCGGCGTGACGCGAACGGTGAACCTGACGGTGCATGTGAAGCCCGGTAGTCGGAAGGGACCGCTGGTCTCCGGGGGAGAGCCGGGCCGAGAGCCGGGCCGGGAGCCGGGCGACGACGCGTCCCATGCTCCGACGGATGCTGCGCTCACCGTGTTCTTGCAGCAGCGGGCCGTTGAGGGTGCCGCCAACGATGCGCTGGTGAAGCTGCTGGCCAAGCACTTCGGCGTGTCCAAGAGCGCGGTGACCATCGTGCGCGGCCACGCCTCCCGGATCAAGCACGTGCGAATCGAACACGACTCGTAGCAATGCGCGACTCGCGTAGCGACTTGCACGTGCTTCCGGCACTGCGGGTTTCTAGCGGGTTCCGAGCAGGTCGATCACGAAGATCAGGGTCTGGCCGGAGAGCTGATGTCCTCCGCCGGCCGGTCCGTAGGCCAGGTGCGGAGGGACGACCAGCTTGCGGCGTCCGCCGACCTTCATGCCGGGGATGCCCTGCTGCCAGCCCGCGATGAGCTGAGCAAGCGGGAAGTTGATCGACTGCCCGCGGCTCCAGGAGGAGTCGAATTCATCTCCGGTGTCATAGGCGACGCCGAGGTAGTGCACGTTGACGGTGGCGCCGGGGGTTGCTTCGGCTCCCTCGCCGACCACGATGTCGGTGATGGTCAGTTCGGTAGGCGCGGGGCCCTCCGGAGCGTCGAGTTCGGGCTTGGTGTTTTGATCAGTCATTCCTCTATCCAATCGGATTGCGCGCTCGCCCGCACACCAAAAATTCCCCCTTGCGCGAACGCGGCCGTCGGGCGCACCATGGGAACAGAACTCGCCGCTCCGGGAGAGTTGTCGGCACTGCCACACCACCGGGGCGGCGAGTCCTTGTTCGTCAGGGCATCAGAGTCAGTTGATCACGCCGGCACGGTCGCGCTGGATCAGCCCCAGCAGCTCCGATTCGTCGGCCCGGTCGACGTTCGCGGCCGTACCGTTCACCATGCGCTGTCGGGCGAAAGCCAGGCGGGTGGAGTTGTGGATGAAGTGGTGCATGGCCCGCTTCCGGGTTTGGGGCTGCCGCGCGGCCCAGGATCGAGCCTGCCGACGGCCATCGCGGGTGGCGAGCATACCCACCTCGGCCGGGCTGAACCAGCCGGCCGCGGCATACTCGCTCAGCCGGAGCACGGTGACGCGTTCTTCCTGGCGCCGCAGCAACACGACAACCATGATCGCGCCGAGGAACAGAGGCACCTGCACGGCGAGGTAGTACGCCACCAGCGAGCCACTCTCGACCAGGTAGAACGCCCCGTTCCAGACGGAGTGCAGGAAGATCGCCGAGACGAATCCGAGCAGAATCGTGGCGAAGGCCGGGAACGGCCGGAACCGGACCGCCAGCCCGCACGCAATGCCGATGCAGGCAGTGAACATGACATGAGCGAAGGGCGACAACACCCCCCGCACCAGGAACGTGAAGCCCAGGTTCTCAGAGCCACCGTCCATCATCGCCACACCGAAGTATTGGATGTTCTCGGTGAAGGCGAATCCGGCCGCGACCGTCGCGGCATAGACCACGCCATCGACCGGGCCGTCGAATCTCCGACGCAGCACCCAGAAGAGCAGCAGCACCCCGGCGCCCTTGGCGGCCTCCTCGACGAGGGGCGCCTGGAGGACGGCGGCGGCGAAACCGTCATCCGTTTCGGTGGCCCCGGCGCCGGCCCGGGCCAGCTGCACGCCCAGGTCGAAGAGCAGCGCGGTCACGATGGAGACGCCGGCGCCCCAGAGAAACGCGAACCAGAGGGCCGGGCGGGGTTCGGGCTCCCACCGATCGATCCAGCCCACGGCGAGCAAAATCCCGATCAGTGGGATGAGTGCCAGGATGAGGCCGACCAGCAGCGTGCCGGCACCGAGGAAGGTGGCCAGGTAGACGAACACCAGCAGCAGCGCGGCGCCCCCGATGACGAGGCCGGTGACCGTGAGCGTGACGATGCCCGCCCGGGTGCGACGAACGGGGGCGGTCCAGACGGGCTGCACCGGCTGGGCCGCGGGCTGCACCGAGGCAGGCTGGGCCGCGGGCTGGGTTCCGGCCGGATGAGAGTGTGGGGCGGCGGCGGAGTGCTCCGGGGTCGGCTCGTGGGTCATGCCCAACAGACTAGCCGCGCGTTCACGCCGCGAACATGATGCCCGGGTTGAGGATGCCCAACGGGTCGAACGCCGCCTTGATCCGGCGCTGCAGGGCGAAGCCCGTGTCGCCGAGCTCCTCGGCCAGCCAGCGCCGCTTGAGCACGCCGACCCCGTGCTCGCCGGTGAGCGTGCCGCCGAGTTCGAGCGCGGCACGGAAGAGCTCGTCGGCCGCCAGCCAGACCGCCTCCGGCACGACCGGCTCCGCGCCGCCCCGGGCCGGATCGAACGGGATCAGGAAATTGGGGTGCAGATTGCCGTCTCCGGCGTGGGCCACCGTGGGGATGGGCAGGCCCGTGCGGGCACTGATCTCAGCGATCCGCGCGAACATCTCGGCCAGCCGGGAGCGGGGCACGCAGACATCCTCGATCAGGACCTCGCCGTGAGCGGCCAGCGCCGGATGCGCGGCCCGCCGCACGGCCAGCAGTCGATCGGCGGATTCGGCGTCGGTGGAGACGCGCACCTCCCCGCCCGCGGCCCGCAGCACGGCCACCGCCTGGTCCGCCTCCGCCTGGCTCGCCGGCCCATCCGTCTGCACCAGCAGGAACGCTCCCCTAGCCGGAACTCCCTCGAACAGGTTCGGCCCGAGGTACGCCGCGATCAGGGCCAGGGCCACCGGGTCGATGAGTTCCATCACGGCCGGGCGCAGCCGGGCCGCCGTGACGAGACCGGATGCCGCGGCCGCCTGGGCCACGTCGGGGAACGTCGCGCCGATCGTGACGGTCTCACCCAGGGTGATGGCGCGCGCCCGCACGGTGGCCTCGACGATCACGCCGAGGGTGCCCTCCGAGCCGGTGAGCAGGGCGGTCAAATCGTAGCCGGTGACGCCCTTGACGGTGCGGTGCCCGGTCTCCAGCAGGCTCCCGTCGGCGAGCACCACCGTCAACGCCAGCACCGCCTCCCGGGTGACGCCGTACTTCGCGCAGAGCAGCCCACCCGCGTTGGTGGCGATGTTGCCGCCGACCGAGGAGATCGCCCGGCTTGCCGGGTCCGGCGCGAACCACAGCCCGTGCGCGGAGAGGGCCGTGTTGAGGTCGCCGTTGAGCACGCCCGGCTCGACCACGGCCAGTTCATCCTCCGGGCGGATCTCGAGGATACGGTTCATCCGCTCGACGCTCAGCACGATGGCGCCGTCCGTGCCGCACGCTCCCCCGGCCAGGCCCGTTCCGGCTCCGCGGGTGATCACCGGCACGCGAAACTCGGTCGCGATGCGCAGCGTGGCCTGCACCTGGTCGACGGATGCGGCGTAGACGACCGCCAGCGGCATCCCCGGGGCAACCCAGCCCGATTTGTCGCCCCGAACGGCCGCGAGCCGGCGCGGATCGACGCTGACGTGGGTGCCGAGTTCGGCCTGCAGACGCTCCAATGCGGTCATGCGCCCAGAGTACCGGGCCGGGTGCCGGAGGGCAGGCCCGGACACAGGCCGGCATGGCCCGCGGCCGCTGCGGCCGGCACCGGCGATGGCCGATTCCCGCTGGTGCGCCCGGGCTCGCGGTGGCAGGCTGGCCGGGTGACCATCCCTCCTGCCGGGCTCGATCCGGTCTTCTTCGAGCGCTACCGGGCCATGTCCTCCCGAGACTCCCGCTTCGACGGTCAGTTCATCACGGGCGTGCACTCCACCGGAATCTACTGCCGCCCCAGCTGCCCGGCGGCCACACCGAAGCCGGCCAATGTGTCGTTCTATCTCACCAGCGCGGCCGCGCACGAGGCCGGCCTGCGGGCGTGCAAACGCTGCCTTCCTGATGCCGTCCCCGGGTCGCCGGACTGGGACATCCGTGACGACCTCGCCGCCCGCGCCATGCGCCTGATCAGCGACGGCACGGTTGAGCGGGAGGGCGTGCCCGGCCTCGCCCGCCGCCTCGGCTACAGCGAACGGCACCTGACCCGCGTGCTCGTGACCGAGCTGGGCGCCGGCCCGCTCGCGCTCGCCCGGGCGCACCGCGCGCAGACCGCCCGCGTGCTGCTGGCGAGCACGGATGTCCCGATCACCGAGGTCGCATTCGCCGCCGGTTTCGGCAGCGTGCGCCAGTTCAACGACACCATCGCCGTCGTCTACGAGCGCACCCCCACCGAGCTGCGCCGCGCCCGTCCCGCCCGCGCCCAGCCCCGCGCCCAGCCCCTCGGCGTCGGCGGGGTCGGTGAGGCCGGCTTCGGGGTCGGTGACGGGACGGGCATCGACCTGCTGCTGCCGGCGCGCGCGCCGTTCGACGGGGTGGGGGTGCTGCGGTTCCTTGCTGCGCGAGGCCTCGCGGGGGTGGAACAGGCGACGGATGCCCGTTACGCGCGCACGCTGCGCCTGCCACACGGACCCGCGACGGTGGAACTGACCCTGTCGGGAACGGCGGCCGCGCCAGCCGTCGCCTGCCGCGCCCGACTGGCCAGCCTCGCCGACCTCGCGCCGCTCGTCAGCCGGGTGCGGCGCCTGCTCGACCTGGACGCGGACTCCCGGGCGATCGACCTGGCGCTCGGGCGGGACCCGCAACTCGCGGCCGGAATCGCGGCCACCCCCGGCATGCGCGTGCCGGGCAGCGTGGACCCCGAGGAGACCCTGTTCCGCGCGCTCATCGGCCAGCAGGTCTCGGTGGCCTCCGCCCGAACGGCACTCACCCGGCTGGCCGCTGCGCTCGGCGACGACGTGTACCCGGGTGCAGGGGACAGCGACAGCAGCGCCACCACTGGCACCAGCGGCACCAGCGCCACCACCGGCACCAGCCAACGCCCCTTCATCCACGACCCCACCGCCGCTCCCCTGACCCGGCTGTTTCCCACCGCCCAGCGGATCGCAACCGAGGGCCGCGGCGTGCTGCGCGGCCCGGCCGCGCGCATCGACGCGATCATCGGCGTGGCGGAGGCGCTCTGCTCCGGCGATCTGGTGCTCTCCTACGGGCAGACCCGGGAGGATCTTGAGTCCCGTCTGACCGCCCTGGCCGGGATCGGACCGTGGACGGCCGGATACGTGGCCCTGCGCGTGCTGGGCAGCCCGGACATCCTGCTGACCAGCGACCTGGCCCTGTTGCAGGGCGCCGGGCGGCTCGGCCTGCCCGCGGAGGCCCGGCAACTCGCCCGCCACGGTGCCGCCTGGGCGCCGTGGCGCAGCTACGCCGGCATGCACTTGTGGCGCGCGGCAGGCGCCGCGGCTACCCCGCGCACCGCGACCCCTCCCGGGCCAGATAGCCTGAACAGGTGAAATTCGCCCACCTGAGAGTTGAAGGTCAATCCACTCCGCGGCTCGCCGCCGTCTTCGACGACGCAGCGCTGTTCCTCGACGAGATCATGGACGACGCCCCCCGCGATCTGCAGGACCTGATCGAGAAGGACTCTGACGAGTACAACCGGGTGCGCGCCCTGAGCCAGAACGCCGCCGCGCAGGGAGCAACGCTCACCCCGCTGGGCGAGCTGCGCTACTCGTCGGCCGTGCTGCGTCCGCCTCAGATCATCGCGATCGGCGCCAACTACGCCGCCCACTCCTCCGAGCTGGAACTACGCGTCGAAACGGCCGCGACCGTGTTCTCGCTCTGGCCCAACTCGCTCACCGGGCACGAGTCCACGATCACCTGGCCGACCGATCTGACCAGCCAGGTCGACTACGAGGCCGAGCTCGGCGTGATCATCGGCACGGCCGCACACCACGTGTCGGTGGCGGACGCTCTCGACCATGTCTTCGGCTACACGGTCGTCAACGACATCACGGCGCGCGACCTGCAATTCTCCGAGGCGCAGTGGTCGCGCTGCAAGTCCTTCGACGGTTTCACGCCCACCGGGCCGGTCGTCATCACGGCAGACCAGATCGCCGACCCGCAGGACCTGTGGCTGACCACCCACGTCGACGGCCGCATCCTGCAGGACGCCTCGAGCGGCGACATGGTGCGCTCGGTCGCCGAGATCATCTCCTACCTCTCTAAAACCTCGACCCTGCTGCCGGGCACGCTCATCTCCACCGGCAGCCCGGGCGGCGCCGGCTACAGCCGCAAACCTCCGGTGTTCCTGCGCGACGGCTCGACGGTCACGATCACCATCGACAAGATCGGGTTCCTCACCACGCATTGCCGCGCGATCTGACCGTGACCGCCAGATGGAGGATCAATGCGACAGCTCGCTGCGGGCGGGAAAGGAGGCAGCGACGATGACGATCTCGGTCGTGATCCCCTGCTACAACGACGCCGCCCTTCTCCGAACCTGCCTCGCGGCTTTGGCCCGGCAGCAGCGGGTGCCCGACGAGGTGATCGTTGTCGACAACGCGAGCACGGATGCTTCGGCAGAGATCGCTCTCTTCGGGGGTGCGCGGGTCGTGCGGGCGACCCAGCGGGGCATCTGGCCGGCGGCGGCAGCCGGCTAGGATGCGGCATCCGGTGACGTGATCGCCCGTCTCGACGCCGACTCCGTGCCGCCAGCCGACTGGCTGGCGCGGATCGAGTCCGCGCTGGCGGAGTCCCCGGGAGCGACATGGTCACCGGCCCCGGCGATTTCTACGGCTGCGGCACCCTCGTGGCCTGGTTGGGCGGGACCTTCTACATCGGCGGATATTTCTTCTGGATGCCGTTCTGGCTGGGGCACCGGCATGCCGCCCGGTGCGCGGTGCGGCGCCACCGGGCCGGGCGTCCCACGATCGGGCACTGAGCTGTTTCGCGGGGGCATCGGATCAGCCCGCCGGCCTCCGGTTCAGCCGGCCGGCCAACCTCCGGTACAGCCTGCTACCAGCCGGATCAGCCTGCCGAATCGGCCCGCCTGATCAGCCAGCCGCCCGGTAAAGCGCGGCGAGGGCCAGCTCCGCGACGATCCCGGCGATCGAGTAGCCGAGCACGTGCACCGGGGTGGGCCCTGCGTCGGGGAACACGATCAGGTCGGCCACGAACGGGGCGTAGTCCCAGGGCTCGGTGCCGCCGGGCCCGGCCGCGCACGCCTGGTAGTGCCCGGCCAGGTCGTGGCTCTGCACGAAGTAGCCGGCATCGGCCAGCAGCGGGGCCAACAGCACGAAGTCTTCCTTGGAGCCGGTCGCGCCGGGCAGCAGCACGATTCTCGGAGCGGCCGGGGTCGCCCAGCTCGAAGGCGGCGAGGTTCCCGCTCGGCGCCGGGAACCAGAAGGCGCGGCTGCCTGCGGGCAGCACCGTCCAGTCCCGGTCGGGGAGGGTGTGGTCGCGCAGCACCATCACATCGGCCGGGTTCCCTGCCGGCCGAGCGGCCGGCGCGGAACCCGGTCGGCCGCGGGAACGCCGCTCCCAGACGCACATGGCGTCACGGTAGCGCTCCCGCCCCGCAGCCCGAACGAATTCGACGGAGATTCTGCCCAAAACGGACCTCACCACGTCGAAATGGCCGTTTTCCTCGAGAATCTCCGTCGAATTGGTTCAACACCGGCAGGTCGCTCCGCCTGTGCTGAACAGCGTCCACGCGGGTGCGTCAGCTCTGACCCGCGGAGGGCGACCCAACCAATCGATCGAAACTCGTTCGGCTACGGCGCGCGCTGGTCGTCCCGGCCGTCGAGCGCGAGCAGTTGCTCCTCCACGGCGCCGCCGTAGCCTTCCTTCTGCGGGTCGCCGTGCAGGCCGCCGGACACCGCGTATTCTTCCTCCGGGGAGAGCACGAGGCGCTTGCGCCCGTAGAGCGCGAAGATCAGCAGCATGACCACGTAGACCACGGCGATGGCCGCGATGGCCGGGCGGGCCGGCTCGTTGATGAAGAACCCGAAGAAGATCGCCAGCGAGAGGATGCCCGCGATCACCGCCCCGGGTACGCCCCACGGGCTGCGGTAGGGCCGGTTCGCATTCGGGTACTTTCGGCGCAACACGACGAACGAGATCATCTGCAGGATGTAGGCGATCACGGCTCCCCAAACGGCGATGTTGAGCACGATCGCCCCGGCCACGCCGCCGGCGCCGCCGAGCGAGTCGACGAGGATCAGGGCCACGAAGCCGATCAGGGCCCCCACGAGCAGCGCCACCGCCGGAGTCTGGCGGCGGCCGGTCAGGGAGAGGAATTTCGGATAATAGCCGGCCCGCGACAGGGAGTACATGTTGCGCCCGTACGCGAACATGATGCCCTGCAGGGAGGCCAGCAGTCCGACCAGGGCGAACAGGGCCAGCACAGCGGCCGCCTCGTCGCCGACCATCGCCCGAAAGCCGTCGAGCAGTGGCTCCCCGGCGGTGGCGATGTTCGAGGCCCCGACTATCCCGGTGTTGAGCACCAGCACCAGGAGCCCGGTCACGATCAGGGTCGTGCGGGCGATCAGACCGGCTCGCGGGATGTCCCGCACCGGGTCGTGGGATTCCTCCGCGGCCAGCGGCAGCTCCTCAATTCCGAGGAAGAACCACATGGCGTAGGGCAGGGCGAACAGGATCGGCACCACGCCGAAGGGCAGGAACTCGGACTGGCCGGCCTCCGGGGCGATATCGAAGAGGTTGTCCACACTGAAGAGCCCGGAGAAGGCCGCCATTGCCGAGAACACCAGCAGGATGCCGATGGAGATGATCGAGACCACGATCGCGAATTTGAACGAGATCGCGGCGCCAGCCGAGTTCAGGCCGATGAATACGGCGTAGAGGATGGCCCACCACGCCCAGGCGGGCAGTGAGACTCCGAGCAGCTCACTCGTGATGCCGTCGGCGTAGGACGCCGAGAAGTACACGATCACCGCGGTGGTCGCGACATACTCGATGGTCTCGGCCAGGCCGGTGACGAAACCGCCCCAGGGCCCGAGCGCCGCCCGGGCGAAGGAATAGGCGCCGCCCGTGTGCGGCATGGCCGACGCCATCTCCCCGATCGCGAAGATCATGCCGTAGTACATGACGATCAAGAGGGCGAAGGCGATCAGCATTCCGCCGAATCCAGCGAAATCGATGCCGAAGTTCCAGCCCGAGAAATCACCGGAGATGACCGCGGCGACGGCGAGTCCCCACAGCCCCCAGATCCCGGCGCTGCGGCGGAGCTTGCGTTTCTCGAAGTACCCTGCCTCTGCCGTCGTGTAGGTCACGCCCGAGACGTTCAAGGTGTCTTTGGACATCCTGGATTCCTTTGCGCTCTGGTTGCGCAACTCAGCGATCGAGCGGCAACTCCGGGAGTTTACGTTGGCATGACTATAGGGCTCCAATGGTGGCTTGTACATACCTTTACGTGCCCGATTCCTGAGTCGAGCGGAACAAAAATTGGCCGTCACACAACGCTCGATCTGTGGTCTAATGGTCGAATGTTCACCCTTTGACCGGCTCGATGAGGAGAAGTTGATGACACCCCGCTCCGGAAATCTCTCGATTGAGGACCTCACCTCCCTGGTTCGCGGCGGCGACATCGACACCGTCGTCGTCGCATTCACCGATATGCAGGGGCGGCTGGTGGGCAAGCGGGTTTCCGCGCGGCTCTTCCTGGAAGACGTGGCCGGTCACGGCGCGGAGTGCTGCAACTATCTGCTGGCCGTCGACGTGGAGATGAACACGGTGGACGGCTATGAGATGTCGAGCTGGCGACGCGGCTACGGCGACATGGCCATGATCCCCGACCTTGCCACACTGCGACGCGCGCCCTGGCTGCCCGGGGCCGCCCTCGTCACCGCGGACCTGCGGTGGCTCGACGAGTCACCCGTTGTGGCGTCACCCCGCCAGATCCTGAAAACCCAGCTGGCCCGGCTGGCCGACCGCGGGCTGGTGCCCTATGTCGGCACCGAGCTGGAGTTCATCGTCTTCGACGACGGCTACCGGGAGGCGTGGAAGAAGGGCTACCGCGACCTGACCCCCGCCAGCGATTACAACATCGACTATGCGCTGCTCGCATCCACCCGGATGGAACCGTTACTGCGGGACATCCGTAACGCCATGGACGGCGCCGGCATGTACTGCGAGGGCGTCAAGGGTGAGTGCAACCTGGGCCAGCAGGAGATCGCGTTCCGCTACACCGACGCCCTGGCCACCTGCGACAACCACTCCATCTACAAGAACGGCGCCAAGGAGATCGCGGATGCCCACGGCAAGAGCCTGACCTTCATGGCCAAGTTCAACGAGCGGGAGGGCAACAGCTGCCACATCCACATCAGCCTGCGCGGCACCGACGGATCCGCGGTCTTCGCCGACAAGGATGCCGATCATGGCATGTCGACGCTGTTCCGTCACTTTCTCGCCGGCCAGCTCGCGGTGATGCGCGAGCTGACCCTGTTCTCGGCGCCGAACATCAACTCCTACAAGCGCTATGTCAGCGGCAGCTTCGCGCCGACAGCGATCGCCTGGGGGCTCGATAACCGCACGTGCGCCCTGCGCGTGGTGGGGGCCGGCCTCGGCCTGCGGGTGGAGAACCGAGTGCCCGGCGGCGACGTGAACCAGTACCTGGCCGTGGCCGCGCTGATCGCGGCCGGCCTCTACGGCATCGAGAACGAACTCGAACTCGACGATGCCTTCGTCGGCAACGCCTACGAGAGCGGCGCCGAGCGAGTGCCGGCCTCGCTGCGGGAGGCCACCGCGCTGTTCGCGACATCCACGGTCGCCCGGGAGGCATTCGGCGACGAGGTCGTCAATCACTACCTCAACAACGCGCGGATCGAGCTGGAAGCCTATGACGCGGCGGTGACCGACTGGGAGCGGGTGCGCGGCTTTGAGCGCCTCTGACCCCGGCACCGCACCGCGCCCCGGTGCCGACCCGCGCCCCGTGATCGGCCTGACCACCTATCTCGAGCAGTCCCAGACCGGTGTCTGGGACGTGCCGGCCGCCTTCCTGCCCCAGGCCTATTTCGACTCGGTCATCCGCGCGGGCGGCATCGCCGTGCTGCTGCCGCCGCAGCCCGTGGACGCGGCCATTGCCGACCGGGTGCTCGACGGCCTCGACGGCCTGGTCATCACCGGCGGCAAGGACGTCGATCCGGCGCGTTACGGTCAGGCCGCCCACACAAAAACCGACGAGCCGCGGCGGGACCGTGACGCCTGGGAGCATGAGCTGATCCACCGGGCCATCGACCGGGAGCTGCCGCTGCTCGGCATCTGCCGCGGCGCCCAGATGCTCAACATCGCACAGGGCGGCACCCTGCACCAGCACCTGCCCGACGTCGTGGGCCACGGCGGCTACCAGGCCGGCGGCGGCGTCTTCAACATCGTGGACGTGCACGTGGAACCCGAGTCGCGGCTGCACGGGCTGCTCGACGCCCTGGACGTGCCGCTTCCCGTTCCCGTCTACCACCACCAGTCCATCGACCGGATCGGCGCCGGCCTCACCGTGTCCGCACGCACTCACGACGGGGTCGTGCAGGCCGTGGAACTCACCGACGTCCCGTTCGGGCTGGCCGTGCAGTGGCATCCGGAACAGCACGATGACCTACGTCTCTTCGCGGGCCTCGTCGACGCGGCCGCCCGCTACCGAGCGGCCCGTGACCACGAGAACGACCACAACCACAACCACGACCACGATCAGGAAAGGGACACCCTGTGAGCAGCTACACCGTGATCAACCCGGCCGACGAGACCACAGTCACCGTGGTCGAACACCTCGACACGGATGCGACCGATGAGGCCGTCTCCCGGGCGGTGGCCGCGCAGGGGCTCTGGTCCCGGGTGGCGCCGGCCGACAAGGCTGCCGTTCTGCGCCGCTTCGCGGAGGCCGTGGACGGGGACCGGGAGAACCTGGCCCGCATCGAGATGGCCAACTCGGGGCATCCGATCATGCAGGCGCGCTGGGAGGCCGGCCATGTGCGCGACGTGCTGACTTACTACTCGGCCGCCCCCGAGCGACTCTTCG
Source organism: Cryobacterium sandaracinum (assembly GCF_004403415.1). NCBI lineage: Bacteria > Bacillati > Actinomycetota > Actinomycetes > Micrococcales > Microbacteriaceae > Cryobacterium > Cryobacterium sandaracinum. The sequence goes on from NZ_SOGO01000035.1 coordinate 60,981, forward strand.
GGCGGCAGATCCCGGTGTCCGGCGGTCTCGACATGACCTTCCAGGAACCGCTGGGTGTGGTCGGCATCATCACCCCGTGGAACTTCCCGATGACGATCGCGGCCTGGGGTTTCGCTCCCGCCCTCGCGGCTGGCAACGCGGTGTTGCTGAAGCCGGCGGAGTGGACGCCGCTCTCCAGCATCCATCTGGGCGTACTCGCCCGGGAGGCCGGCCTGCCCGAGGGGCTGTTCCAGGTGCTGCCGGGCCGCGGATCGGTGGTCGGCGAACGGTTCGTGACGCACCCCCAAGTGCGGAAGGTCGTCTTCACCGGGTCGACGGATGTCGGCAAGCGGATCATGGCCGGCTGCGCCGCCCAGGTCAAACGGGTCACCCTGGAACTCGGCGGCAAGAGCGCCAACATCGTGTTCGCCGACTCCAACCTGGAGAAGGCCGCCGCCACCGCACCCTCCGGGGTGTTCGAGAACGCCGGCCAGGACTGCTGCGCCCGTAGCCGCATCCTGGTGGAGCGGAGCGTCTACGACCGATTTCTCGAGCTGCTCGAGCCGGCCGTCGCCGGTGTGCGGGTGGGTGATCCCGCCGACGAGAGCACCGAGATGGGCCCGCTCGTCTCGGCCGCGCACCACGCCGCGGTCTCGGCCTATGTGCCGGAGGGCTCCCCCGTGGCCTTCCGGGGCAGCGCCCCGACCGGACCGGGTTTCTGGTTCCCGCCGACCGTGCTCACCCCGGACTCCCGCACGGACCGTTGCGTCACCGACGAGATCTTCGGACCCGTCGTCACCGTGCTGCCGTTCGACGGTGAGGACGACGCCGTGAACCTCGCCAATGACACCGACTACGGCCTCTCGGGATCGATCTGGACCCGCGACGTGGGCCGGGCGATCCGAGTGTCGCGGGCCGTGGAATCCGGAAATCTGTCCGTCAACTCGCACTCCTCCGTGCGCTACTCGACTCCATTCGGCGGCTTCAAGCAGTCGGGCCTCGGCCGGGAACTGGGCCCGGACGCCCCGTTGTCGTTCACCGAGACCAAGAACGTCTTCATCGCCGTCGACTAGACGCCACACCCTCAGACGAACCCCAAGGAGCCAGCATGAGCACCCTCACCCCCATCGACCTCACCCAGCGGCTCGCGGGCCGGGTCGCCGTGATCACAGGCGGCGCCAGCGGCATCGGCCTGGCCACGGCGAAACGGTTCGCCGCGGAAGGAGCAATGGTCGTGATCGGCGACCTCGACGAGGCGGCGGGGCTCGCGGCGGCCGACCAGCTCGACTGCCTCTTCGTCAAGGTGGATGTCACCGACGAGGACGAGGTCAACAACCTCTTCGACACCGCCTATCTCACCTACGGCTCCGTCGACATCGCGTTCAACAATGCCGGGATCTCCCCGCCCGACGACGACTCGATCGAGACGACCGAGCTGCCGGCCTGGCAACGGGTGCAGGACGTCAACCTGAAGTCGGTGTACCTGTGCTGCCGGTCCGCCCTGCGCTACATGGTGAAGCAGGGCCGCGGGTCGATCATCAACACGGCCTCGTTCGTGGCCGTGCTCGGCTCCGCGACCAGTCAGATCTCCTACACCGCCTCGAAGGGCGGCGTGCTCGCGCTCAGCCGCGAGCTGGGCGTGCAGTTCGCGCGCCAGGGCATCCGGGTCAACGCCCTTTGCCCCGGCCCGGTGAACACCCCGCTACTTCAAGAGCTATTCGCGAAGGACCCGGAGCGCGCGGCCCGGCGGCTGGTGCACATCCCAGTCGGCCGGTTCGCGGAACCCGAGGAGCTCGCGGCCGCGGTCGCGTTCCTGGCCAGCGATGACTCCTCGTTCATCACGGGCTCCACGTTCCTGGTCGACGGCGGCATCAGCTCGGCCTACGTGACGCCGATGTAGCGGTGCGGGAGGGTGCGGAAACCGTGATGGACTGGAAGTTCGACCAGGAGCCAGGACCAGAACAGTGATCGACGACGAACAGCCCGGGCTCGACAGTGGCCTGCTGCTGCGTCCCGTGCACAGTGGCAACGCCTTCGAGGAGACCGTGCAGCGGCTGCTGCAGACCGTGCGGCTGGGACTCGTCGCGCCCGGCGAACGACTGCCGGCCGAACGCGAACTCTCCGCCATGCTCGCCGTGAGTCGGGACACGCTGCGGGATGCGATCGCATCCCTGGCCGAGGCCGGCTATCTGGTCTCCCGACGCGGCCGCTACGGCGGCACCTTCGTCAACGATTCGTTGCCCCAGCAGACGCCCGGCCGAGGCCACGAGCGTGGATTGCCGGCGCGCCGGGACATCTCCGTGGCCGAGATCGAGGACGCGCTCGCGCTCCGGGAAATCTTGGAGGAGGGCGCCGCCCGGCATGCCGCCGCGCGCACCCTGTCGCCCGGCGAACGGGAAGTGCTGTGGAACAGCCTGGCCGACTCGATCGGCGCCACCGGCGAGGACTACCGCCGACTGGACTCCAGGCTGCACCTCACCATCGGCGAGCTGGCCGGCTCACCGTCGCTCGTGCCGCTGCTGGCCGAAGTGCGGATGCGGATCAACGAACTGCTCGACAACATCCCGTCACTCGGCCCGAACATCGCACACTCGGACCGGCAGCACGAGCAGATCGTGACCGCGATCCTGACCGGTCGGCCCGACGCCGCCGCGCAGGCGATGGCCGAGCATCTGGCCGGCACCGCCCTGCTCCTGCGCGGCTTCCTGGAGTAGCGCGAGGCCGCGCCGGGCCAGACCGAGGTCAGATCAAGAACGCGAACGGCAGCGCCAGCAGGCCGAGGGCCAGCGCCAGCAGCACGAGCAGCAGCGAGCCGGCCAGCAGCACCGCGTTGAGCACGATGCCCCAGATCGCCAGGGTGCGCGCCTGCGGTTCCCGTCCGAGGGCGAGGATGCCGACGACCAGGCCGGCAATGGGCACGAGGAAGGTCCAGCCGGCGACGATCGACACAAGGCCGAGCACGAGGCTCGACACGGCCAGAGTGCTGCTCCGCGGGGGTACGGGCTCGGCAGTGTAGACCGGGGCCTGGTCGGGAGCGATGGTTGACATGGGCGGTTCTCCGTTTCGATGGGGAGCGACGGATGCCGCTCTCCCAACGACACTACGGAGCATCCGTTCTGGCACCCATGGGGTTAGCCCCCGAATCGGGCCGGGGGCGGCCACGCGGTCACGCGCCGAACAGAACCTCGATCGGGCCGCGCACGAAGAAGACCAGGAAGCCGGCCGCGACCACCCAGAGCAACGGGCTGATCCCGCGCGCCTTCCCCGAGAACGAACGCACCAGCACCCAGGTGATGAAGCCGGCCCCGATTCCGTTGGCGATCGAGTAGGTCAGCGGCATCACGATGATCGTGAGGAATACCGGTAGCACGATGGAGAACTCCGTGAAGTCGATGAACCGGATCTGGGACACCATCATCGCGCCGACGATCACGAGGGCGGCCGCGGCCACCTCGAGCGGCACGATCTGGGTGAGCGGGGTGAAGAACATGGCCGCGAGGAACAGCAGTCCCGTGACGATGTTGGCCAGCCCCGTGCGAGCACCCTCGCCGATGCCGGCACCGGACTCGATGAACACCGTGTTCGACGAGGCAGAGGTGGCGCCGCCGACGACGGCGCCGACGCCCTCGACGATCAGGGCGGATTTCAGGCGCGGGAAGTTGCCCTTCTCGTCGGCCACATCGGCCTCGCTGGCCAGGCCGGTCATGGTGCCCATGGCGTCGAAGAAGTTCGTGAAGACGAGCGTGAAAACGAGCATCGACGCGGCCAGAATGCCGATCCGGTCGAAGGCGCCGAAGCTGACCTGTCCGACGAGGCTCAGGTCGGGCAGCGAGACGATGGAGGTCGGCAGTACCGGCGCGTTCAGGTTCCAACCGTCGGGGTTCTGCCCGAATGACGGCCCGACCTTGAAAATCGCCTCGAGGACCACCGCGATCAGCGTGGTGGCGACGATTCCGATCAGGAGGGCCGCCTTCACCTTGCGGGCGACCAGGATGCCGAGAATGATCAGGCCGAGCACGAACACGGCGGTCGGCAGGCTCACGACGGAGCCGTTGTCGCCGAGCTGCACGGGCGGCGACGCGGCGCCGCTCGCGCGCACGAAGCCGGAGTCGACCAGGCCGATGAAGGCGATGAACAGGCCGATGCCGACCGTGATGGCGATCTTCAGCTGGCGCGGCACGGCGTTGAAAATGAGCTCGCGTAGGCCGGTGGAGGCGAGCAGCACGATGATGAGCCCGTTGATGACCACGAGGCCCATGGCCTCCGGCCAGGTCACCTGGCCGACGACGCTCACGGCCAGGAAGGAGTTGATGCCGAGGCCCGCGGCGAAACCGAAGGGAAGCCGGGCGACGGCGCCGAACAGGATGGTCATGACGCCGGCGGTGAGGGCGGTGACCGCGGCAACCTGGCCGTTGGGCAGCCATCCGCCGGCCACGTCGACCGCGGCCTGGTCGGCGCTGAAGCCGCCGAGGATGAGCGGGTTGAGGATCACGATGTAGGCCATCGTGACGAACGTCACCAGACCGCCGCGGATTTCTCGGCCGTAGGTGGAGCCGCGCCGGGTTATTTCGAAGTACCGATCGATGCGGGCCTTGAGCCCCGGGTTCGTGCCCGCCGGGGCGTCCGGCTTGGGGGCAGGCGTGGATGACGTGTGGGTCTCTGTTTCAGAAATGGGGTGCTCCTGGTGTCCGACTCAGCTGATTCTCAGTTCCTCAGTTTACGGCCCCGGAGCGCGGGCCGATTCCGCGGGGCTGGGCGAGGACGGCCCGCGGAGGCAACCGGTCGGGCTTCCGGGCTGTGGCACGCCGAGCTCAGATGTGCGGCACGAAGGCGTCCCAGGCCCGGCGGCGGTCCCCGCGCGGATCGGACTCGACACGGTCGACGGCGTCGATGACCAGGGTCAGGCGCTCGGCCTCGTCGTAGAGCGGCCAGGCCGTATCCGGCACGCCGGAGGCGGCGAAACTGAGCCACCAACCCTGCATCCGGGCACCGATCCGCTGGAAGTCGCGGCGACCGCCGAGCGCGGTCATGCCGCGGCCGAACCAGCCGTCGAGCCGGTCGAACAGCGGGAACAGCTCGAGGCCGTGCGTGGCGTCGAGCCCCATCAAACGCACCAGACGCGGCGCGGCATCGAAGCGGTAGAAGCGTACCGGGGCATACCGGGAGTGCCGTTCGCCCACGCGCACGCTCGGGTACCAGAAAGAAAAATCACCACCGAAATCGAGGGCGGGCCGCAGCGCGGGTATCCCGGGGTACTGCGCCCGCAGGCGCGTGCGAGCCTTCTTCTTGGTGTTCGCGAACACGGCGCGGATGCGCCCGGGCGTCGTGGCGAGGATGTCGATGCGCCCACTGAACAGCGAACCTTCCCGCGAGTTGGTGCCGATGATCAGCGGAATCCGGTGGGCGCGGCCGTCGCGGAAGGCGTCGAGAGGTCGTTCGGGCAGGAAGTCGCCGTCGATCACGGGCGAGAGCGGGATCGTGCCGGGGTACCGGTCCGGGGCGCGCCGGGTCAGGTCGCTCGTGGCCTCGGCCAGATGTGCCGGGTCGGCCTGCAGAAGCAGGGCAGCGGCATTCGTCACCGTGGTGGGCGAGTTCGTCGGGTCGGCCTGCCCGGTGCGCCGGGCCAGGAGCCGCACAAAGTCCGTGGCCCACTCGGCGGTGACATCGGGGGCATAGACGGCGTTCGGCGGGGCGCTCTGCGCGATCGCGCGCTGGAAGAGTCCGGCGGCGGCCGGGACGGTCATCAGGGTGGTCACGGCGTTGGCTCCGGCCGATTCGCCGAAGAGGGTGACGGCATCCGGGTTGCCGCCGAACGCGCGAATGTTGCGCCGCACCCAGCCGAGCGCAGCCACCTGGTCGCGCAGCCCGAGGTTGCTCTCGAACGCATGCTCCGCGGTCGAGTAACGGCTGAAGTCGATGTAGCCAAGCGCCCCCAACCGGTAGTTGAGGCTGACATAGACGATGCCGCCGCGCCGCACGAGCCCCTCACCCTGCCGGGGCACCTCCCGCGAGGACCCGACGCTGTAGGCGCCGCCGTGGATGAAGACCATGACGGGCCGCAGCATCCGCGGGTCGACCGGTTCATCGGGAGCGATCACGTTGAGGTTGAGGCAGTCCTCGCTTTGCGGGATCGTCGGTTTCGCGCCGATGAACTGGCCGCGGTGGCTCTGCGTGGCGACCGGGCCGAAGGAGCTTGCATCCCGTTCGCCCGGCCAAGGCGCGGCCGGCTGCGGAGCGCGGAATCGGAGCTCGTCCACGGGGGCGGCCGCGTAGGGAATCCCGCGCCACTGGCGCACCCCGCGCACCCGGATTCCGTGCAGCAAGCCGGTTTCAATCCTCACCGAGAGTGGCTCTGCTTGGGCAGGCTGAACGGATGGTCTCACCGTCCGATCTTAATTGTTCACTACCATCGGGATTACGTACGACACGGAAACGAGAAACACATGGCTCTGCCCTGGACCCTGCACGGTGACGGAAAAACGGTCGGAGCCACGGATGTCGTCGGCCCCGGCGAGCGCCTGAACTGGCCGCTGACCATCGGAATCGGCACCCAGCACGTCATCGCCATGTTCGGTGCCACGTTCCTGGTACCGCTGCTCACGGGCTTCCCACCCAGCACGACGCTGCTCTTCTCGGGCATCGGCACCCTGCTTTTCCTGGTCATCACGCGCAACAAGCTGCCCAGCTACCTCGGCTCCTCGTTCGCCTTCATCGCGCCGATCACCGCCGCGACCGCGAGCGCGGGCATGGGCAGCGCCCTGTTCGGCATCATCGTCGTCGGCTTACTCCTGGCCCTGATCGGCGTGATCGTGCAGCTCACCGGCACCGGCTGGATCGACGCATTGATGCCGCCCGTCGTCTCCGGGGCCATCGTCGCCCTGATCGGCCTCAACCTGGCGCCCGTCGCCAAGTCGAACTTCGAGCTGGCCCCGCTCACCGCGCTGATCACCCTGCTCGCCGTGATCCTCTCGACCGTGGTGTTCCGCGGCATCCTGGGCCGGCTGTCCATCTTCATCGGCGTGATCGTGGGCTATGTGGCCGCCGTGGTGGCCGGCGAGGTCGACTTCAGCGGGGTGGGCGAGGCTGCCTGGATCGGCCTGCCCCAGTTCACCGCGGCGATGAACCCGTTCGCGGATCCGTCCGCCGCCCTCGGCGTGCTCCCGGCGTTCCTGCCGGTCGTGCTCGTGCTGGTGGCCGAGAATGTGGGCCACATCAAGGGCGTTGCCCAGATGACGAATGTGACGGTGAACCGCTTCACGGGTCGCGCCCTGATGGCCGACGGCCTGGCCACGATGCTCGCCGGCTTCAGCGGCGGATCGGGCACCACCACCTATGGCGAGAACATCGGCGTCATGGCGGCCACCCGCATCTACTCCACGGCCGCCTACTGGGTCGCGGGCATCACCGCGGTGCTGCTCGGACTCTCCCCCAAGATCGGTGCGGTCATCAACACGATCCCGGCGGGGGTGCTCGGCGGCGTCACCACGGCCCTCTACGGCCTGATCGGCATCATCGGCGTGAAGATCTGGCTCGACAACAAGGTCGACTTCAGCAAGCCGGTCAACCAGTTCACCGCGGCCACCGCGCTGATCATCGGCATCGCCGACTATACCTTCTCGGCCGGCAGCCTCAGCTTCAACGGCATCGCGCTCGGCACGGTCGCCGCCATCGTGATCTACCACCTGATGACGTGGGTGGCCCGGGTGCGCGGCACCGCACGGTAGCATCCGCGGCCCTCCGCAGCGCCGCAGGTAGTGGCTCGCGGCGCATGTCCTGGCTCGCGGCGCACGGTCTACCGTGCACCCAGCTCCACAGGGTGCACCGCCAGCCTGACGGACCAGGTCGCGCAGTCATCCGGCGTTGCGAGCGTGCAGCGCCGTTCCGCACGTGGCGTGCCACCAGCGCAGCGGCGCAGCTACCGCGCGGCAACCGAGAGCGCCCGTTACGGCACGGAACGCTGCGAGGGAAGCGGAACAGGGACGCAGCGGGTCAGCGGTGCAGGGCCGGCACAATCAGGTAGACACCGTAGAGCACGGCCGCGCTACAGAGCACGAAACAGGCGTAGGCGCCCATCAGGGCGACCTGCTTCTGCAGAGGGCTCAGTGGGCCGGCGGCGGCCTTGCGCGCGCGCTTGGCCTCCTTGGCCGCACGCTTGGGGGTGAGCACGGTGATGGCTCCCGTGAATTCGGCCGGTTCGACCACGGGTACACGGCCGGAGGTGGTGAGCAACCGCAGCCCGAGCGAATACAGGCCCACCACGACCGCGGACGAGAGGAGCGAAGCGAGCGCGACGACGAGGAACGCAGACCAATCGATCACAGCGCGACCTTCTTCTGATCCTTGCGAGAGGCCGTGCGGGAGGCCTTGCGGGGGGTCTTCCGGATCTTCACGACCCGCCCGGCGTCGTCGATGTCGTGCAGGTTGTCGTGCGTGACCCGGCTCTGGCGGGACCGGCGAAACAGCACGGCGATGACGAGGGAACCGATCACCAGGTCGAGCACGATGCCCATCGGTCCGATCAGGGCGAGTCCGGCCGCGAAGGCACCCATGATGGCCGCCGCCGGCAGGGTGAGCACCCAGCCGAGCGCGATCTGGCCGGCCATCCCCCAGCGCACGGTCGAGCCGCGGCGGCCCAGGCCCGAGCCGATCACCGACCCGGACGCGACCTGCGTGGTGGAGAGCGCGAAGCCGAGTTGGCTGGACGCGAGGATGGTGGCCGCGGTGCTGGTCTCCGCGGCGAAGCCCTGGGCCGGCTTGATGTCGGTGAGGCCGCGACCCATGGTCCGGATGATTCGCCAGCCGCCGGTGTACGTGCCGATCGCGATCGCGATCGCGCAGGTGGTGATGACCCACAGCTGCGGGCCGGTGCCCACGTCCTGCATCCCGCCGGCGATCAGGGTGAGGGTGATGACGCCCATGGTCTTCTGGGCGTCATTGGTGCCGTGTGCGAGGGCAACGAGCGACGAGGAGATGATCTGCGCGTAGCGGAAGCCGCCCCGGCCATCCGCCTTGCCGGAATCCCGCCGGGTGATGAAGTAGGCGAGCCTGGTGGCGAGGTAGGCGACGATGCCCACCGTGAGCGGGGCGATCAGTGCCGGCAGGATGACCTTGGCCAGCACGACGTCGTAGGCGACCGCCTGCGAGCCGACGCCGATGATCGTCGCGCCGATGAGTCCGCCGAACAGGGCGTGGCTCGAGCTGGACGGCAGGCCACGCAGCCAGGTGATGAGGTTCCAAACGATGGCGCCGATCAGGCCCGCAAAGATGATCTCGGGAGTGATCTGAACTCCGGCGTCATCCTTGTTGATGATGCCGCCGGAAATGGTCCTGGCGACCTCGGTGGAGAGGAAAGCCCCGACCAGGTTCAGAATGGCGGCGAGTCCCACCGCGACCTTCGGGCGCATGGCGCCGGTCGCGATGGGGGTTGCCATCGCGTTCGCGGTGTCGTGGAAGCCGTTGGTGAAGTCGAAAATCAGTGCGAGCGCAATCACAAGCGCAACGATCAGGGTGAAATCCACCGGCGTCTTCCTCTGAGTGTACGACAGCCGGGGTTATCTCAAGCTGCACCGCTGTGATAAGCCTGACACTCCCGGGGAAGTAGGTCAATTCAAACCGGGTCGACCACCGTGGCCAAGTCGGGGCCGAAGGTGTAGGTGGCCCGCACCGGAATGCCGGCGAGCACCCCCGGCAGCCAGTGCCGGGCGTCGTCCCACATCTCGTCCACCGGTAGCGCGGCCACGTCGAACCAGACCGGGTTCAGCTCGTCGGACTCGCGCGGGGTGCCGCTCCACTGCGTGCAGACGAACACGCTCGATTCCTGGCTCCAGGCCTCCCGGTGCGGAAACAGGTAGGTCAGCAGACCCAACGGGGTCAGGGCGGATGCCGCCACGACCAGGCCGGACTCCTCCTCGATCTCCCGCACCATCGCCTCCACGGCCGACTCCCCCGGCTCGAGCTTGCCGCCGAGGCCGACGATGTTGCCCCGGCCCAGTCCTTTCTTCTTGCGGCCGAGCAGCACCTGCAGGTCCCCCGATGGAGAACGCCGGGTGAGGTAGCCCACGCAGACCTGAGGAAGAGACATGAACCAATGGTAACGAGGTACGGTCCTGCTCCCGTTCAGGCCGGTTTGTTAGGATCCAAGTATGAACTTTGTGCCGGAATCCGGAACCATAACCATGTTCACGACGACCTGGTGCGGCTATTGCACCCGCCTGAAGACCCAGCTGGTCAAGGCCGGCATCGCCTACACCGAGATCAACGTGGAGGAGGTCGACGGCACGTCCGAGCTGGTGATGAGCCTGAACAACGGCAACCGCACGGTCCCGACAGTCCTTTTTCCGGACGGCTCCAGCGCGACGAACCCGTCGCTGGCGCAGGTTCAGGCCAAACTCGCCTGAGTCGGTCCCGGAACGCACGAAGGGGTCCCGGTCGAACCTCCGCCAATCGGCGGAAATCGATCCGGATCCCCTCAGCGCCTGGTGCGGGTTTAGCCGAACAGCACCGCGGCCTCGTCGTAGCGCGCCTGCGGCACGGTCTTTAGACCGATGGTCGCTTCCGCGATGCTGACGATTTCCATGTCGGTGCCTCGCAGGGAAACCATGGAGCCCCACTTGTCGGCGTAGACGGCGTCAACGGCCGCCATGCCGAGGCGGGTGGCGAGCACCCGGTCATAGGCCGACGGAGCGCCGCCGCGCTGGGTGTGGCCGAGGACGGTGGCGCGGGATTCGATGCCCGTGCGCTCCTCGATCATCGGGGCGATCATCTCGCTGATGCCGCCGAGGCGGGGGCGGTTGAACGCGTCGAGGCCCTTGGTTGAGAGCGCCTCCTCCATGCCGGCGAGCTTGAAGCCCTCGGAGACGACGAGCACGGGTGCGCGGCCGCGGTCGCGCACGTGCATGACCCAGTCGCAGATCTGCTCGATGGTCTGGGGCTGCTCCGGGATCAGGATGGCGTGGGCGCCGCCGGCCATGCCGGAGTGCAGGGCGATCCAGCCCACGTGGCGGCCCATGACCTCGACGATCATGCAGCGGCCGTGGGATTCGGCTGTGGTGCGCAGTCGGTCGATGGCCTCGGTGGCGATCTCGACGGCGGTGTTGAAGCCGAATGAGTAATCGGTGGCTTCGAGGTCGTTGTCGATGGTCTTGGGAACGCCGACGATCTGAAGTCCGGCATCCGTCAGTCGGCGTGCCGCGGTGAGGGTGCCCTCGCCGCCGATGGCGATAATCGCGTCGATTCCTTCCGCGTCCATCGTCTTCTGAATGTTAATGGGGCCGCCGTTTTCACCCTCGAACGGGTTCGTGCGGGAGCTACCGAGGATGGTGCCACCCTGACGGGAGAGACCGCGCACGCTGTGCCGGTCCAGAGTCATAAAGTCGCCCTCGACCAGGCCTTTCCAGCCGTTGCGAATGCCGACGAATTCGGCATCGAGTACGCGGATGCCTTTAAGGACGGAACCGCGAATAACCGCGTTCAGGCCGGGGCAGTCTCCGCCGCTGGTGAGGATACCAATTTTCATTTGTCGTTGCTCCTTGTTGCACAAGTGATCAGATTGGCGCCCACACCGCCGCCACTCAATGATGGACCCCAAACGAGGCCCGGTTCAAATCCACGCCGGTGAGGGGCGCGTTCTACAACTCCCCGTCGAGTGCCAGGGTCAGCAGGTAGATCAGGGCGCTGGCCTGCACGGAATCGGCGGACGAGATCTCGTCGACGGCGCCGTCCAGGGCGCGGGCCGCGAGGCCCTGCTTGCTGCCGATGAGTTCGGCGATGCGCGCGTCAATGGTGTGGGCGGCGATGATCCGCCACGCGGTGACCGGCTCGTCCTGGCCGATGCGGTGCACCCGGTCGATGGCCTGTGTCTGCTCGGCGGCAGTCCAGCTGAGCTCGGCGAGCACGACGTTGGAGGCGGCCTGGAGGTTGACGCCGACTCCGGCGGCAGAGAGGGAACAGACCGCCACGGCCACCCCCTGGTCATCGTTGAAGGAGTCGATGGCGGCCTGGCGGGCCAGTGCGCTTTGGTCGCCGCGCAGGGAGACCGTGCGCAGGCCGCGCTTGGCGAAGATGTCCTCGGCGGCATCCATCACGTCGATGTGCTTGGCGAAGAAGACGACCTTGCCCACCGAGTGCGCCAGCTGCACGGCGTAGTCTGCCGCGAGGGCGGCCTTGGCCTGGCCGATCTTGCGCACCATGGTGAAGACGTTCTCACCGGTCGTCTGCCCCTTCGACTCCTCGAGTTCGGCGTGGGCAACCGCGCGGATGAACGCGGCTCGCTGCTCTCCCTCGAGAACCGGCGGCGTCTGGCCCGGATGGCGGGCGGCGACGAGGGAGTGGTACCGGGTGACCAGGCGGGCGGCGAGCTCCCGCTCGGCCTGGCGGATGGAGCGGCCGAGGTCGTCGTCCAGCTCGACCGGGATGTCGGCGATGCGCTTGGCCGGCAGGTCGGCGGCGACGTCGACCTTGCGGCGGCGCACGATGCCAAGGTCGATCACCGCGGCACGCGCGGCGCTGTAGAACCCGGAGTCGGCCGGGGTCAGCCCGATCGCTTCGAGCTTCTGCATGAGTCTGGGGGCCGGCTTGTCGCCGTCGAGCCAACCGAGGAACTGCCAGATCGCCCGGAAGTCGTCGACGTCGTTGATCAGCGGGGTTCCGGTCAGAGCCATCAGCAGCGGGTTGCCGCCGGGCGTGCGGCGCCGGATCTGCTCAGCCAGGGCCAGCACGTGCTTGGAGCGCTGCGACTGCAGGTTCTTGATGAAGTGCGCCTCGTCGACGACCATGCCCTTGAAGCCCAGGGTGCCCAGCCAGGTGCGGTGCCGGTCGAGCACGTCGTAGTTGACGATGACCACATCGGCGAAGGCGTCGAGCGTGTCGCCGTCGCCGTGGATGACGGTGGCCCGGCGGTTCGGCGTCCACAGTGCGACCTCGCGCACCCAGTTCATCTTGACGACGTTGGGAACGATGGCCAACAGCGGGTAGGCCCCGCTGACGGATGCCGCGAGCAGGCTCTGCGCCGTCTTCCCGAGCCCCGGCTCGTCGGCAAGCAGGTAGCTGCGGTGGCCCAGGCGCGCGCTTTCGACGAACCGGGCCTGGTGGCGCATCAGCTCCATGCCGCGAGGCGAGAGCCGGTCGACGCGGGGTGCCTCGGGCAGGTCCATGCTGGCGGCCTGACCGCCGGAACCATACTCGAAGGATTTGAACAGCGGGCCGATGAGTTCCCAGTTGGCCAGGCGACGGCCGGAGACGACCGGCTGGGCCGTCGCGGCGCTGAAATCGGGCGCGAGGAACGGGTTGGCGAGCTGGCGAGCCTTGACCGACTGAGGGATGACCTGGTTGACCGGAATTTCCGGCTTGGCCTCGGCCTCGCGGGTGATGATCAGTTCGTCGGGGGTGAGTTCGGCGCCGGACTCAAGCAGCCAGTCGCGGCGGAACCGCTGCGCGACCGTGGACACGCCGGCATCCGGTTCCAGCAGGGTGATCAGGCTGGTGTCGCGGGCCGCGGTCTTCGCCAGGATCTGGGCGATGCCGTCAAGGCGTTTCAGCAGTTCCGCGCGGTTCGCGTCGGTGAGGTCCTTGTCGCCCTTGACCCGGGCACGTTCCTCGCGCATGAGCAGCGCGATGACCTGGTACTTGGTGCGGTTGGTCGGGCCCAGCTTGGCGCCGACCTGCGCCTTCGCCTCCACCTCGCGCACCTTGCGGGCGAGGATGGGAATGATGGGGGCGTCATCGTCGCGGGAACGAGGTCGCTGCCGAGCGCGACCTTCCGCGGCAACACGGTTGTTCGAACCGGCGGCCTGGTGGCGGGTGTAAGCCATTCTTCTCCAACTTCACAGCAGCACAGCAGACAAAGGCCGTGCTCGACGTGGTGCGGCATCCGTGGACACCGGTGCGATCGATACGTCGAAGCCTGAATCGAGCAACGTGCCAACCCTATTTGCGCCACCGGCATTTGGGATGCAGCGGCACGGTCAAGACGGTAATCGGGCTTTTTCGACGCGGGTATAGTCTACGCCCGCTGGTCAATCCCGATGCACCGGCACCTTGGTGACGACCCCGACGAGGATGAAGACCAGCGCGGCGATGAACTGGGCGGACACCCAGCCCCGGCCGGACAGGTCGATGACCACGATCGGGTTCCAGAGCACCGCGATCGGCACGAGACCGATCAACCACAGCCAGGCCTTCGCCTGGATAGCGAAGACGCAGAGGATCATCGCGAGGATGCTGACCGCGTAACGGATGATGATAAAGCTTTCGGAGTCCAGCAGCGCGAGCCCGCCGAGCAGGATGACCGCCCCGAGCAGACCGGGGGCCAGAGCGGAACGTGTGACTGTGGGTTCGACCGGGGTGCCCATCAGACGCCTCCTCCTCCGCCGCCGTCTCCACCGCCGCCGACCGAGCCACCTCCACCCGAACCGGAACTGGAGGAACTCGACGCGCTTCCCGACCAGGAGGCCGAGGTGGAACTCGTGAACGAGCTCAACCCGGCGGCGAACCAGACCGGGTTGAACGGTGCGAACCCAGCGTACCAGTCCGGCTGCGCGTCACTCCGGGCGTAGTGGTCACCGAGAACCTGGGCCCACTCCTTCTCCTGACCGAACAGCACCGCGAACGGCAGCAGGTGCTCATAGAGCTTCAGCACCTGCCCCGGCTGCCCCGGATCGGGCAGGCCGCGAACGGATGCCGGGTCCGGCCGGTAGGGCGACCTCAGCGCTCCCTCGGGGCTCTGCAGCACTCGCAGGCGTTCGGCCGGGGCTATATCGATGTACAGCTTCACACCGACCAGAGTCAGAATGCCGGTGAGCACAGCGCCGACGAGCAGCCAACGGGGCAGCCGGCCACCCTTCCTCTCCCGCAGCCCGTCGGTCAGCACCTGCTCGGTGACCGCCTGGAGCTGCTTGGCCAGCCCGGCGCCCAGCTTGGTGTCCTTCGTCTTGAGGTCGCGGCTCGTGCCCGCGTGCAGCCCCGGGAACAGCAGCCGGAACACCGCCTGCTCGGCCGGGTCGAGGTCTCTGGTGTGCAACAGCTCGAGCAGGTAGTGCTTTGTGCCCTCCCCCTCCAGGACCCGCACATTGCCACGCACAGCGAAGCTGAGCAACTGGGCGGTCATGGCCTTGGCGCTCGTGCGCATCACGTTTCCCGCCATGAGCAGGTTGACGCCCTGCGGCCGCAGGTTGACGCCCTGCGGCCGCAGGTACTCGGCGACGACGGTCGGCCGACCCGGTGCGTTCCGCCAGCGGGTGGCCCGGGAGGCGACGGCGAGACCGGCGCCGAGCAGGCCGATCAGGGCCGCTGCGAGGCCGATACCCGGGAAAGGGTTCGCCGTGAACGACTGGTCGCGGGGCACGAAGGTGCCAGGTTCGAACCCGACGGACAGAGTGAGCCCCTCGGCCGGGCCGAGTGCCCCGGCGGTGACGTCGAGCGTGACGTCGACCTGTTCGCAGGTGATGACATAGGTCTGCGCGCCATGCACGAAGACATCGGTGGCGATCGTCACCGGCGCGGGCTGTTGCGCACCACGAACAGGCTGGAGAACACCATCAATGCGGCGGAGATCAACGGGTTGATCAGGTTGAACACGGCCAGCGGCAGCACCGCCCGGCCGTAGCAGAAGGTGCAAATCAGGGTACCCCTGATCACGCGCAGGGTGCGTCGGGACAGCCGGATGACGTCGGGCATGGTGCCAGGTGGTCGCACACGATGGTGACGTCGCTTGCAGACGACAGAATACCCCTCCGGGGTATGTGAAATCGCGGTACTGTAGACCCATGATTGACGACATCAAACGGCGTGCCCTGCACCGTGCCCGCATCCTCGAGGGTCAGATGCGTGGTTTGGAGAAGATGATCGAGAACGAGGATTACTGCATCGACATCCTCACGCAGTCCCTGTCAATCCAGAAGTCGCTCGGCTCGCTCAACAAGCTCCTGGTGGACAATCACCTGCAAACCCACGTGACCGAGATGTTCGAGGCCGGGGGCGAGGCTCGGGGGACCGCCATCGCGGAGCTGCTCAAGGTCTTCGAACTCAACAACAACCGAGGCTGAAGCCGGCGGCACCCGCCGCGTTGACATCACCGGTGGAATCAATTAGCGTCTCTGAATGCTCCAAATCCGGGCATCGGTCGTTCCCCCGAGACGAATTGGTTTTCCCATTGACTTCAGAATCTGCATCCCTGCCGAACCTTCCCGGCCACACCGAACACCACGACATCACGAATCTGGTCGGCGAATACCGCCAGCGCCAGCTCAATCTCTTCCGTGAGCGCCAGCTGGAACTCGAGCCCGACGAGCAGATCTCTGCGCACCTTCCCACGCACTAGCCACTGCGCACGAGCCATCGCGCAGACTCGCCCCACATCAGATCTGCTGGATCGGCATCGCGTTGCTCGCAACTCTTCCATAGTGCCTCGCCGTGACCGCACCGGCCCCTTGGTGAGTCCTCATCGCTTCGCGGCGTCGCGCGCCCACGATCGGGTCCGACGGCACCGCGTGCACGCGGGTCATCACCGGCGAGGCGGCGAGTGCCCTGGTCAAGGCCCGAGCCGCACGAGTCATGCGGCGCCTCCAGCGATCACCGTTTGGTATCCGGCAGATGGTGTGGCCAACTCAGGAGATCCGCTCGGGGCATGCCGGGCATCCGCGCTGGTTCCGCACTAGTCTGCGGCGGCTGGCGGACCCAGGCGGCGGATGTCCTGAGTTGGCCACACGCGCGGGCTCAGCCGGGCCTGACCGAGGAAAGCGTTCGGGGCGCCAGAATCGCCGTCGACTCCGTTCGGGCTGAGTGGCTCAGGGCCTCGGACTCGGAAAACCGGGCGGTTGGAACGCGGTTTCATACCGCGTCGAGGGCCGGGTCAGGTCAGGGCCCGGTCGGGTCAGAGCCCGGTCAGGTCAGAGCCCGGTCAGGTCAGAGCCCGGTCAGGTCAGAGCCCGGTCAGGTCAACCTTGGTGAACTCACCGCTCAGGCGGCGCGCTCGGCGACCGGCCGGCCCGATCCGGGGGCATCCGGGGCAGTCGTGGCGTTCGCGTTCGTCACGGCCACCTCCACGGCAGCCTCCCCTACGGCGGCCGCCGTGATCCGATTGGCCATGCCGGTGAAGATGACGCCGTGGAAGGGCAGGATCGCGAACCAGTACAGCCGACCGCCCAGTCCCCGTGGGAAGAAGACGGCGCGCTGACGGTACACGGAGCCGCCGCCCGGCGCCGGATCCGCCGTCATCTCCAGCCACGCCCGGCCGGGAACGCGCATCTCGGCACGGAGACGCAGGAACCGGCCGGTGTCGATGCGTTCGACCCGCCAGAAGTCCAGCACGTCGCCCGTATGCAGGTGGTCGGGGTTACGACGGCCGCGGCGCAGGCCGACCCCGCCGACGAGCTTGTCCATCCAGCCGCGGATGGCCCAGGCCAGCGGGAATGAGTACCAGCCGTTGTCACCGCCGATGCTCTCGATGACGCGCCACAGGGCTTCCGGCTTCGCGGCGGTGTGCTTTTCCTTGAGGTCGGTGTAGACGAGGTGCCCGGCCCATTCGGGGTCGCTGGGCAGCGGGTTGCTCGAAGCGCCCGCGATCGACGCGTTCCGCCAGCTGGTCTCGACGTCGCCGTCGCGCATGCGACCGAGGGCCAGGCGCACGGCGGTGCGATACCCGGTGAGGCCCTCTTTCGGCTGGGGAATGTACTGGTCGATGTCGCGCTCGTGAACCACACAGTCGTTCTGCAGACTTGCGATGATCGGCACGGCAAGGCTGCGCGGGATGGGCGTGACCAAATTGACCCACTGCGATGCGAGCCAGGGCGTGAACACGGGCAGGGACGCGATGGGGCGCTGGCGCAGGCCGGCCTCGAGGGCGTACCCGTTCATCATCTGGCCGTAACGCAGCACGTCGGGGCCGCCGATGTCGAAGGTGCGGTTGACGTCGGCGGGAAGCTCCGCCGACGCGACGAGGTAGTAGAGCACGTCACGCACGGCGATCGGCTGGATCTTGTTGCGCACCCACTGCGGCGCCGGCATGTACGGCAAAACGTCGGTCAGGTGCCGGATCATCTCGAACGACGTGGAGCCGGACCCGATGACCACCCCGGCCTGGAGGGCTGCTGTCGGCACACCGGACTCCACCAGGATGCGGCCGACCTCTGCCCGGGAGCGCAGGTGCTGGGACAGCTCCTCGGTGTCCGGGTGCAGCCCGCCCAGGTAGACGATGCGGGAGACGCCGGCCGCGGCGGCGGCCGTAGCCACATTCGTGGCCGCGAGGCGTTCCGTGCTCTCGAAGTCGCCGCGAGTGCCCATCGAGTGCACCAGGTAGTAGAGCACATCGACCCCGGTGACGGCGGATCGCACACTGGCCAGGTCCCCGAGGTCACCCTCGGCGACCTCCACCTGTTCGACCCACGGGACATCCTTCAGCTTCTGGGGTGTGCGCACGAGCACGCGCACGGCGTAGCCGGCTTCCAGCAGCAGGGGAACGAGCCGGCCGCCGATATACCCGGTAGCGCCGGTCACAAGTACACGTCGTTGCGTCGTCATAGCGAAAGCCTAGGGGCGGATGCTGGACTGACGCCGAGGATCGGGCAAACGGCCGCGCCGTGCCGAGCTGCGGCTGTGGGCCAGGGCTGTGGATGACTCGCGCGGGCGCGCGCAGAGTGCGGCATCATCGCCGAATGACACTCCGACTCGATCCCCGGTATCCGGTCGTCTGGCGCTCGCCCGACATCATCCAGGTCGGCGTCGACCACCCGTTGGTCGTGATCACCGCCCTGAGCCCGGGACTCGAGCGGGTGCTCGCGGCCCTGTTCGTGGGGGTGCCCCGCTCCGGAGCACTGATGATCGGGCGGGAGGGCGGGGCCTCCGACGAGGCCATCCTGGCGCTGCTCCGCGCCCTGCGGCCGGCTCTTCTGGTCACCGCCGAGAATGTTCCGGGACCGGCCCGGATGCCCGAACCGGTCGCCGTGGCACCGCCGCCCAGAATCTGCGTCGACGGGTGCGGGCTCACGGCGGACCTGATCCGCACCCTGATCGGCACCCTGGGTCTGACCCTGGCCAAGACCGACGACCCCGGCACCGGGCTGGCCGTGGTCCTGGGTCACTACGCCCTGGAACCGGAGCGGCACGGGCGCTGGCTGCGCCGGGACATCCCGCACCTGCCCGTGGTCTTCAGCGACAGCGAGGTGCGGATCGGACCCCTGGTCGAGCCGGGGGTCGGCCCCTGCCTGTACTGCCTGGAGCTGGCGCACATGGATTCCGACCCGTCGTGGGCCGCCCTGGCCTGCCAGCTGCTCAGCCGCCGGGCACCCACGGAGACCCCGCGGGCCGGCATCGATGTGGCCGCCCTCGTCGCCGGGATCGGCCACGACTGGCTGGTCCTCGGGCGGTCCACCCTCACGGAGACCGCGCTCGTCTTCGACGTGGCGTCCGCCACCCTCAAACGTCGTGGCTACCGGCCGCATGAGTCGTGCGGCTGCCGCACCGTTCCCGGGAACGTGACCGCGCTGCCCGGGGCCGGGCGCCCCGTCCGCGACTGACCGGACAGGTCCAGGTCAGACCCGGTCGCAGACCGGGGCCCAGATCAGGCTCGGGCGAGCCGGATGCCCCGCTCCAGCCCCACGACCAGGGTCAGGTCGAGCAGCGGCCGGGCTTCGGCCCCGCCGCCCTCGCCGTGCAGCAGGTAGTTGCCCTCCACCACCACGAGGCGCCGGCGTTCAGCCGGGCGACCAGCGCCTCCCCCACGGTCGACTTTCCGATCCCGGGGCGCCGGCCAGGCCGACGAGGGTGCGCGAGCCGGCATCCGTCGCCTGCCGGGTGCGTTCGCGTTCGACCGCCCGGACGACCGCGACAACCTCGTCCAGGCTACGGAGCAGGGCCATCAGGTGCTCTCAGCCGACCGGGCGGTCGAGTCGGAGGCCGGGCGCGGCGTCGAAGACGAACCGGGCCCAGAGGCGGTAGCCGAGCGCGCTCGGGTGGAACTCGTCGCTGGCGAAGAAACCCTCGACGTAGGGCGGCGGGGTCGGGATCGCGACGACCCCGTCGAGATCCTCGACGGCCAGGCGGGCGCCGGTGTAGAGGCTCGCGGCGTGCCGCGCGAGGGTGGCGCGCAGGGGTTCGGGCAGCAGCGCGAAGCGGTCGAAGCGCGGCATCAGCGACACGAGCACGGCCGCCTGCGGCGCCGCGGCCCGCAGGGCGAGCACGATTCGACGCACATCGTTCGTGAAGGCGTTTCGGGAGCGCAGCCCCAGCGCATCGTTCGCGCCGATGGTCAGCAGGGCCAGGTCGAAGGGCACGGCGGCGGCGTCCGTCAGGAAGCGCTCGCGCACGTCCCGGGCCGTGGCGCCGTTCTCACCGATCGCCCGCCAGGTGCTGCCGCGGCCCCAGCGCTCGGCCACCTCGTGGGCGATCCAGCCCGGCAGGGCCTCGCTTTGGGTCTCGGCGCCCACGCCGGCGGCGGTCGAGTCGCCGAGCACGAGGATGCGCAGCGGGTCTGGGCCGGGCCGGGAACCGGTCCACGGGAGGGCGGCGTCGGGCAACCGGGGCGTGTCGCGGCGCAGCCGGCGTGCCTGCGTCACCAGTAACGGCGCGTAGGGCACCGCAGCCAGTCGGGTGAACGGAAAAGTGGGCACGCCCCGAGGCTACCCCGCGCCGGTCTCAGGAGCCGCGGGCGGCGGGCGCACGCACGCCGCGGGCGCCGATCTCGGACAGGAACCGGGAACGCTCTCTGGGGCTGCGCTGCTGGTGGCCCGCAGCAGACCAGCTCAGGGACAGCCGTTTGCGTGCACGGGTGATGCCCACGTAGAGCAGCCGGCGTTCCTCGTCGATCTGCTCGAAAGTGCCTGCGTAGCTGATCGGCACGAGTCCCTCGGACAGACCGATCAGGAAGACGGCGTCCCATTCGAGGCCCTTCGCCGAGTGCAGCGTCGCCAGGGTCACCGCGGACACCGTGGGTTCGTGCTGGCCGGCCTGGCGCTCCATCAGCTCGTCGGTGAACTGGCGGAATGTGGTCTCCGGGGCTGCCTGGTCGACGAGGCCCATGATCGCGTTAAGCGACTCCCACCGGTCGCGCACCGCGCCCTGGGCCTCCGGCGCACTCTGGCTCCAGCCGAGGGAGCGCAGCACGTCACTGACGGATTTGAACAGCGGTTCGCCGATGATCGAGACGGATGCCGCGCGCAGCTGCATCACCGCCTGCTTGACCTCGGCCAGGTCGAAGAAGCGCTTCGACCCGCGGATCTGATAGCTCACCCCGACGTCGCCGAGGGCAGTTTCGAGGAAGGCGGCCTGCACGTTCACCCGGAACAGCACAGCGATGTCCTCCGGGCGGGTGCCGCCCTCGATCAGCTCGACGATGTTCTGGGCGACGCCGCGGGCCTCGGCCATGTCGTTCGGGTACTCGCGCACACCCGGCTCGGTGCCGATTTCGCTGGCGTGGGCGCGCAGGGTGAGGGCGCCGGTCCGCCCGCGCATGAGCTGGTTGGCCGTGGCGACGATCGACCCCGTCGACCGGTAGTTCTGCTCGAGGCGCACGACGGTGGCGTCCTCCCACCGCTTGGGGAAGTCGAGCAGGTAGTCGCTGCGGGCGCCCGCGAAGGAGTAGATGGTCTGGCTGGCGTCCCCGACGACGCAGAGGTCGCGGCGCTGGCCCAGCCAGAGCGAGAGCAGGTCGTGCTGAAGCGGGGAGACGTCCTGGTATTCGTCGACGACGAAGAAACGGTACTGCTCGCGCACCTGTAGGGCGACGGATGGCTCGGCCTCGATCATCCCGGCCATCGCCAGGAGCACATCCTCGAAGTCGATCTGCTTGCGGTCGTCCTTGAGGCGCTCGTAGGACTCCATCATGGCCAGCACCTGGTCCACGTCGAGCCGGCCGGGCAGGCTGCGCTTGGCGATGCCGGCCCCATACGCCTCAATGCCGATTCCGGAGGTCTTTCGCCACTCGATCTCCGCGGCCAGGTCGCGCAGGGTGGCCGTGTCCAGCTTGAGCTTCAGGGTTTCGGCGGCGTGCCCGAGCAGACGGCCCTTGCCGTCGAGGATGCGGGGCGCCTGGCCGCCGACGACGTGCGGCCAGAAATAGTTCAGCTGCGACAGGGCCGCCGAGTGGAACGTGCGGGCGGCGACGCCCCCGGCGCCGAGTTGGCGCAGCCGGCCGCGCAGCTCCGCGGCGGCGCGCGCCGTGAAGGTGAGGGCCATCACCCGGTTCGGCGAGTACGCGCCGGTCATCACGCCGTAGGCGATGCGGTGGGTGATGGCCCGGGTCTTGCCGGTGCCGGCGCCGGCGAGCATGCACACCGGACCCACGAGCGCCTCGGCCGCCACCCGCTGCTGGTCGTCGAGGCCGGCCAGCAGGGAACCGGCGGTCAGCGCCATCCGTGCACCTTGTCGGGGCCGAAGTCGAGAGGTTCGCCGAGCCAGTGCTCGATGATCGCCCGGGCGATCGAGGAACGGCCGGGCAGGATGATGACGTCGCCGGAGGCCCGTAGCTCGTCGCGGCTGAACCAGCGCAGGTCGAGGATCTCCTCCCCGTCGGGGAGCAGGGCCGCCGGAGCCTGGCCGTCGGCGAGCCGGGCCGTGAAGCCGAACATGATCGAGGCCGGGAACGGCCACGGCTGGGAGCCGAGGTAGACCGGGTCGGCCACGCGCAGGCCGGATTCCTCGAACATCTCCCGGATGACGGCCGCCTCGAGCGACTCGCCCGGTTCGACGAAACCGGCCAGGAGCGAGTAGCGGTTGCCCTCCCAGAGGGCGTTCGAGCCGAGCAGGATGCGGTCGTCGGCGTCGGTGATCAGCACGATCACGGCCGGGTCGGTGCGCGGGAACACCTGGCCGCCGCAGTCGGGGCAGCGCCTCGTCCAACCGGCGTTCTCGATCAGGGTGGCCGTGCCGCAGCGCGGGCAGTGGGCGTGGGAGTCGTGCCAGTTCACGACGCCGAGCGTCTCGGTGAACAGTCCCGCGTCGCGGTCGGACAGGGTGGTCGCCACAGGGCGCAGGGACACCCAGAGGGACTCGTCGGGTTCGAGCGCCAGGGCCTCCTCGTCGGTCAGCACGGCCGCGACCAGCGGGGTGCCCACGGGCTCCGGCGCATCTTCGGCCAGGGAACGGCCGAGGTAGAGCCGAAACTCGCCGGCGGGAACTCGGTCGGGAGCCAGCAGGCGCAGTCGGGCGGGGGCGGCGGCCTCCATCAGCGCGGAGCCTCGCCACAGCACGAGCAGGCGCGTGCCGGCATCCGTCTGCAGCGTGTTGAGCAACCCAGGGGTGGCGCGCGCCTCGCCGTCACGGTCGACCGCGTGACGGGAAAGCGGCAGACGGGAGGTGAACGCAAACGACATGGTGCTCCTCGGTCTCGGACAGACTGCCGAAGTTGTGTCGAGGCGTGGCGAACAACCGCGCCGAGGGGAAGTCGACCTAACCTAGAAGTATGGTCAGATCACCTCTCACTCTAGCCGCGCTGGCCACTGCCGCCGTCCCCGGTCTCGACGTCGTCCAGGTGCGTCTGCACGGCACCGTCGCGCGTTCTCGAGGAGCCAGCGGCGCGTTCGAATCCGCACTGCTGATCGACCGCGACGACCGTGCCCTCATCATCCGGGTCCCCGCCTCGCAGGCCGCCGAAACCGAGCAGTCCGCCGATCTGGTAGCCCTGCGCGCGCTCACCGTCGGCAACCGCAGCCGGCTCCCCTTCGACGTGCCGCAGTTCGTGGGCCAGGCGCCGCTCAGCGGCACCCGGGCCGTCGTCTACGAGTTTTTGGAGGGCGATTCCTTCGACGCGGATGCCCTCACCGGCCACGCGGGCGTGTCCGGTTCGATCGGCCGCGCCATCGCCGCGGTGCACTCACTGCCGACGGCCTTCGTCGGCACCGCCGGGTTGTCTCAGCAGAGCGCTCAGGAATGCCGTACCGGAACCATCGCCTTGATCGACCGGGCGGCCACCACCGGCTACCTGCCCGCCGCGATCCTGCGCCGCTGGGAACAGGCCACCGACGACGACGGGCTCTGGCAGTTCGCGCCCTGCGTGGTGCACGGGTCGTTGTCGGCCGACTCGTTCCTGATCACCGACGACTCCGTCTCCGGGGTTCTCGGCTGGTCCGCCCTGAGCGTGGGCGACCCGGCCCGCGACCTGCACTGGCTGCTTTCCTCCCGCGGGGCGGCCGGCGAGACCGCCGTCGCGTCGTACGCGTCGGCCCGCCAGGGCAACGACCCGAGGATCACGCAGCGCGCGATGCTCTACGCCGAGCTGGAGCTGGCCCGCTGGCTGCTGCACGGCACGGACACGCGCAGCCAGGGGATCGTAGACGACGCCGTGGCCATGCTCGACGGTCTGGTGGACAACGTGCACCAGGCTACGTCGCATCCGTTGTCACCGGCCACCGGCCCGATCCTCGATGTTGCCGGGGTGGAGAGCATGCTCAAGTCCACACCGCGCGGCATCCCCCGCCGCGACCTGGGTGGTTCCATGCACACCGACGCCTACAACCTGTCGGAGTTCGGCGGCGAGTTCGAGGACGACGACGAGGCCGGCTCCGGTTCGGGTCCAGGCTCGTCGTCATCGTCATCGGCCGACGATGCCACCACCGGCGCGCTCGACACCGTGGGCGATACCGCCTTCAATCGAACGGACGACCAGGCCCGCACCAGGTCCTCCTCGGAGTAGAGCCGGTCCGGGGCGACGATCGTGTCGTCCGCGACGAAGTAGAACACCGCGTCGACGATCTCCGGGTCGATGCCCTTCCAGCGCGCATAGGCGAGCCGGTACAGGGCCAGCTGGGTCTGCTTTAGCTCGAGGTCCGCGGCGCTCGAAGGCGCCCGGCCGGTCTTCCAGTCGACGACCTGGTAGCCCGTCTCGGTGCGGTAGACCGCGTCGAGCTTGCACACGAAGACCTGCCCGGCCAGCACGTGGTGGATCTCGATCTCGACCTCTTCGGGCTGCACCGACGCCCACGGCGAGTGCTCGAAGGTGCGCTGCAGCCGTTCGAGCTGGGCCTGCTCCAGCGGCTGGTTCTGGTCGAGGTCGAGGTCGAGGTCGAGGTCGTCGCTGCCCTGGTCACCGAGGTCCAGTTCGCTCTCGTCCGCGTCGATCAGGTCGCCGCCCGACGCCCCGCCGGCGCGCTGTTCCACCCAGGAGTGGAACAGGGTGCCCAGCCGGGTGGCCCGGTACGGTCGCTCGGGCATGGGGCGGCGCAGGGCGGCGGCCACCCCCACCGGGTCGTCGATGTAGTCCTTGAACCGGGAAGCCGGAATGCGCGTGGGCAGCGGGACGGCGCCCGCGCCGGCGAGGCGCAGCATCCGTTCCTCGAGCAGCAGGGTGACCGCGTGGGACCACCGTGTGTCGCGTTCGCTCTGCGCTTCGGCGCGCACCCGGGCGGCCGCGGCCTCGACGAGGGGCCGCCGCGTGCCGAGCGGGTCGAAGGGCCAGTGCTCGTCGACGCCCTCCCCGGTGTCGGGTTTCTCGTCGTGCTCGCTGCCCTCCGGCAGCGCGGCGATCAGCCCGGCCTCGGCGAGCTCTTCGAGGTACCGACTGGGGGCGCGCACGGTGCTGCCGCCGCCCCAGTACGATCCGGTGAGCAGCAGCTCCTCCTGGGCGCGGGTCGTGGCCACATAGATCAGGCGCCGCTCCTCGTCGTCGTGGCGGGCGGCGAGCTGCTCTTTGTAGGCTTGAAATTCTGTGTCGAACGACAGCTGGGTCTCATGCTCCTGCCAGGCGAGCTCGGGCAGCTCGGCCCGGTCGCCGCGGAACGGGTAGGGCAGCTCGCCGAACTTCAGCCAGCCGGCCCCGTCCCGGGTCTGAGCCGGTAGGCTCTTCTCGGTCAGGTTGGGGATGGCCACATAGTCCCACTCGAGCCC
Source organism: Cryobacterium sandaracinum (assembly GCF_004403415.1). Lineage (NCBI taxonomy): Bacteria > Bacillati > Actinomycetota > Actinomycetes > Micrococcales > Microbacteriaceae > Cryobacterium > Cryobacterium sandaracinum. The sequence goes on from NZ_SOGO01000035.1 coordinate 86,769, forward strand.
CTTGGCCCCGTGGATGGTGAGCAGTTGCACGGTGCCGCTCTCGCCCGGCTCGATCCGCGGGCCCAGGTCGTCGAAGGCGGCGGCCCTGCCCAGCCAGCGCAGGAAACCGGCGAGGCTGCCGACCTCGTCGCTGGCAAGGAAGGCGGAGACCGTGTCGTGGAAAGCGTAGAGGTTCGCGAGGCCCAGGCCGTTGGCCTCGTTGGCGACAAGTTCCACGTCGAGCAGGAGCTCCTGCTCGATCAGCCGCACGAAGTCCAGCAGCGGCAGGCCGGCCCGCGCGCGCAGCCAGGCCAGCTGGCGGCCGGCGGCCCGCACCCGGGCCCGGCCGGTGTCGCTGAAGCCCGCGAGCTGCCCGTGGGTCTCGGGGGCGGCAGCCACGAAGTCGAGGGCGTCGACGAGCGACGCGCCCTCGTCGACGGCGACGGATGCCCGCATCTTGTCTTTGAGTTCCTGTGTCACCGCCTGCTGGGCCCAGTCGTGTGCCGCCAGCCAGCGCGCCACGGCCGCGAGGTGCTGCAGGTCGCGGGGGCCGACCCGGTAGCGACCGCTGGCGAGCAGTCGCACCAGTTCGCTGCCGGCGGCGGGATCGTGCACGACCCGCAGCACGCAGATGACGTCGGTGACCTCCGGGGTGGAGAGCAGGCCGCCGAGGCCGAGCACGTGGGCGCGGACGCCTTGCTCCCGCAGCACCTCGGCGAAGAACTCCATCTCGCGCCGGGCCCGGAAGAGCATCGCGCCGGACTTGTCAGTGCCGCTGGTGAGGCGCGTGGCGAACCAGTCCGCCACGACCCGGGCCTCGTCGGCGATGGTCTCCAGCATCGACGCCTCGACCCGCCCGTTCGCCTTACCGGCCGGCACCGCGAGGGTGTCGACCTGGATGCCGTCGGGCCGGGCCCGGAGCGCCTCGCTCAGCGGCGCCACCAGCGCGTTCGCGGTGTCGAGCACCGTGACCGGGTTGCGCCAGGTGACGGAGAGGCTCATCGACGGCGACTGGCGGTTGGAGAGTCCGGCGAAGCTCTGCGAGAAACCCAGCAGGTTCGCCGAGCTGGCCCCGCGCCAGCCGTAAATGGACTGGTGCGGGTCACCGACGGCCATCACCGGATGCCGGCTGAAGAGGGTGTGCAGCAGCTCGGTCTGCAGCACCGAGGTGTCCTGGTATTCGTCGAGCAGCACCACCCGGTACTGGTCGCGGTAGCGAGCGACGACCTGCAGGGTCTTCTGGCAGACCTGCAGGGCGAGAGCCACCTGGTCGGAGAACTCGATCAGCCCGAGCCGGCGCTTCTCCACTGCGAAGCGTTCGGCGAGCTCGAACAGAACCGGCAGCGGCTCCACCGCCGCGAGTGACTCGGCGACCGAGGCATACGGGATCTTTTTGCGCGGGTTGCCGTAGGGCAGGTCTCGCAGATAGCCGAAGCCGGCGGAGAGGCCGGTCAAGTCGTGCGGCGCGGCCGGAACGCCTGGAACAACGGGCGGGGGGTTCTCGGCGAGGGAACGGCTGAAGGCGAGCACGGCATCCGTCACCGCGTCGAGCTTCTTGCCGAAGGGTACGAGCCGGCTGTCGCCGTGCTCGATCACCACTCGGCGGGCCAGCAGCCAGGCGCTGGTCTCGCTGAGAAGCACCGACTCGGGTTCGCGCCCGAGGAGCAGGGCGTTGTCGGTGAACAGGCGGCTGGCGAACGAGTTGTACGTCGACACCGTGGGCATGTTGAACAGGTCGGAGGAATCGATCGTGACCACCCCCGCCGCGGGCGCCGGCGGCTTCGGCAGCAGCCCCTGCGCGTCGAGCTGGTCGATGCGGTCGCGGATGCGCTCGGACAGTTCGCCGGCGGCCTTGCGGGTGAAGGTGAGGCCGAGGATCTGGTCGGGCCGGGCGTGCCCGTTGGCGAGCAGCCAGAGCACCCGGTTGGCCATGGTCTCGGTCTTGCCGCTGCCGGCCCCAGCCACCACGAGGGTGGGCGTCAACGGCGCCTCGATCACGGCCTGCTGTTCATCCGTGGGGGGGAACATGCCCAGCGTCGCAGCGATCTGGCGGGCCGAGATGGGCGGCGGGGTGACGGACTGGTTCATGAGCTGACCTGCTTGATGACGTGGATTCGGCAGGACCCGTGCGAGCGCGGGTCGAGGCAGTGGGAACTGATTTCGGCGAGGAAGGTGGCGCCGCCCATGCCGGCGGCGTCCCAACCGACCCGACTGCGGAAGGCCGCAAGCTCCTCAGGGGTGAAGGTGGACTGGGTGGGATTGCGGTAATTCTGCTTGACCGTGCCGCTGGACACGATCAGGAGGCGAGCGCCGGCGAGCGGCATTCCGGCGGGGATGCCCTCGATGGCACCCTCGCTGAACGCGAGCTGGTAGGCGCCGAGCTGCGGATGCAGGGCCACCCCGGCGTCGCTGATCGGGTCGCCGCGGCCCGTCTTCAGGTCGACGATGACCGCCCGCCCGTCGCCGAGCCGCTCGACCCGGTCGACCGTGCCGGACAGCACGGCGCCGTCGACGTCGAGCTGGAAGGTGCCCTCCGCGCTGAGCAGGCTGCCACCGCCGTGTTCGAAGTCGAGCAGGTAGGAGGCGAGCCGGTCGGTCAGCGCGCGCGCCTCGACTTTCTGCACCCGGGACTGCCAGTCGGCGTCGAACTGAAGCTCACCCCAGCGCGCCTCGACGCCCTTCCAGAGCGCGTCGGGGCTATGAGTGGTGGAGTCCTCCATCACCTTGTGGATGATCGTGCCGAGGTTCGCGGCGGTGTTGGACGTGCCGCCGCCGACCTGCCCGATCACCCAGTGCAGCGGGCAGGTCTCGAAGGCCGCCATCCGCGACGGCGAGACGCGCACCGGGGCATCGCCGGCCTCCGGGTCGTTGAGCGGGCGCACGGTGCTGGGCTCGTTCAGGCCGTACCACTGGTCGGGGGCGGCACCGACCACGTTCTCCCGGGCCAGCCGGGCCAGGGTCGCTGCGGCATCCGTGGCCCGGCTCGCGGCCTCGTCGCCGTGGGCCGCAGTGCCCCGGGTCAAATCCCGGCGGAGCCGGCCCACCAGGCCGCGCAGGGAGAGCGGGTAGCGGCTGATGTCGCCGGGCTCCGGAGCCGTGCGCGGTGCGGGCTTCGGCAGCAGCCGTAAAAAGACCGACGGCTGGTTTTCCTCGTTGTCGATGGCAGTCACCAGCAGTTCGCTGCGGGCGCGGCTGGTCGCCTGGGCGAACATGCGCAGCTCGTCGTGCAGCACGGTGGTGCGGGCGCCGGCCTCCTCCGGGCGCCGGCCGGCGGCGAGCGCGGCCAGGTCGTCGGCTCCGAGCAGCGAACCACGGATGCGCAGGTCGGGCCAGACGTTCTCCTGCACTCCGGCGATGACGACGACGTCGAATTCGCGGCCGATCAGGCCGCTCGGGGTGGACACGATGACCGCGTCGCCCAGCGCGCGCGGGGCGAGGGTGTCTTCGGGCACGTCGGTGTCGACAAGGTGTTCGAGGAACAAAACCGGCGGGGCGGCCGGGGTGCGCTCCACGTAGCGCTGCGCGGCGGAGAAGAGCTCCACCACGGCGTCGAGGTTGTGGTTGGCCTCGTCGGCGACGATGCCCGTGCCGGTGGACTGGTCCTTCCACTCCCGGGCGAGGCCGCTTCGTTGCCAGAGACCCCAGAGCAGTTCCTCGATCGTGGCGCCGGCAGCGTATTCCACGGCGGCCGCCCGAAGGCTCTCCCCGCAGCTGGCGGCCCGGCGGGCCGTGCGGTTGTCGATGGCGGCGAACAGGCCGGGGTCGCCGAGGGCCTCCACCAGGAGCTCGTCGGCGGAGCGGTTCCGGTCACTGCTGAGTTCCTGTTGGCGCAGCGCGGCACGCAGGCGCCGCAGGGTGATCGGGTCGAGGCCGCCGAGCGGGCCGCGGAGCAGCAGGGTCGCCTCCTCGGGCCCCAGGGGTGTGCGGCCCAGGGTCACTTCGAGCGCAAGGATGAAGGCCCGCACGGCGTAATCGTCGCGGAGCGCGGTCTGCGCCGACGACACCTGGGTGGGCACCTCGAGCGCGGCGAGCCCCTTGGACAGGGCGGGCACGAGCGAGCCGCTGCGCACGACGACCGCCATCTGACCCCACGGAATGCCGCCGAGCACGTGCCGCTCCCGCAGCCGGCGGGCGATCACGGCGAGCTGGTCGGCGGGGCTGTCCGCGAGCATGGTCTGCACGGGGTTCGGCTCCCCGGCAGGCTCGGCCTGGTCCGCCTGCCCTTCGGGCTGGACTGCCTGCGCGGCCGGGTCAGCCACGCTGACGGCGAACCGTTGCCTGCCGGCCGAGGCCGCGCCGATCCGGTGCGTGAGACCCCGCACCACCCCGCGGATGGCCGCGTCGTGCCGGTACACCGTGCTGAGAACCAGGGTCGGCAGCACGGCGCCGGACAGGTACGCGCCCAGCCGGCCGAGGGCATCCGGGTGGGCGCCGTGGAAGGAACCGGTGCTGATATCGGGGTCGCCGAACGCAATGACGCCCACGCCGCGCGCCGCGAACTGGGCGAGGAGGGTCAGGTTGGCCTGGGTAAGTTCTTGCGCATCGTCGAGCAGGATCAGGCGCAGGCTGCCGAGCGAGCCGAGCGCCGCGGAACCGGCCGGGGCCCGGGCCACGATGGCCGCGGCGAACTGGGCCAGTTCGGTGGAGTCGTACTGGCCGGGGCGGGACTGGTCTTTCACGTCGTCGTAGCCGCGGATGAACTCGGCCGCGGCCACCCACTCCGGGCGCTGCTCGCTGCGGCCGAGAGCCGCGAGCGCCTCCGGGGTGACGCCGTATTCGACGGCGCGCATCATCAGGTCGCGCAGCTGCGTGCGGAACCCGCGCAGGCTGCGCACGTCGGCGCCGAGGCTGTCGGGCCAGTCCGGTGCGGCGTGCCGCGACTCAGGGTGTGACTCGATGTGCTGCGACCCGCCCTGCGCTTCGGCCTGCTGCGCTTCGGCGTGGTCCTGCCGGTGCCCCTCGAGCAGCTCCGCGATGATCTGGTCTTGTTCGCCGCCGGTGAGCAGGGTGGGAGCCGCGCCTCCCGCCCGGGCCAGGGCATCCCGCACGATCTGGAACGCGACCGAGTTCGCGGTGCGGGCCAGCGGGCCGTTGGTGGGCACGCCGAGGCGCAGCGCAAGCCGGTCACGCAGGGCCGTCGCTCCCGTGCGAGTGGGCACCAGCACAAGCACCTCGCTGGGCGAATACCCGTGGCCCCGCACGCACTCGGCGACGAGTTCGACCAGCGTGGTGGTCTTGCCGGTGCCGGGTGCGCCGATCACGGAGGCGCTGACTCCCGAGGTGTGGCGTCGACCACCGGGCAGGGCAGGCTGCGCTACCAGCGCAAGAACGGCGCGTTGCGAGTCGTCGAGAACGACCGTTTCTTGCTCGGTACGGAGCGGGAGTCCCAGGGTTGTCACGTTTTCAAACGTAACGGGTTGCGCCGACAGTGAACGATGTCGGCCCGGTGCGCGGTTCTGTCGTAATCTGGGCGCTTAGGCAACGAAAGGCGCATCTGGTGGATATCCGCATTGGCATCTTCAATTCTCCCCGTGAGATTGGCTTCGAGACCTCACAGCCCGCGAACGAGGTCGAGGAAACGGTCGCTGCCGCCCTCGCCGGGCAGACCGGGTACCTGAAGCTCTCCGACAGCAAGGGCAAGGTCTACATCGTTCCGACCGTCGGGCTCGCGTACGTGGAGCTGGGCTCCGAGGAGTCCCGCCGCGTCGGCTTCGTCGCCTGACCAACCGTGGAACTGCTCTTCATCGCCCTCGGCGGTGCGGTTCTGGGGATTGCCGCACGGTATGCCATTCCGGGGCGCCGCGCACACGGTGCAGTCCTCGTCCCGGCGATCGGCACCATGGTCGCGTCCGTCGTCTGGGTGGCGCTGAGCTGGCTCGGCGCGCCCTTGGACGGTGGCTGGATCTGGTGGGTCACCCTCGGGGTGACCGCACTGGCATCCGTCGCAGCCGACCTGGCCCTGGTGCGCACGCGCACCGCCGGCGACGAGCGGATGCTGCACACCCTGATGCGCGACGGGCACCCGGCCCGCGCGTGACGAAGGCTCCCCGTGCGGCCGGCGGTCAGGCGGTCAGGCCGAGTCCGTCCATGCGCCGCGTGTGCGCGGCGATGAGCTCAGTGAACACGGGTTCGATCCGGGACTCCGCTGCGGTGATGCCCTCCATCGGCAGAGCCGAGCGGGCGACCAGCAGGGTGTCCCCGACCAGGCGTCGTCCCCACAGGGCCAGGTGCGACCCGAGCGCCGGGGCGGCGCCGATGGCGGCCTTCAGGTGGGTGACGAGAACCTCCGTGCCGGCGTCCTGGCCAAGCAGGTGCGCCACCCGCGGGCCCACATCGCCGGGCAGCCCGTCGGACAGCCGGATGAAGAAGTCGTCGAGCAGTCCCCCGGCGAGATAGCAGCTGAGCAGCAGTTCGTTCCAGTCGGCGCCGGCCGTCTGCTCGCGGAACGCGTCGAGGTGGGGCGCGAACGGGGCCATCACCTCGGACGGCTCACCGCCGCGGCGGCGGATCTCGGCCACGAGCCCCTGGTGCTTGGCGAGGGCCCGGCCGGCGGCGACGCTCAGCGCCTCCTTCGCGGTGAGGTCCGGAGCGATCGCGATGGCCAGGGCGAGGTTCTCGAACATGCCGAGTTGGAAGTACGCCGCCTGGCCGAAGTAGGGCAGCAACTCCGGTGTGAAACCGGCGATGTCCATTTTCGTGGTCGACTGACGTGCCCGCCGCGCCGGTTGCCGGGGTGCCTCCACGCGCTTCTTGCGCCCATCGGTCCACATGATCACAGGCCCAGCTTAGAACAGTGTCGTGCCGCCACCGCGGGTTCCGGCCCATGCTGGGCGAATCGGCGCGTCCGGGTCCGGTATAAGAGACTTCACAGGGCCGCCCGATAGGCTGGGACCACGCTATCGGCATGGATCGATGGCCAGGTGCCCGAAGCAAAAGACGGGCGCATCCCGCTTCCAGCTAATGACAGGCAATAATTCGTGATTTTCTCCGAACTCAACATCGACCAGGACATGGTTCAGGCTCTCGCTGATAAAGGCATCATCGAGCCCTTCCCCATCCAGGTGCAGACCATCCCCCTCGCCCTGAGCGGCCAGGACATCATCGGCCAGGCCAAGACCGGCACCGGCAAGACCCTCGGCTTCGGCCTTCCGATCATTCAGCGACTCGGGCTCGACCCCGCACCCGGCGTGCAGGTACTCGTCGTCGTCCCGACCCGCGAGCTGTGCGTGCAGGTCTCCGAAGACCTCGAGATGGCTTCCAGCAACCGCAACACCAAGGTTGTCTCCATCTACGGCGGCAAGGCGTACGAAGGTCAGATCGAGGCGCTCAAGGCCGGCGCGCAGATCGTCGTCGGCACCCCCGGCCGGCTCCTCGACCTCGCCAGCCAGCGCCTGCTCAGCCTCGCCAACGTAAGCGAGATGGTGCTCGACGAGGCCGACAAGATGCTCGACCTCGGCTTCCTCGCCGACATCGAGAAGCTGTTCTCGCAGACGCCGTCCACCCGCCACACGATGCTGTTCTCGGCCACGATGCCGGGCCCGATCGTCGCTCTGGCGCGCCGGTTCATGAACCGCCCGATCCACATCCGTGCGTCCGACCCCGACGAGGGCCTGATGCAGGCCAACATCGAGCACCTGGTCTACCGCGCACACAACATGGACAAGGACGAGGTGATCGGCCGCATCCTGATGGCCGAGGGCCGCGGCAAGACCGTGATCTTCACCCGCACCAAGCGCGCCGCCGCCAAACTGGTCGAGGAGCTCGGAGATCGCGGCTTCAACGCCACGGCCGTGCACGGTGACCTCAACCAGGAACAGCGTGAACGCGCCATGGCCTCCTTCAAGGCCGGCAAGAAGGACATCCTGATCGCCACGGATGTCGCCGCACGCGGCATCGACGTGGACGACGTCACTCACGTGATCAACCACACCATCCCCGAGGACGAGAAGGCCTACCTGCATCGCGTAGGACGCACCGGCCGTGCGGGCAAGACCGGCATTGCGGTCACGTTCGTCGACTGGGACGACATGCACAAGTGGACGCTGATCAACAACGCGCTCGACTTCGGCACGCCGGTTCCGATGGAGACCTACTCGTCGTCGCCGCACCTCTACGCCGACCTGAACATCCCGGCCGGGTCGAAGGGTCGCCTCCGCGCCTCGCCCATCCGAGAGACCGCCGCCTCGGCCGCACGCACGGGTGGCGCAGGCCGCACCGGCGGCGCCGGCCGCTCCGACTCGGGCCGCTCTGACTTCGGCCGTTCCGGCGGGGGCCGCACCGGTGGCGACTCCTCGCGCTCGGGCGCCGGTCGCTCCGGCGCCGGTCACACCGACGCCGCACGCTCGGGCGCGAGCCACTCCGGCGAACTGGCCGGCAGCCGCCCGCCGCGCTCGCGCACCCGGGTCAGCGCGACCACCAACCCGGATGCCCCGGTCATCACCCCGGCCGCCGGCACTCACGACGGCGGCGGCGCCGAGCACCACGACGGCAACAGCGCCCCGCGGCGTCGAAGCCGCACGCGTCGCCACGCCCCGCAGGCCGGCACCCCCAGCTAGGCACCCCCTGCACGGCAGTTTCGGCCGTAAGCGCCTCCGCTTCGGCGGGGGCGCTTTTCGTTTGACTCCGCGGTGGCTCACGATAGGGCTCGCGGCGCATGGTAGACCGCGCGCCCGGTTCCCTAGGGTGGGCGGCGTCAGCCGTAGACGGGCGGCGAGCCCGTTCCCTGTCCGATGATGCGCTCGAGCACCTCGGGCGTCGTCGTGTTCTCGCCCAGGCGGTTCGGCTTGCCCTCGCCGTGGTAGTCGCTGGACCCGGTGACGAAGAGTCCGTACTTCTCGGCGAGCGCGTAGAGGTGGGCCTTCGCCTCGGGCCTGTTCTCACGGTGCTCGAGTTCGAGCCCGAAAAGGCCGGCCTCGGCCAACCGGGCCAGTTTCGCTTCAGGGATGACGTCGACCGCCCCGCGCGTCGCCGGGTGTGCGATGACCGGCACCCCACCGGCCGCGCGCACGAGGGTGATGGCCCGCAGCGGGTCCGGCGCGTAGTGGGGCTGGTAGTAGCCGGCCTCCCAGTGCAGGATTCCCGCGAAGGCCTCGCTCCGCGTGAGCGCGAACCCGCGGGCCACCAGTGCGTCGGCGATATGCGGGCGGCCGACCGTCGCATCCGGCGTGGTCTGTGCGAGCACGTCTTCCCAGGTCAGGGCGTAGTCGACGCCGATGCGCTCCACCATCTGCTCGGCGCGCACCAGCCGGGCCTGCCGCACCCGGGCGGTTTCGGCCACGATGCCGGCGTTGGAGGGGTCGAACAGGTACGCGAGCAGGTGCACGCTGGAGAAGCCCACCCGGGTGCTGAATTCCATGCCGGGGATGAGTGTGAGTCCGGCGGTGCGGGCGGCAACACCGGCCTCGGCCCAGCCGGCGGTCGAATCGTGGTCGGTCAGTGCGACCGTGCCCAGGCCGGCCGCGGCGGCGGCCCGCACGAGCTGCGACGGGGTCTCCGTGCCATCCGACACGCTCGAATGCGTGTGCAGGTCGATCGGACCGCGGAATCGTCGAGCACCAAGCATTCCCCCATGCTAGTTGTGCGACGGACCCGGACCGTCCCGCGGGGTTCCCAGCCGCCGCCATCGCCGACTCGCCCTCGGCCAGAACGCCGACATCGTCACCCTGCCGGAAACCACCGAGGCCACCGGTGAGGCCGTCGCCGAAGCCATGCGCGAGGGCGGACGTCCGATGTGGGTAGACACCATCGCCTTCGACCAGATCTCCAAGGCCCGCTCCACGACCCTAATGATCAGCTCCGACCTGGGCGACTACACGGTCAGCGACGAGGCCGGACCGGCGACCGGTGCGGGCGCCGTCGGCACCTGGCCGACTTTCGCGCCGGCCCTGCTCGGCTCGCCGATCGACCACGCGTTGGCCACCGCGAACTGGCAGGTGCAGGGCCTGCGCGTGATCAAGGCGGAAGACGGCGCAGGCAGCGATCACCGCCCGATCGTGGCCACCCTCGCCCAACCTCCTAGCTCAATGGGACAATGGGCCATGGCCACTTCCAGCGAAACCGCGATCACCCCTGCTCCCCGATCGAACGAGAACCGCTCCACCACCCCCGGTTCGGCCGGGTTCAAGGCGTACATCTCCAACGACTGGGCCGAGCGCACCGAAGAGCTACCGCTCGCCCGCGAGCAGGCGCGCTTCGCGGCCGCCCGCCGCGAACTCCTTTCCGCAATGCACCCCGGACAGCGTTTGATCATCCCCGCCGGTCGTCTCAAGCAACGCTCCAACGACACCGACTACGCGTTCCGCGCGCACTCGGCCTTTGCGCACCTCACCGGCTGGGGCAGCGACGCCGAGCCCGGCGCCGTGTTGGTGCTCGAACCCACAGCGACCGGTCACGACGCCACCCTCTACTTCCGAGAGCGGGCCGGCCGCGACTCGGACGAGTTCTACGCAAACCCCGATATCGGCGAATTCTGGATCGGCCCACGCCCCGGGGTCGCCCAGGTTGCCGCCGACCTCGGCGTGCCGGTGCGCGGCATCGCCGACCTTGCCCTGGTCATGAACACGATCGACACCGAGAGCCTCGTGCTGCGGGAGGCCGACCCGCTCTTCACCACCGAGGTCGACGAAGCCCGCCTCCGATTCGCGGCGGAGAAGGTGCTCACGACCGACGCCTCCGACTCGCCGTTCAGCCTCGAGATCAACGGCGACCATGCCGCCGACGAGCAGTTCGCCCGCGGCCTGTCGGAGCTGCGCCTGGTCAAGGACTCCTACGAGATCGCCCAGATGCGCCTCGCCGTCGCCGCCACGGCCCGCGGCTTCGAGGACATTATCCGGGACCTGCCCCGCTCGAGCACCCACCACCGCGGCGAACGGCTCGTTGAGGGCGTGTTCAACACCCGGGCCCGGTCCGACGGCAACGCGGTCGGCTACGACACGATCGCCGCGTCCGGCCCTCACGCCTGCATCCTGCACTGGACCCGCAACGATGGCGCCGTCGTGCCCGGCGACCTGATCCTGATCGACGCCGGCGTCGAGGTCGACAGCTACTACACCGCCGACATCACCCGCACCCTCCCGGTGAACGGCACCTTCACCGACGTGCAGCGCCGTGTCTACGACGCCGTGCGCGAGGCAGCGGATGCCGCGTTCGCCATGGCGCGTCCCGGCGCCGTGTTCCGCGACGTGCACGCCGCGGCGATGGCGGTCATCGCGCGCCGCACGGCCGAATGGGGCATGCTGCCCGTCACCGCCGAGGAAGCCCTGCTGCCCGACAACGGCCACCACCGCCGCTATATGGTGCACGGCACCAGCCACCACCTCGGCCTCGACGTGCACGACTGCGCGCAGGCGCGCCGCGAGATGTACATGGACGGCGTGATCGAGCCCGGAATGGTGTTCACGATCGAACCCGGCCTCTACTTTCAGCCCGACGACCTGACGGTGCCTGCGGAGTACCGCGGCATCGGCGTGCGGATCGAAGACGACATCCTGGTCACCGCGGACGGCCCGGAGAACCTGTCGGCCGGCATCCCCCGCACCGTCGAGGAGGTCGAGGCCTGGATCGCCGCCCTCACCACCTAAACCTGACCGCGGACTGTCAGGGCAGCGGATGCTGCGGAGCCGCGGGCGGCTCTTCGACGCGAGGGGGCTCCGACGGATGCGGCGGGGCCGGCACCGTCTGCTCGGCCTCAGCGAGCCCGGCGAGTAGGTTCCGGGCCCGATTGACCAGGGTGCCGTCGACGATCACCTGATAGGTACTGGCAATCACCTGCATGGTCGATGTGAAGTCGCGGCGACGTCGATTGAGCGCGGCACTGACGACCCCGAACAGCATGCCGAACCCGGCGCCGATCATCACCGCGGCGAATACGAACGGCAGGCCCGCGCCATCCGGCGAGAAGATGAAGAACAGCAGCCCGAAGAACACGCCCAGCCAGGCGCCGGAGGCCGCACCGGCGAGAGCGACGCGCCCCCAAGTGAGTTTGCCGGTGACCCGCTCGACGGTTTTGAGGTCGTTGCCGAGGATGGAGACCTGCTTCACCGGGAAGTCGGACTTCGCCAGAGTGTCCACAGCTTCCTGAGCCTCGCCATAGGTGGCGTATGTCGCGAGCACCTCCCCCTTGGGTAAAACGGGGAACAATGCGGCCCTGCGCCCGCCGAAGGGGTTCTGATTGCTCATGAGTCCATTCTTTCACAGGACCGATCTGCCCTGAAGGTGGCCTAGATTTGATCTGTGTCTGCCACCAGAGTCTTCGTTGCCCGTTTGGCCGGGTGTACCGTTTTCGACCCCGCGGGAGACCGTGTGGGCAAGGTCAGGGACGTGCTGGTGGTCTACCGAAAAAACGACCCGCCCCTCGTCGTCGGCCTGATCGTGGAGATCCCGGGCAAACGCCGCGTTTTCGTGTCCATTGGGCGCGTCACCAGCATCGGTTCGGGTCAGATCATCACCACCGGTCTGATCAACGTGCGCCGCTTCGAGCAGCGCGGCGGAGAGGTGCGCGTCATTGCCGAGATGCTCGGGCGCACGGTGGTCTTCAACGACGGTTCCGGTGAGGCGACCATCGAAGACGTCTCGATCGAGGAGCTCCCCCAGGGCGGTTGGGCGATCAGCCAGCTCTTCGTGCGCCGCCCCAAGACCAGCCTGTCCCTCTTCGCGAAGGGCGCCACGACCTTCACGGACTGGGCCGAGGTGCGCGAGCAGACCACCGAGGGCCAGGCCCAGTCGGCCGAGCAGCTCATCGCCACCTACTCCGACCTCAAGCCCGCCGACCTCGCGAATACCCTGCTCGACCTCCCGCCGGAGCGCATGCACGAGGTTGCCGGCGAGCTACCGGACGGCCGTCTCGCCGACGCCCTCGAGGAGATGCCGGAAAGTGAGCAGGTCAGCATCCTGACCCGGCTCGGCGACGCCCGCGCCGCCGACGTGCTCGACCACATGCAGCCCGACGACGCCGCCGACCTGATCGCGCAGCTGCCGGAAGAGCTCGGCGAACAGCTGCTCGACCTGATGGAGCCGGAGGAAGCGGACGACGTGCGCTTCCTGCTCACCTACGCCCCCGACACCGCCGGCGGCCTGATGACGACCGAACCGATCATCGTCTCGGCCGATGCCACGGTCGCGGAGGGGCTCGCGCTCATCCGTCGCCACGACCTGGCGCCGGCCCTCGGTGCGGCCATCTGCGTCACCCTCCCGCCCTACGAGCCGCCCACCGGCCGCTTCCTCGGCATGGTGCATTTCCAACGGATGCTGCGCTACCCGCCCCACGAACGCCTCGGCACACTGCTCGACCAGGGTCTTGATCCCGTCACCGCCGACACCTCGGCCGCGGAGGTCACCCGCATCCTCGCCAGCTATGACCTCGTCTCCGTGCCCGTGGTCGACGAGAACCACCGACTCGTCGGGGTGGTGACGATTGACGACGTCCTCGACTATCTGCTGCCCGACGACTGGCGCAGCCACGATGGCAACGACGACGTGCGCCGCCGGGCCGAGGCCCGCACCGAACTGACCACGGGAAGCATCCCGCTGCACCACGGACGGAGGACCGGCAATGGCCCGAGCTAACCGAGCGGATCTCCGCCTCGACTCCCCCAAGGGTGTGCGCACGCCCGCCCTCGGCCGCAAGCGCCGGCGTAGCCGCGACCGCCCCAGCCGCGACCGCTTCGGCCGGTTCACCGAGGCCATCGCCCGCGGCATGGGCACGCCGTGGTTCCTGCTCGGGCTGACGTTCTTCGCCGTCAGCTGGATCGCCTGGAACACGCTCGCACCGGTGCAGTGGCGCTTCGACTCCGTGTCGCTCGGCTTCATCGCACTGACCCTGGTCTTGTCGATGCAGGCCTCCTACGCGGCCCCGATGATCCTGCTGGCGCAGAACCGCCAGGACGACCGAGACCGGGTGCAGTTCGAACAGGACCGGCAGCGCGCCGAACGCAACCTGGCCGACACCGAATACCTCGCCCGGGAGGTGGTGGCGCTACGCCTCGGCATGAAGGACCTCGCCTCCCGCGATTTCCTCCGCTCCGAGCTGCGCGCCCTTCTCGACAACCTGGAAGAGCGCGAAGACCCGGACAAGCAGACCCGGAAACGCCTCCGCAAGGGCGACCGCGAGCGAGACCGCGACCGCGAGGAGCGATCGCCCAGTGCCTGAGCCCCTCTTTTCCGCCGACCAGGTGCTCACCGCCCTGGCCCGGGTGATCGACCCGGAGATCCGCAAGCCGATCACCGACCTCGACATGGTCTCCGGGGTGCGGATCGTCGACGGCCGCGCCCTCGTGGGCATCCGTCTCACCATCGCCGGCTGCCCGGCGGCCCGGCAGATCGAGCGCGATGTGTTGCGCGCCGTGGAGTCCGTGGCCGGCCCCGGCAACGTGACCGTGGATGTGAGCGTGATGACGCGCGAGCAGCGCCGAGCGATGACGGAGAAGCTGCGCGGCGGCAAGGAAGCCCGCAGCAACCAATTCGGCCCGGACTCGCTCACCCGGGTCTACGCCATCACCAGCGGCAAGGGCGGGGTCGGCAAGTCCACAATCACCGCGAATTTGGCCGTGGCCCTGGCCGAGCGCGGCCTGCGGGTCGGCATCGTCGACGCGGATGTCTACGGGTTCTCCATCCCCGGACTCCTCGGCCTGGTCACCCCGCCTTCCCCCGAGACGGGCAAGTCAGCCGCGGTCAAGCCGACCCAGGTCGGCGAGATGATCCTGCCGCCGATCGCCTTCGACGTGAAGGTCATCTCGATCGGCATGTTCGTGGAGGACGGTTCCGTCGCGGTCGCCTGGCGCGGGCCGATGCTGCACCGCACGATCACCCAGTTCCTCACCGACGTTTACTTCGGCGACCTGGACATCCTGCTGCTGGACCTGCCGCCGGGCACCGGCGACGTGGCCATCTCGGTCGGGCAGCTTTTGCCCCAGGCCGAGGTCATCGTCGTCACCACCCCGCAACCGGCCGCCGCCGACATCGCCGAACGCAGCGGTGTCGTGGCCCGGCAGACCGGCCAGACCATCTACGGCGTGATCGAGAACATGGCCGGGATCGTGCAGCCCGACGGCACGGTGCTGGAGCTGTTCGGTTCCGGGGGTGGCGCCGAGGTCGCGCGCCGGCTCGGCGCCGGGCACGAGTTCCCCGTACCGTTGCTCGCCCAGGTTCCCCTCAGCGTGCCGCTCCGCAGTGGCGGGGACACCGGGGTGCCCGTGGTGCACGGCGACCCGACCGACCCCGCGGCCGTGGCCATCCGTTTGGTTGCCGACCGCCTCGCCACCCGGGCGCGCGGCCTCTCCGGATTGAGCCTCGGCATCACCCCAAAGTAGCGTCGCCGCACCGGCGCCGCGGCGGAGCGCACGCGCCGCCCCCACCTAGACTTTCGGCATGCCTGCCTCCCCCCTCGACCCTGCCGGGATCACGACTCTCACCCGCTCCATACGTTCCACGACGGGAGCCACGGTCACCGTGATCGCGCCCTTCACCGGGGAGGTACTGCACGAGCTGCCCGTCAGCGGGCTGCCCGACGTGCAGGCGGCCTACGCGCAGGCACGCCTGGCCCAGCTGGCCTGGGTGCGGGCCGGGTTCGCACGGCGCCGAGCGATCCTGTTGCGCGCGCACGACCTGATCCTCGAGCGACGCGGGCTGCTGCAGGACACCGTGCAGGCGGAGACCGGAAAAACCCGCGGCCAGGCCTTCGAGGAGGTCTTCCAGGCCGCCGGCGTCACCCGCTTCAATGCCCTCGCCGCGCCGCGCGTGCTGCGCGGCGGGCGCCGCCACTCCGCGATCCCGCTCGTCATCACGGCCACTGTGCGCTACCGGCCCAAGGGCATCGCGGGCGTGATCACCCCGTGGAACTACCCGCTCAGCCTCGCCGCCATGGATGTCGTGCCGGCCCTCGCCGCCGGCTGCGGCGTGGTGCAGAAGGCCGACGACCAGGGTGCGCTGAGCATCCTCTCGTTGCGTCAGGCATTCATCGACGCCGGCGTGCCCGAGCAGCTCTGGGCCGTGGTCGTCGGCGACGGCGCGGAGATCGGCGGGGCGGTCACCGCGGAGGCCGACTACGTCTGCTTCACCGGGTCGACCGCGACGGGCAAGCGGGTGGCGGCGCAGGCGGCCGGCAACCTCACCGGCGTCTCGCTCGAGCTGGGCGGCAAGAACCCGCTGATCGTGCTTGACGACGCCGACCCGGCCCGCGCGGCCGCCGACGCGGCCCCGGCCTGCTTCACGGCGATGGGCCAGCTCTGCGTGTCGATTGAGCGCATCTTCGTGCAGCGAGGTGTGGCCGACGCGTTCCTGCACGAATTCGTGGCCGTCACCCGGTCGCTCCGGCTCGGCGCCGACTACGACTACACGACGGACGTCGGTTCCCTCACCTCGCAGGCCCAGCTGGACCGGGTGAGCGCGCAGGTGGCCGACGCGGTCGCCCACGGCGCCACGGTCGAGGTCGGGGGCCGCGCCCGCCCCGACCTGGGACCGTTCTTCTACGAACCCACCGTGCTGACCGGGGTCACCCCGGCGATGGAGTGCTTCGCCGGCGAAACGTTCGGCCCTGTGGTCGCGGTCACCGTGATCGACTCGGAGCAGGAGGCCATCCTGGCCGCCAACGACAGCGACTACGGGCTGAACGCGTCGGTGTTCTCCGGTTCCGTGCGGCGGGCTCTGCGCGTGGGCGGGGCCCTCGAGGCCGGCAGCGTGAACATCAACGAGGGCTATCGCGGGTCGTTCTCCTCGGTGGCGGCCCCGATGGGCGGCCTGAAGCAGTCCGGTCTCGGCCGACGCAACGGCCCGGAGGGACTGCTCAGGTTCGTGGACGCCGTCACCATCGCGCGTCCGACGGGTCTCGTGCAGCTGCCGCGCACCGGCCACGACTTCGAGCGGCTGGCCGGGCCGATGCTGCTGCTGGCGGCCGTGCTGAAGGGCATCCGCCGCCGCTGACCCCGGGCAGCAGAGCCGTGACCCGGCTCCGCGAACCCGGCTCAGACGAACAGCTTGGCCGACGCCGCCGCCTGCTGGGCCGCCTGCTGGGCCGCCTTCTCCGGCGCCAGCTTCGCCGCCTCCGCCTTGGTCGCCTTCTTCGCGTTCTTCTTGATCTTGGCCTTGCCCTTCGGCTTCACCGTGGGCTTTCCCAGCGTGGTCGTGATGTCCGGCACTGGCCGGTTCAGCTCGCGCGGCGGGCGCTCGTACTCCGAGCCGGCGGGGCGAGTCGGAATGGTCACCTGGGGCGGCTCGCGATGCGTGTAGGGGACGATCGACAGCAGGTGGCTGATCATGTTGAGGCGCGCGGCCCGCTTGTCCTCGCTCTCGACGACCCACCATGGGGCCTCCGGCAGATCGGTGTGCACGAACATCTCGTCTTTGGCGCGGGAATAATCGACCCACTTCGTGATCGAGAAAAGGTCGGTCCCGGACAGCTTCCAGCGGCGCATCGGGTCGTTCAGCCGTGACCGGAACCGCCTCTCCTGCTCGGTGTCGGACACCGAGAACCAGTACTTGACGAGCAGAATGCCGTCTTCGACCAGCATCCGTTCGAAGAGGGGCGCCTGGTGCAGGAACCGGCGGTACTCGTCGGGGGTGCAGTACCCCATCACGTGTTCGACGCCGGCGCGGTTGTACCAGGAGCGGTCCATCAGCACGATCTCACCCGTGGAGGGCAGGTGTTCGATGTACCGCTGGAAGTACCACTGGCCGCGCTCGCGCTCGGTCGGCACCGGCAGGGCGACGATCCGGGCGACGCGGGGATTGAGGAACTCGCTGACCCGCTTGATCGCGGACCCCTTGCCGGCCGCGTCCCGGCCCTCGAAGATCACGACGATGCGGGCCCCGGACTCCTTGACCCATTCCTGCATGGCGACCAACTCGGTCTGCAGATTGCGCAACTCGGCGGAGTAGACGGGCAGCGGCACCCGCTTGGGCTTCGCGTGGGTGTTCGACGGCTTCGACACGGTCACACTCCTCAGATACGTGGGTTCAGCGTAGCGTGCACGCATCGCCCGTATGGCCCGGCCTGCATATTCTGGTGCGCACTGCGCCGCTCACCGCCCGGCCCTCGGCCTCAGCCTCGAGTGGCACATACACCTGTTCGACCCCGGCACGCATTTCTCCTGCTCGAGAATCATCGCCGACGATCTACCGCCCGCCGTCGGACAGGCCGTCGCCCTTTCCCGGCTGGGCGACGACCGAGCGGCCGTGGCGGACACCGGCGAGGGTGCGGCCAACCAGGGGACCTTCCGCGCATCGCTCCTTCCGGCCGGGCGCCTGATCGTGGTCGACGAGGACTTCTCGTCATTCGGGCTGTCCGGCGAGGTCATCGCAGCGGTCGGGAACACGATCCGAGCGCACTCGGCCCGTGTCGCGGGTCTACGTGCCCGACGTGCCCGACGTGCCCGACGTGCCCGACGTGCCCGGCCTGCCCAACCTGACCAACCTGCCCAACGTACCCGTTCCCGACGTCCGCCAGCTCGAATACGCCGCGTCCGGTGTGCTCGTCACCTGGTTCGTTTGGCCGCGTGGCTTCGTGGCTGCGTGGCAAAGTGGCTAAGTGGCTTCGGAGTCGAAGGGCGCCGGCAGCGTGGCGGCCTCCCTGGCGCGCTTGCGTTGCAGATAGGCGCCGTCGGGGTTCGGCACCGCCCGCGACACGGTCGCCGATTGGCCTTTCAGCTCGTCTTCGTCGGTGAGAGCTTCACGGATGATGCGGCGCGGGTCATACTGACGCGGGTCGAGTTTCTTCCAGTCGACGTCGTCGAAATCCGGGCCCATCTCGTCCCGCATCCGGTCTTTGGCCCCGTTGGCCAGGTTGCGGAGCTGCTTCACGAGACGGGCGAGCTGGGCGGCATAGTGGGGAAGCCGTTCGGGTCCGAGCAGGAAGACGGCGACAATCCCGATCAGTAATATCTTCTCGAAGGTCAAACCGAACATTCCCCCAGAATAACCCCCGGCGAGGCCTCCCCGGACCATGCCCGGCCCCCCTTAGGCTTGACCCATTCATCTACTGGAGTTGCGCTGTGTCTGACAAAGATCTGAACTGGAAATTCTCCGACGACTCAGTCGTGGAGTCCGACGCTGTGGCGCGGGCCAGACAGCAGTCCCTCGAACTCGGAATCGACGCGATTTCTCCGGCGGTCGGCGCTCAATCGGCCGTGATCGCGGCCGCCACCGGGGCCCGGAGCATTCTCGAGGTCGGCACCGGTGCCGGCGTCTCCGGCATCTGGCTGCTCACCGGCGCCCCCGGCGCCACCCTCACCTCGATCGACACCGAGGTCGACCACCAGCAGCACGCCAAAGCCAACTTCGCCGAAGCCGGCATCCCCGCGAACCGGGTACGCCTGATCACGGGCCGGGCAGCGGATGTACTGCCGCGCATGAACGAGAACTCCTACGACATTGTGTTCGTCGACGCCGATCCGCAGTGTGTGATCGAGTATGTCGAGCATGCTCTGCGCCTGGCCCGCCCGGGCGGAACCGTGCTCGTGGCCCACGCGCTCTGGCGCGGCCGCGTGGCCAACCCGGCCCAGCGCGACGATGTGGCGACCGGCTTCCGCACCCTGTTGACCGTCATCGCCTCGTCCACCGCAGTCATCAGTGCCCTCTCCCCTGTGGGCGACGGCCTGCTGCAGATCACCAAGCTCCGCGCCTAGACGGTCGAGCACACCCTCCGGTGGTCGAGCCGATCGGTGGTCGAGCCGATCGGTGGTCGAGTCTGTCGGTCGTCGAGCCTGTCGGTCGTCGAGCCTGTCGAGACCCGGTGCGCCGGCTCCGGAGGCCCACACACCGGCATCCGTTGTCGCCGCCCGCGCTAACGGATGCCCCGGGCCGGGTTCGGAAGATGGCCCGCCTGGTTTCGACGACCTCGACCACCGGGCTCAGGTCGCTCGCGGCCGGGGATTTAAGCTGACGTCGGTCGAGTCGGACGAGACCGGTGACCCGATCCCGGGGACTCACCCTGACGTTGGTCGAGCCTGCCGAGGCCGAGACCGTGCCCGTGCCCGTGCCCGGTTGGCCGGGTTCCCTTCCGCGGCCCGCCAGGTGCGGGTGGGGTCGTAGCAGTAGGGTGCCCGGACTTCGGGTGTGCCGCGGATCATGCGGATGTTCCAGCCGGAGGTGTCGATGCTGTGGTGGTGGTACCAACACAGCAGGACCCCGTTGTCGATTTCGGTTTTTCCGCCGCGGTGCCAGGGGGTGACGTGGTGTACTTCGCACCAGGCGGCGGGCACGGTGCAGCCGGGGATGGTGCAGCCGCCGTCGCGGGCGGCGATGGCGCGGCGTTGGGCCCGGTTGAAGAAACGATTCTCGGTGCTGAGGCTGAGGACCTTGTTGTGCGGCCCGAACCGGATCTCCTGAAATCCGCCGGCGCAGAGCGCCTGCTTCACACTTGTCAGCGAGATCGGCGCTTCGACGCCGTCGATCCAGCCCACCCCATGGTCGGCGGTCAGGTCGGCCTGGTTGACGTGGATCATGACGGTGGGGGCGGCGCCGCCCATGGTTGGGGTCCCCGGGTCACGGGTGGCGGCTTCGAACACACCGCGGAGGATGTCGGCGCGTTTCTGACCCCCGTTACGGTCGTCGCTGAGGGCCGCGGCCTCCGCGCCCGGGATCAGCTGCCCGGCCGCCATGCGCGCTTGTTCTTCTTCGGTCGGAAACTTGGGCGCCGCGTGAGCGGAGAGATACGTGTCGAAGATGGCGTTCATGATGCCGCGGAGCTCCGGGGTGACTCCGCCGCGGAGCGGGTAGAGACCGTCGCGGAAGAGCCCGAACCCGACAGTGCTGCGGGCCTCGGCGACGGGCTCGTTGGGGGCGGTGCCGTCGGGATCGAGGCGAGCCTGCCACTGGCTGGCCATGCCCCGCACCAGGTCCGCGGGGAACGCGAACCCCTCCCCGGGCAGGCCGCGGGTTTCGTCGGTGACGGCGCCGGTGGCACTGGCCACCAGGGCACGTTCGGCAGTGCCGAGGTCGTCGGGCGCGACCCGGGCCGCGACCTGGTCGAGGGCGGTGACGATGTTCTCGGCCGCGTCCACGCCGAGGTCCCCGGCGGTGAGGGCGTCCGCCACGGCCGGGTAGTAGGGCGGCAACATGCTGGTGCCCGCCCGGCGCGGCGTGACGTTCTCGCCCAGGCGCACCCGCCGGTTCGCCTCACGGGAAGAGACGCGGGTCAGACGGGTGATCAGATCGATGCCGCTGCTGGCCCCGTTCGTATACGCGAGGGACTCGTGGCCGAGGATGCGCCGGGACCGCACCGAAATGTCAGCGGCGGAGGCGACCCTGGCCGCATCGACCCGACGGCCGAGGTCTTCAACCGTGCCCAGCACCATCATCGCGTCCGCCTCGCCCAGGAGGGAGAAAGACACCGAGTCGAGCGCGGCCGCGGCCAGATCACGGGCCTGCTGCAGCTGCTGCACGAGGGGTGACTGTGCACGGGGTGCCTGCGCGAGGGGTGCCTGCGCGAGGGACGGCACCCCCTGCGGTGAGGCGGTGGAGTGGTGCGGAGTGGGGGCTCCAGCCATACCTATATCGTATACACGTTCCAAGTTGGAGTCAATAGCTGAGGGAATATAACTGTTGAGTTTCGTTTTCCTGTTCTAATTGATTCGGTGACAGGAGGAGGTGGCGGCGCGGGGCACGGATGGTGCGGCGCGGGTTTGCAGGCTGGACTGCCGGGTTTTGGCACGCTCAACCACCGGCGGCGAGCGCAGCCAGCCCGGGGCATCCGTCGTGACGTCAACTCGGAGAAATACGCGACACGCCGGAACTGATGGCGCCCAAACCGGCGTTTCCTAAGATTCTCAGCGTTTACGTGCCGACGGATGCGGGTGGCGGGCCCGGTGACGGGTACCTCCGACGGGCGGTGCGACGGCTGTCCGCGGGAAACCCATCCGCTCCAGGTCGGCAAAAAAGATCGGCCGCACAACCTGAGCTGCGCGGCCGATCCTGGAACTATACGGTCGGCTGGACTACACCGGCGAGGGCATCGTGAAGCTCTTTGGCTTCAGCGTCGTTCACAGAGACGACAAGTCGACCTCCACCTTCGAGCGGAACACGCACGATGATAAGGCGCCCCTCTTTTACAGCCTCCATTGGCCCGTCTCCGGTCCTTGGCTTCATGGCCGCCATGAACTCCCCTTCCATTCATTCGTCTGAACTTCTATTATCTGCCATTACGGGCTGAGACTGTAATTAGGGAGGTGTCCAGTCCGCTCCGTCGACCCCCCAGCACAGCAGGAGCCAGCCCCACTGTCCGGCGATGAACAGCAGCACGATGCCCACCCGGTAGACGGCGCTCCGCGGCTG
This sequence comes from Cryobacterium sandaracinum, assembly GCF_004403415.1. Taxonomy (NCBI): domain Bacteria; kingdom Bacillati; phylum Actinomycetota; class Actinomycetes; order Micrococcales; family Microbacteriaceae; genus Cryobacterium; species Cryobacterium sandaracinum. The sequence continues at coordinate 109,008 of NZ_SOGO01000035.1, forward strand.
CGCCACGGCACCCAACAACGGAAACATCGGCATCAGCAGGCGGAAGGTGCTCGACTGCGGGAAAAACACCGCTAGCAGGTAGAGGCCGTAGCTGGCGAGCCAGAACCGCAGGTCAGTGCCCAGTCGGCGCACCGCCGGCAGCAACAGGGTCAGGCCGAACGCCAGGATGAGCCCCGAGACAACGATGATGCCCAGCGGCATCCCGAGCCACCAGACACCGCCCTGGAACCAGGCGGTGAACGGAACGAGTTCCTGGTAGCCGATGTAGGCCGACCGCCAGGCCAGCTCGGTGTCGGTGTAGGCGGTGATCGACCCCGTGGCGATCCAGGCGATGGCCGGCCAGGCCAGGCCGGAAATGCCGCTGAACACGGCAACGGATGACGCCAGCAACCGTTCGCGCACCGAAAACGGGTCTTGTGTCCGGGCAAGCCAGCGGTGCACGACGTGCAGCCCCAGGGCGAGCGCGAAGGCCAGGCCGCTGGGCCGGGTCAGCGCCATCACGGCGATCACCGGGAACAGCAGCACATACCGCCGCTCGAGCAGCAGGAGAAGAGCCAACGTGAGCAGGAAGAGGTACAGCGACTCGGCATAACCGAACTGCAGCACGGGCGACAGCGGGGCCACACAGAACAGCACCACCGCGAACAACGCCGTCCCGGAGGCCTGTACAGTGCGCATCAGCCGGTAGAACAGCAGGGCGGCGCCGAGGCTGGCGGCCAGGGACACGAATACGGCCACGGGTGCCCACGGCTGCCCGAGGAGCACCATCAGCAGGCGCACGACCACCGGGTAGCCGGGCATAAAGGCCCAGGCGTTCTCCGCGATCTCCCCGCCGGCGGTGAGCGGCAGTGTCGACGGGTAGCCCGCGACGGCGACGATGTTGTACCAGCGGGCGTCCCACATGTTCGCGAACTCCGCGTAGCCGGGTGACACGCCCGTCCACGGGTTGGCGCCCTGCACATTCGCAAGCAGTAGCACCAGGGTGGTCGTGACGAGCCGGGACGCGGCCCAGATCAGGGCGACCAGGGCCCACCACGGCGTGAGCCGGTAGCCGGCCTTCCAGCCGGACGACGCCACGGCTACCCGACGCTTGTGGTCAGCCACGCGCGAAGGCCGTCCTCGCAGTCCGTGATCTGCGCCAGGGCGACGCGTTCGTCGTCGGCGTGGGCCTTCAGTGGGTCGCCGGGGCCGTAGTTGACGGCGGGAATGCCCAGGGCGGAGAAGCGGGCGACATCCGTCCAGCCGTACTTGGGCTTGGCCTCGCCGCCGACCGCGGTCAGGAACTGCAGGGCCAGCGGGGCATCCAGGCCCGGCCGGGCACCCTCGGCCCGGTCGACGACGGTGATCTCGTAGCCCGCGAAGAGCTCCTCCAGGTGCACGATGGCCTCCGCCGAGGTGCGGCTGGGGGCGAACCGATAATTGATGTGCACCATGCACTCATCGGGGATGACGTTGCCGGCGATGCCGCCGCCGATGCCGACGGCGTTGAGGCCTTCGCGGTAGACGAGGCCTTCGACCTCGACCTGCCGCGGCTCGTAGGCCGCCAGGATGTCGATGACGGGCCCGATCTTGTGGATGGCATTGTCGCCGACCCAGCTGCGGGCGGAGTGGGCGCGCAGCCCGAAGGTGCGGATCTCCACGCGCACGTTTCCGTTGCAGCCACCCTCGATCTGGCTGTTTGTGGGCTCGCCGAGGATAGCGAAGTCCCCCGCGAAGAGGTCGGGCCGGTTGAGGGCGACGCGGCCGAGGCCGTTGAGGTCGTCGGAAACCTCCTCGTGGTCGTACCACATCCACGTTACGTCGACGCTGGACGCGGTCAGTTCGGCGGCCAGCTTCAGCTGCACGGCCACGCCGGCCTTCATGTCGACGGTGCCGCGGCCCCAGAGATAGTCGACGCCATCGATGGTCTCGAACCGGGTCGGCAGGTTGTCGTTCAGCGGGACCGTGTCGAGATGGCCGGCAATGATCACGCGCTGGGCCCGACCCAGGTTGGTGCGGGCGACGACGGTGTCGCCGTCGCGGAAGATGTCGAGGTGCGGGTACCCGGCCAGCGCGCGTTCCACCGCGTCTGCGATGGCGGCCTCGTTACCGGACACCGACTCGAGGTCGCAGAGCGCCCGGGTGAGCTCGATCGAGGTCGCGGACAGGTCCAGGTTCACGGTGTTTTGGGGCACTCTACTAACCTAGAGCCATGACCTCCGCCGTGCCCCCGACATCCGTTTCCCCCTCGAACGCGTGGGGCTACGGCCTCGCCACCGTCGCCGGCGACGGCACGGTGCTGGACACCTGGTTCCCCGAACCTCGGCTCGGAACCCTGCCGGCCGGCCGCGACCGCTGGATCGTGCCGTCTGAACTCGAGGAATTCGCCGGGGCGGACCCGAGGCGAATGGTGCGAATCGAGGCCGTGACGATCGAGATCGACCTCACCGCTGCGCCTGCCGGAACGTCGGATGCCTACCTGCGCCTGCACCTGCTGTCGCACCTGCTGGTGCGCCCGAACACCCTCAACCTCGACGGCATCTTCGGCCACCTGCCCGCCGTGGTCTGGACGAATGCCGGCCCGATGCTGCCCGCCGACTTCACCCGACTGCGGCCGGCCCTGCAGCGCCACGGCATCCAGACGACCGGAATCGACAAGTTCCCACCGCTACTGAACTACGTCACGCCCGACCGGGTGCGGATCGCGGACGCGTCCCGGGTGCGTCTCGGGGCGTACCTCTCCCCCGGCACCACGGTGATGCACGAGGGTTTCGTCAACTTCAACGCCGGTACCCTCGGCACCTCGATGGTCGAGGGCAGGATCTCTCAGGGTGTCGTCGTGGGTGACGGCGCCGACATCGGCGGCGGTGCCTCCATCATGGGCACGCTCTCCGGCGGCGGTACCGAACGGGTGTCCATCGGCGAACGGGCCCTGCTCGGGGCCAATTCCGGGGTGGGCATCTCGATCGGCGCCGACAGCGTCGTCGAGGCGGGGCTCTATGTGACCGCCGGCACCAAGGTGCTGCTGCCGGGCCAGCCGCGCACTGCCGACGGCACGACGCCGTCGGTGAAGGCCGTCGAACTCTCCGGGGTCGCGAACCTGCTTTTCCGCCGCAACTCGGTCTCGGGCGCGGTCGAGGTGCTGGCGCGCACCGGCACCGGCATCGTGCTGAACGCCCAGCTGCACGCCTGACGCCGGGCGGCCGGTCCGACGCTCGAGCGCGACCGAAACAACCCGCACGGCGGCGCCTCCGCTGAGTACGCTGCCAGTCGCAAGAGAGTGGCGTGGGAACGACGCACCCGACCATCATCGCCGAGGCGCCGCCCGCCTACAGCCCCAGGTCCCTGACGAATTCGACGGAGATTCTGCTCGAAATCGCCCTAAACAGGCCGGAAACCGGCATTTTCGGCAGAATCTCCGTCGAATTGGTTCGATCCCGGCAGCGCGGGCGCGCGGTGCCTCGCGGCGGCTAGCGGCGCGGAAAGTCGCGGGCCGGCGACCCGATGTAGAGCTGTTGCGGGCGACCGATCTTGGTCGTGGGGTCCTCGTTCATCTCGCGCCAGTGCGCCACCCAGCCGGGCAACCGGCCGATCGCGAAGAGCACCGTGAACATGCTGGTCGGGAAGCCCATCGCCTTGTAAATGACGCCGGTGTAGAAGTCCACGTTCGGGTAGAGCTTGCGCTCCCGGAAGTAGTCGTCGTTGAGCGCGATGTGTTCGAGTTCCTTGGCGATGTCCAGCAGGTCGTCCTTGACGCCCAGTGCGGCCAGCACCTCGTCGGCGCTCTCCTTGACCAGGGTCGCCCGCGGGTCGTAGTTCTTGTACACCCGGTGGCCGAAGCCCATCAGGCGAACGCCCTGTTCTTTGTTCTTGACCCGTTCAACGAACTTCTCGACGCCTTCGCCGGATGCTTTGATCTCGCCCAGCATCTTGAGCACGGCCTCGTTGGCGCCGCCGTGCAGAGGCCCGGAAAGCGCGTTGATGCCCGCGGAGACCGACGCGAACAGGTTCGCCTCAGTGGAGCCGACCAGGCGAACGGTCGAGGTCGACGCGTTCTGCTCGTGGTCCTCGTGCAGCATCAGCAGGCGCTCGAGGGCCTTACTGACGACCGGGTTCACCTCGTAGGGCTCGGCGAGTGTGCCGAAGATCAGCCGAAGGAAGTTGTCCACGTAGCCGAGCGAGTTGTCGGGATACAGGAATGCCTGGCCGATGCTCTTCTTGTAGGCGTACGCCGCCATCACGGGCAGCTTGGCGAGCAGGTGCACGGTGGCCAGCTCGACCTGCTCCGGATCGTTGGGCTCGAGCGCATCCTGGTAGTACGCGGCCAGCGCCGAGGTGCCGGCGGAGAGCACAGCCATCGGGTGCGCGTTGTACGGCAGCACGTCGAAGAGGCGGCGCAGGTCTTCGTGCAGCAGGGTGTGTCGACGGATGCGCGTGTCGAAGGCCTCGAGTTCGCTCGCGCTAGGAAGGGAACCGTAAATCAACAGCCAGGCGGTCTCGAGGAAGTTGGAGTTCTGGGCGATCTGCTCGATCGGATAGCCCCGGTAGCGCAGGATGCCCTTCTCGCCGTCGATGAACGTGATCGCCGACCGCGTGGCCGCGGTATTCACAAACCCGGAGTCGAGGGTGATCAGACCCGATTTGCGGGTCAGCGTCGAGATATCGATGCCGGAGGCGCCGGCCGTGCCGCGCACGATCGGGAACTCGGCGGATCCGCCGGGGAACGACAGTGTCGCCTGCTTGGGTTCGATGGATGGCGTTCGCTCGGCGATGTCGCTCACGGCGGCTCCCTGGGTCTGACTGAGTGTCACTGGATATCACTACCTAACCGTCTGGTGGCTGACCGTCTGTGGCGATGGGCCACAGCACACCGGTGTGTCTGGAGACGTCAACGCGGATACAGCCTAATGGCCGCAACCGCCTACTGTTGCATCCACCAAGAATGTCCACTCTTCATTGGAGAGAGTTGACATTTCCCGACAGTGGGGCATTAGCCAGCGTGCAACCGAGTCGCAGCCGCCGCGATGCGTTCGTCCGTGGCGGTGAGGGAGAAGCGCACGTGTCTCGGGTAGCCGTCGCCGTAGAACGGACCGGGTCCGGCGAGGATACCCCGCTCGGCGAGCCGCCCGATCGATTCCCAGGCGGGGCGCCCCTCGGTCGCCCAGAGGTAAAGCCCGGCCTCACTGCGGGTGATGCGGAAGCCCGCCGCCACCAGTGCGGGCAGCAGCACCTCGCGTCGCGCCTGGTAGCGCCGACGCTGCACGATGACGTGTTCGTCGTCGCCGAGCGCGGCCACCATGGCGGCTTGCAGCGGCGCGGGAAGCATGAGGCCGGCATGCTTGCGCACGGTCAGCACCCGGGCGAGCAGGTCCGCGCAGCCGGCCGCGAACGCGCCGCGGTAGCCGGCCATGTTCGACTGCTTGCTCAAGGAGTAGAGCGCGAGCACATCGTGCCGGTCCTGCCCGATGACGCGGGGGTCCAGGATGCTCGGGGTCGGCCGGGCATCCCACCCGTCGGTCCAGCCGAGCTCGGCGTAGCACTCGTCGGAGACGATCACCGCGCCGAGTTCCCGGGCGCGCGCGACGGCCGTGCGCAGCGCGTCGACCGAGAGAACCCGGCCATCCGGGTTGCCCGGGCTGTTCAGCCACACCAGCTTCGTCGTCTCGGGCCAGTCGGCGGGGTCGTCGGCGGCGAGGGCGTCCGCTCCGGCCATGGCCGCGCCGATGCTGTACGTCGGGTACGCGGCAAGCGGATGCACAATGATGTCACCCTCGCCGAACCCGAGCATGAAGGGCAGCAGGGCCACTATCTCCTTCGACCCGATGGTCGGCAGCACGTTCTTCTCGGTGAGGCCGGTGACGCCGCGCCGGCGCTCGTACCAGTCGATGATCGCCCGCCGCAGCTCCGGCGTGCCGGCGGTCTGCGGGTAAGAGTGGGCGTCGGTGGCCTGGGCCAGCGCTCGGCGGATGACCTCGGGCGTCGGGTCCACCGGCGAACCGATCGACAGATCGACGATGCCGCCCGCATGGGCCCGGGCCCGGGCGGCGAAGGGGACCATCTGGTCCCACGGGTAGTCGGGGAGCGGCTTCAGCATGGCTGAATCAGACCTGGGGAGGCAGCACGGCAATGATGGGGTGGTCCTTATGGATCACGCCGACCTTGGCCGCCCCGCCGGGCGAGCCGATGTCGTCGAAGAACTCGACGTTGGCTTTGTAGTACTCGGCCCACTGCTCGGGCACATCGTCCTCGTAGTAGATGGCCTCGACCGGGCAGACCGGTTCGCAGGCACCGCAGTCGACGCACTCGTCGGGGTGGATGTAGAGCGAGCGGTCACCCTCGTAGATGCAGTCGACCGGGCACTCGTCGACGCAGGCGCGGTCCTTCACGTCGACGCACGGCAGAGCAATGACGTATGTCACGTTGGAGGGCTCCCTTCACAAGCGAATATCTAGTCTATGCCGAACGCGGACGGGCCGGGATTCGTGGCCAGGCCAGCACGATCGTGGCCACCAGGGTCGGCACGACGGTCCAGAGCAAACCCGGAATCCCCTCGGGGACCAGGACAGAGCCGCCGGTGCTGCGCAGAGACAGGATGAAGATCGTGCCGAGGAGGCCGATCGCGCAGGAAAAGACGACCAGGCGGTCCCCCAGCATCAGCCGGAGACCTGCCAGGAGCGTCATGATTCCGGCCAGGGCCAGGATCAGCCCGATCGGGATCGTCACGGGCCCGATTGGGAGGGTGGCCTGGTGCGCGATCGTGCCGAGCACGCCGAAGGCGGCCCCGGTCAGGACGGCGACGACCGCGGCCAGGCCGCGGCTGAGCAGCCCGGGGGTCGCGTCCGGGTCGGGAGCGTGCGCCAGGGGCAGCCGCAGGAAGGTCTCGGTGCCACCGATCGTGACCGGGCGGTCCGCCGGGTCGGCCGGGTCGGCCGGGTCGGCTGCGGCCACCGACTCGACCGGCACGACGGTGTGGTCGGTAACGCTCCAGCGGCGCGCATACGCGGCGAGGGCGCGCAGCTTCTGGTCGACCTGGCCGCTCACATCGATCGCGACGAGCCGCTGGCCGACGGCATCCGTCACCTGGCGGTGCTCGAAGACCGGCACATTCAGGCTGTCGGCGGCCCCGGCGGCCGCCCGGCGGAGGGTGTCGTCGTCGGCGCCGATCACGACCGCGGTGGCGTGCACGTCCGCGAGCACGTCGGCGACGGCCTCGGCCAGTGACTGCGCCCCGGATGCCGCGGGCAGCATCCGCCAGTCGCTTACGTCGAGCGCCGCCATGGCTGCGCGCACGTCGGAGTCGTCCGCGGAGTGGGAGTCCGTGGAGCCGAACAGAACGACGACCTCGGCGTCGTCTGACCGCAGCCGGGCGATGGTTCCGCCGGTCAAAAGGGATTCCTGACCGGGCCGGTCGTGCACGAACACGACTCGTTCTGCGCTGCCGGACATGACCATTGCTGAGCTCCACGGAGTTGGGACGGGCGGACACCCGCGCATGAATGATAGCTGGACACGATCGCAGAACCGAAGCTGGAGTCAGGATACTGAGGTTAGCCTCACCAAACTTCTCCCACAAACCCAGGAAGCCTTGTGCTCGCGCAATGACCTGATCCGCCTCCGTAAAGGCCTCGAAGTCGCCCTCATCGTGACCATCCTCGTGGCCTACGTCGTGAAGGTCGGCCGCCGGGACGTGCTCCGGCGTATCCGGACCGGATGCAGCCTCGCCGTGCTGCTGGCGCTCGGCATCGGCGCGCAGCTCACCAACGGCACCTACGGCCTGTCGTTCACGTCCCAGGAGGCCATCGGCGGCGTGCTGTCGATCGTGGCGACGGGCCTCGTGACCTGGATGGTGTTCTGGATGCTGGCGCGAGCCCGCAACCTGTCCGGCCAACTCCGGTGCAGCATCGACCGCCCCCGCCGGAAACCTCAGCTTCAGCATCACCAACTCGGGCGACCAGGTCACGGAGTTCTACCTGCTCGCCGATGACGGCCTGCGCATCGACGGCGAGGCCGAGAACATCGGTCAGGGACTCACCCGCGACCTGGTCATGCAGCTGGCCGCGGGCGAATACGTCACCGCCTGCAAGCCCGGCATGACCGGTGACGGGATCGGCAAGGCCGGCTTCATCGTCACCGCCTCCGACCAGATCGTCGCGGTCGACGACGACCTCGAGGCGCAGATCGAGACCGCCAACGTCAACGACGCCTCCTCTGTGCGCGATCAGGTGGCCCAGCTGGTCACCGGCACCGACTGGCACGCAATCGAGAAGGACCTCTGGCCGGCCGACGCCGAGGCCGGTTTTCTCGCCTATCCGGCCGCGGAGCGCCGACGCCTCGCCGACCGCCTGATGCAGGACACCGCGACCCTGAACGAGGAAGTGCAGACCCTCTCCTGCACGCTGTCGCAGCAGACCAACGGCGCGATCGACCTTCTCGACGAGGTCGCCACCGGCAAGGTCGCCACCGGCAAGGTCACCGGCGAGGAGCAGTTCTGATCGCACACCGACCTCTGGGACTTCCAGGCCAACGTCGACGGTGCCGCGGTGCTCTACGCCGGCGTGCGGGACATCCTGGGCGACAAGGATGCCGCCCGCGCCGATAGCCTCGGCACCGAGTTCGCCGCGCTGCAGACACTGCTGGACGCCCAGCGCGTCGGCGACGGCTTCACCCCGTACACCGAGCTGAGCGAGGCCGAGATCAAGGCCCTCGCCGACCAGGTGGACGCCCTCGGCGAACCGCTCAACCAGCGGACCGCAACCCTGGTGCTCTAGGTGACCGGGCAACAGCAGTCGCGCGGCCTGTCACGTCGCGGGCTGCTCGGCCTCGGCGTTCGACGTTTCCGCGGGCACCATCAGGTCCGGGTTGGTCGACTGCTCCGCGACCGGACCGATGCCGCCGCCGCCATGGCTATGGGGCGTGACATCGGCGATTTCGGGGCCGTCAGCGGCCCTTACGACGCACCCCGGAGGACACCGGCGAGGCGCTCGGCCTGCCGGCCTCCGGGCTGACGATCACGTTCGGGTTCGGCCCGAGCCTGTTCGAGAGCATCGACGGCGCCGACCGTTTCGGCATCGGGAGTCGGAGCCCGGTCGAGCTGGTCGAATGCCGCACTTCCCCGGGGACAGGCTCGAGCCGGGACGGAGTGGCGGCGACCTCGGCATCCAGGCCTGCGTGGACGACCCGCAGGTGGCCGTGCACGCCAGCCGCAACCTCTCCCGCATCGCCTTCGGGCGCGCGGCCTTCCGCTGGTCTCAATTGGGGTTCGGACCCACTTCCTCGACGAGTACGGCGCAGGCCACGCCGCGCAACCACTTCGGTTTCAAGGACGGCACATCCATTATCACGGCAGAGGAGCCGGATGCCGCCGCCGACCATGTCTGGATCGGCGCCGAAGACGGGCCCGCCTGGCTGGCCGGCGGCTCCTATCTGGTGGCCCGGCGCATCCGGATGACCATCGAGTCCTGGGACCGCACCATCCTGCGCGAGCAGGAGGCCGTGTTCGGCCGCAAGAAGGCGAGGGTGCCCCGTTGTCGGGCGGCAGGGATTTCACCGCTCCGGGCTTCGCCCTCACCGCTCCGGACTTCGCCCTCACCGGCCGGGCAGACCTGCCGCTGATCGGCGCGGCAGCGCACGTGCGCCTGGCCCGGCACGACGCTCCGAACGAGTACATCCGTCACGTCGGGTCAGCCCTCTGCGCCGTCCCGCCCGGGGCCGCTTGGGGCCGCCCGCGGCTCCTACGCGGGTGCCGCCCTCTTCGCCTGATCCCCCGCGGCTGAGTGAGCCTGCCTTTCGGTCGGCCTGACCCGGTGCAGCAACTCCGGCCCGAACGAATTCGACGGAGATTTTGCCCGAACCACTCCCAAACACGACAAAACAGTCGTTTTTCGAAAGAATCTCCGTCGAATTGGTTCTCAGCTAGGCGGCCGGGGACACCGTGTAGAGCACACCCTCGGGAGTGCCGGCGACGACCACCGACCAGGTCTCGTTCGTCAGGGCCGCGACGCCGGCATCGCCGACGTTCGCGGTGGCGGCGTTGTCGGCGCTGAAACCGGCAACCTCGAGCATCGCCGTGGCGTCGGCCAGCGGGTCCGCGGCGCTGGTGGTGACGGTGACGACCCAGCCCCGGCCGGCGTCCGCGGTGTTCGCTGCCCCGAAACCGAGATCCCCGTCGATCACGGGGATCTCTTCCGGCCAGCCCTCGGGCAACTGCCCGCCCAGGCTGACATCGCCTCCGGTTGCCCCGTTCACCGCGCCGTCGACCGCGGAGCCGACGGCCTCGCCGGAGCATCCGGACAGCAGGGCCACGCCCGCGACGGCCAAGGTCACGACGAGCACACGTACTCGGTTCAACTGCATCAGGGATCCCATCCTTCGGTTCGATCGTTCACGTGCTTAAAAGCGCGAAACCGCAGGGGCAGCACTATGGAAAACCATAACCGCACCCCTACGGTTTCGCTCGTCGCGGCCGCTCAGCCGCACGGTGGCGACGGTTAGTTCGCGTCCTGCTTTTTCAGACGCGAGACGTTGCGCTGACGTGCCGAGGCGGCCAACTCGACCTTGCGGATGCGCACGACGGCCGGGGTGACCTCGACGCATTCGTCTTCACGGGCGAACTCGAGGCACTGCTCGAGCGTGAGCTGCTTGGACGGGGTCATCGATTCGAACGTGTCGGAGGTGGACTGACGCATATTGGTCAGTTTCTTTTCCTTGGTGATGTTCACGTCCATGTCGTCGGCGCGCGAGTTCTCGCCGATGACCATGCCCTCATAGACCTCTTCGGTCGGGTTGACAAAGAACGACATGCGCTCCTGCAGAGCGATGATCGCGAACGGCGTGACCACGCCGGACCGGTCGGCGACGATCGAGCCGTTGGTACGAGTGGTGATCGTGCCGGCCCAGGCCTCGTAGCCGTGGAAGATGGCGTTGGCGATACCGGTGCCGCGGGTGTCCGTGAGGAACTCGGTGCGGAATCCGATCAGGCCACGCGACGGAACGATGAATTCCATCCGGACCCAGCCGGTGCCGTGGTTCGCCATGTTCTCCATGCGTCCCTTGCGGGCGGCGAGCAGCTGGGTGATCGCGCCGAGGTACTCTTCCGGCGAGTCGATAGTGAGGTGCTCGTACGGCTCGTGAATTTTGCCGTCGACGCGCTTGACGACGACCTGCGGCTTGCCGACGGTGAGCTCGAAGCCTTCGCGTCGCATCTGCTCCACCAGGATGGCGAGGGCGAGTTCGCCTCGGCCCTGGACCTCCCAGGCATCCGGGCGTCCGATGTCGATAACGCGGAGCGAGACGTTGCCGACGAGCTCCTTGTCGAGACGGTCCTTGACCATGCGGGCGGTGAGCTTGTGGCCCTTGACCTTGCCGATGAGCGGCGAGGTGTTGGTGCCGATCGTCATCGAGATGGCCGGGTCGTCGACCGTGATGGTCGGCAGCGGGCGCGGGTCCTCTGGGTCGGCCAGGGTCTCACCGATGGTGATGTCGGCGAATCCGGCGACAGCGACGATGTCGCCGGGGCCGGCGCTCTCGGTTGGGTAGCGGTCGAGCGCCTTGGTGATCATGAGCTCGGTGACACGCACATTTGCGATGGTGCCGTCGTGCTTGATCCAGGCGACCGTCTGACCCTTCTTGATGGTGCCCTGGAAGATGCGCAACAGTGCGAGACGGCCGAGGAACGGCGAGGAGTCGAGGTTGGTTACCCAGGCCTGCAGCGGGTGCTGGTCGTCGTAGACCGGCGCCGGAATGTGCTCGAGGATCGCTGCGAAGAGCGGCTCGAGGTCTTCGTTGTCGGGCAGCTGGCCGTTCTCGGGACGGTTGAGGCTGGCGGACCCGTTACGGCCGGACGCGTAGACGACGGGCACGTTGAGAACCAGGTCGAGGTCGAGGTCGGGCACATCGTCGGCCATGTCGCTGGCGAGGCCGAGGAGCAGGTCCTGGCTTTCCTCGACGACCTCGTCGATGCGAGCATCGGGACGGTCAGTTTTGTTCACCAGGAGAATGACGGGCAGGTGGGCCTCGAGCGCCTTGCGCAGCACGAAGCGGGTCTGCGGCAGCGGACCCTCACTGGCGTCGACGAGAAGCACAACACCGTCGACCATGGAGAGGCCGCGCTCGACCTCACCGCCGAAGTCGGCGTGGCCGGGGGTGTCGATCACGTTGATGGTGATGGGGCCATCCTTGGCGTGGATGCCCTTGTAGGAGATCGCCGTGTTCTTGGCGAGGATGGTGATGCCCTTTTCGCGCTCGAGTTCATTCGAGTCCATGGCGCGCTCTTCGGTGTGTGAGTGCTCGGCGAACGAGTTGGTCTGCTGGAGCATCGCGTCGACCAGCGTGGTCTTGCCGTGGTCAACGTGGGCTACGATCGCGACATTTCGGAGGTTATTGCGCGTGGCAATCGCCATGAAGTAAATCCTTACGAAGAATGGATGCCGCAAAGTACCGCATGCGACGAAGAATGGATGTGTGTGGTCAAAGTCCGACCCAACGGACAATCCTACCGCACTCTCCCCGTCCGGGGGCTGAGAGTCCCTCGGATCCCGACTCGGAGCACGAAAAACGGGGCGGAGGGCTCAAGTCCCCGTCCCGTCCTCCGTGCTGTGTTGCGGGTGTGTCCGCCACTGGGTGGCCCTGTGGTTGACGAGGCCGGACTTCACGGCGTACACGTTCGGCAGCGGCACGATCGGGATGATGGGCACGTACGCGGCGAGGACCGTGTTGATCTCGTCGGCGATGACGATGCGCTTGTCTGTGTCGAGCTCCGTGTTGGCCACGTCGTAGCCGATTGCGTCGCCCACGTTGTCTTCATATCCCTTTTGACCCGGCATAAAGATGAAGCTGCCCTGGGTGGTGGCGTCGACGCCTACCGGCGTGTTGACCGACTCGGAGATGAGACCGCGGTTGACGGCGTGGCCGATGGCGCGCCGCAGTTCGACGTCCGCGAGCGGGCCCTTCGAGCCGTTCATGGTGACGTGGGTCCAGGTGAGGCCACCGAATGCCTGGATCTCGGCATCCGCGCGCTTCTCAGCCCTCTGGTCGGCATCGGCGTTCGACGAGATGTGGAGCAGGTCGGTTTCGGAGTTGCCGAACGACGTGGCTGCCGATGCGCCGCTGGCCGGCAGCACGCTCGTGAAGATCGACGCCCAGTCGGCGTTGATCGAGTCGAACGTGACCGTGAAATCGAATTCGGTTCCGGTGGATTCGATCGCGCTGATCTGGTCGAAGATGGCCGTGGAGGCTAGGGAATACTTCTCGTTGGTGCCGTTCATGGCCGTCCAGGTGGCCACGTAGTCCTTGTACGTGATCGGAGTGCGCTCTTCCCAGACCGCGGCCGGGTTGAGCTCGGATCAGACCAGGGTGCCGGGAACGGCGACGATCTGCGTACAACGATGCGAAACCATGAAGACTCCCCCATCGTTCCCCCCGCCGGGATACCGGGGGAAGGAACTGCTCTCGTGTGCTTGAGGGGAGAGCCTATGCCTGCGTGAAGCGACTCTGCCCCAGATGCCAGTCTGGGGCACTTTAAGACGGAAAATGTAACAGTTTTGACACTTTGAGGGCACAATGCGCAAGAACACGATCTGTCCTGGAGCAAAGCTCAGGCGCAACCAGAAAATTCAGGCCAGCGACGACCACGCCAGCTGAACGGCCGGCCCGAGGACGAGCACGGCGCCGACCAGGAACGACCGTCGATGCCAGCGGCGCACCACTCGCTCCCCGGCGCGCTGCGGAGCCTCGTGCCGGTCCCAGAAGCCGCGGATGGCCCGGTGCGCGGACGACCCGGTGATCCGCCCGCTGGCCTCCCGCACCTGCCCGGCCGCCCGAGAGGTCTCCGGCGAAGTCGCCACCGACGACCGGACAGCGGACGGTGCACCCCAGCACACGAGGCGTTCGCCCGATCGGGTCACCACGACGACTGGTGCCGAAGCACCCGGAACCCGGTCAGCGGCCAAACTGGAAGTTGCCACCGGGAATGGCCGCGAGCAGCTCCTGGGTGTAGGCCTCGCGAGGACTGTCGAAGACCTCGTCCGTGGACGCGGTCTCGACGATCTTGCCCTTCTGCATGACGCAGACGTTGTCGGCGACGAGCCGCACGACCGCGAGGTCATGCGTGATGAACAGGTAGGTCAGGCCCAGTTCAGTCTGCAGCTCGGTGAGCAGGTTGAGGATCTGTCCCTGCACGAGCACGTCGAGGGCGGAGACCGCCTCGTCGAGCACGAGCACGTCCGGCTTGAGCGCCAGGGCGCGCGCCACGGCGATGCGCTGGCGCTGCCCACCGGACAGTTCGCTCGGGTACCGGTACCGGGTGGCCCAGGGAAGGGAGACCTGGTCAAGCAACTCGCGCACGCGGGCCTGCCGCTCCGCGGCGTTGCCGAACTTGTGGGCCAGCAGGGGCTCCGCGATCGTGTTGCCCACGTTGTACTGCGGGTCCAGGGAACCGTACGGGTCCTGGAAGACCGGCTGAACGCGACGCCGGAACTTGAGCAGCGCCGCACCCTTGAGCCCGGCGACATCCTGGCCGTCGAATTCGATCTGCCCGCTGGTGATGCTCTCCAACTGCAGGATGAGCTTGGCCACCGTCGACTTGCCCGACCCGGATTCGCCGACGAGCGCCGTGGTGGTGCCCTTCTTGATGGCGAAGGAGACGTCGTTGACGGCCAGCAGCTCGTTGTACCTCAGACCCTTGGTGCGGATGCGGTACATCTTGGAGATGTTCTGCACCTTGATCAGGTCCTGCGTCGCCGCCGCCTGCTCCCGCTCGGCCGCACGGGCCACGAGGGTCGTGTCGAGCGATCCACCGGAGAAGATCTCCACGTCGTCCGCATCCTGGCTCTTGGCCGACTGGATGCGGCGCGACGCGAGGCTCGGAGCCGCGGCCACAAGGCGCTGGGTATAGGGATGCTGCGGGTTGGCGAGGATCTCCAGCGACGGCCCGGATTCGACGACCTTGCCCTTGTACATCACGACGAGCTGCTCGGCCCGCTCGGCCGCGAGGCCGAGGTCGTGGGTGATGAACAGCACCGAGGTGCCGTAGTCGCGGGTGAGGGTGCCGAGGTGGTCCAGGATCTGACGCTGCACCGTGACGTCGAGCGCCGAGGTGGGCTCGTCGGCGATCAGGAGCTTCGGCCGGGCGGACAGGCCGATGCCGATCAGAACACGCTGGCGCATGCCGCCGGAGAACTGGTGCGGGAACTGCTTGAGGCGGTCCTCCGCGTCGCTGAGGCCCGCCTCCTGCAGCACCTGGATGGTGCGCTGACGCGCCGCCTTGCCCTGAGCCACGTTGTTTGCCCTGATGGCCTCCTCAACCTGGAAGCCGATGTTCCAGACGGGGTTCAGGTTGCTCATCGGGTCCTGCGGCACGTAGCCGATCAGGCGACCGCGCACATCCTGCATCTGTTTGTCCGACAGCCCGGCGAGGTCGCGGCCCTCGAACAGGATCTGTCCGGCCGTAATCTTGCCGGTACCGGCGAGGAGCTTGATGATGGCCTGTGCGGTCGTGGTCTTGCCCGAGCCGGACTCCCCCACGATCGCCAGCGTCTGACCGGCATACAGGGTGAGGCTGACCCCCCGCACGGCGGGGACGAGGCCGTGCTGGGTCTGAAAACCGACCTCGAGGTCGCGGATCTGGAGCAGAGGCTCGGTGGAAACGACGGCGCTCTCGCCGATGGATTCGATGACGGTCTGGCTCATCGGCGGGCCCTCGCTTCGGGGTCGAGGGCGTCGCGCACGACGTCGCCCAGCATGAGGAACGCGAGGACGGTCACGGACAGTGCCGCCGCAGGGTAGAGCAGCACCTGCGGGTTGGTGCGGAGCGAACTCTTCGCCGCGTCGATGTCGTTACCCCAGGACATGATGCCCGGCGGGAGGCCGATGCCGAGGAACGACAGGGTGGCCTCGGCCACGATGAACGTGCCCAGCGAGACGGTGGCGATCACGATCACGGGGGCGATCGAGTTCGGCACGACGTGGCGCAGCAGAATCCGGAATTTGCTGACGCCCAGGGCGACGGACGCCGTGACGTAGTCCGAGTTGCGGGCGGAGAGTACCGCGCCGCGCATGATTCTCGCGATCTGCGGCCAGGCGAAAAGCGACAGCACGAGTGCGATGGTGACGGGGGTTCGCTCCGGCAGGACCGACATGAGCACGATCGCGCCCAGCACGGTGGGGACGGCGAAGAAGATGTCGCCGATGCGGGAGACGATTGAGTCGAGCACGCCACCGTAGTAACCGGCGAGCGCGCCGACGATGATTCCCGTGAAGGTCACCAGGATCGTGGCGAGCAGGCCGACGGTGACCGAGGCCTGCGTGCCGAAGATGATTCGCGCGTAGATGTCGCAGCCCTGACGGGTGTAGCCGAGCGGATGTCCGTCTCCCGGACCAGCGTGGCTGTCGCCGAGGTCGCACTCGGTGGGCGACACCTGGGCGAACAGGCTCGGGAACAGTGCGACGATAACGATCAGGAGGATCAGGGCCGAAGAGATCCAGAAGGTGGGCCGTACGCGCATGGCGTCCCAGGCATCCGCCCAGGTGCTGCGGGCCTTCTGCGATTCATCGAGGCGGTCGACGACTTCGACCGGGGTTTCTTCGAGCGCGGCCACGTAGTGGGTCTGCGCGTTCGGGTTCTTATTTGGCATAACGAATCCTCGGGTCCAGAGCTGCGTAGAGGAGGTCGACGAGCAGGTTGGCCAGCACGAAGATCACGACCATCACCGCGATGAACGACACCACGGTGGGTCCTTCGCCGAGCTTGATCGCCTTATAGACGGTGCCGCCGACGCCGTTGATGTTGAAGATGCCCTCGGTGACGATGGCACCGACCATCAGTGAGCCGAGGTCGACGCCGAGGAAGGTGACGACCGGGACCAGGGAGTTGCGCAACACGTGCACGCCCACCACCCGGCGGCGGGAGAGCCCCTTTGCTGTGGCGGTGCGCACGAAATCCGCACTGAGGTTGTCGGAGACACTGGCCCGGGTGAGCCGCACAATGTAGGCGAAGGAGACGGAGGCCAGAACAAGGGCCGGCAGCAGCAGTTCACTCAGGGGAGCTTCGCTGCTCACCGTGGTGCGCGCCCAGCCGAGCTTCACCGCGAAGACGTATTGCAGCACGAAACCGATCACGAACGTGGGGACGCTGATCAGGAGGAGGCTGACCACGAGGGCGCTGGTGTCGAAGAGCTTGCCCTTGCGGAGCCCAGCGACGAGACCGACGAGGATGCCGAAGATGGCTTCTATGGCCAGCGCGAGCAGGGCCAGACGGGCGGTGATCGGGAAGGCCTTCGCCATCACGTCGCTGACCGGGCGGCCGGAGTAGGTGGTGCCAAGGTCACCCTGAAAGAAGTTGCCGATGTAGATGAAGTACTGCACGATGAATGGCTTGTCCAGGTTGTACTGGGCGCGGATCTGCTCGATCACTCCAGGAGCCGGGGGCCGATCGCCGTACAGGGCCGCGATGGGGTCTCCGGGAAGAGAGAACACCATGAAGTAGATCAGGAGTGTCGCACCGAAAAACACCGGGATCATCTGGAGCAGGCGTTTGCCGGTATACCAGATCATCAGGTCCCCAAGCCGGAACGTATGTACATGAAATTCACAATCACTGGTTGAGTCTAGTCACGTGTGGGGTCCGGGGCTGTATGCCCCGAACCCCACACGTGTTATCTGTTTACTGCTGACGAGCTGGTTGAACGAGAGCTACTCGCTCTTGGTGATGTCGGTGTACATCGGCACGGAGTCCCAGCCGAAGACGACGTTCTCGACCGACTCGGACCAGACGCCACTGACGTTGGAGTACCAGAGCGGGATCGTGGGAAGGTCGGCGAGGAGGACTTCCTGTGCTTCCTGGTACTTCGCGGTGGCGTCCTCGACGGAGGACGCGGCTGCGCCTTCCTTGAGCAGCGCGTCGAACTCTTCGCTGGTGTAGTCCTCGTAGTTCGAGCCGGCACCGGTCTGGTACAGCGGAGCGAGGAAGTTGTACAGCGACGGGTAGTCACCCTGCCAGCCGGCGCGGGTTCCACCGGTCAGCTTGTCGGCGGAACGGTCGTCGAGCGCCGCAGCGAACGTCGGGTACGGCTTGCCGATGGCTTCGATGCCCAACGTGTTCTTGATGCTGTTGGTCACCGCGTCGACCCAGGCGGCATGGCCGCCGTCGGAGTTGTAGGCGAGGTCGAACGTGCCGGTGTAAGGTGCGATCGCGTCGGCTTCGGCCCACTTGGCCTTGGCTTCTTTCGGGTTGTATTCGAGGACTTCGGCACCCTTGAGGGAATCGGAGTAACCGTCGATGACCGGCGAAGTGAAGTCGGTCGCAGGGGTGCGCGTGCCCTGGAAGATGACGTCCGTGATTTCCTTGCGGTCGATCGACATCGAGATGGCGGCGCGTCGCAGCTTGCCCTCCTCACCACTCCAGTGCTCGAGGTAGTACGGCATGTTGAAGCCCTGGAAGATGGCGGCCGGCTGGTTCACGAAGCGGTCCGGGAAGTCCGACTCGTAGGACTCGAACGCGGCGTCCGGGACGGCGTCGAGCACGTCGAGGTTGCCACCCTGGACATCCGCGTACGCGGCGTCCATCGAGGCGTAGAAGACGATGTTCAGGCCACCATTGGCGGGCTTGCGCACGCCGTCGTACTCGGGGTTGGTGACGAGGTCGATTCCGACCTCGTGCTCCCAGGCGCCCTCTTTGGCCAGCATGTACGGGCCGTTGCCGATCGGGTTCTCGCCGAAGGCTTCCATGTCCTCATACGCGGCGGAGGGCAGCGGCATGAACGCCGTGTAGCCCAGGCGCAGCGGCCAGTCGGCCTCGGGCGAGGCCAGCTCGACCGTGAAGGTGGATTCGTCGACAACCTTCAGACCGGTCAGTTCGGCGTCAGCGTCGTAGCTGAAGCCGGCGATGTTGTCAAAGAAGTAAGAGGCGCTCTGAGCGTTGCTGAACTTCGCTCCGAAGTTCCAGGCGTCCACGAAGGAGTCAGCCGTGACGGCCTCGCCGTCGGTGAACTCCCAGCCGTCGTTGAGCGTGACGGTCCAGTTCTGGGCGTCGTCGGACTCGATCGACTTGGCGACCTCGTTCTCGATCTCGCCTTTGGCGTTGTACGAGACGAGCCCGGCGAAGATCGAGGTGGTGATCTTGCCGCCTCCGGTCTCGGTGGTGTTCGTCGGGACCAGCGGGTTCTGCGGCTCGGATCCGTTCGTGGTGATGATCGCCGCGGTGTCACTCTCTGCCGGGGCGTCTCCGCTGGCGCAACCGGAGAGCACGAGGGCTCCCGCGGCAGCCAAGGCGATGGCAGGTATGCCCAGTCTCCTGATTTTCAATTTTCCTCCAGTGCACAGGGAAATGCCGCGTGACCCTCAGGCGAGCAGACATCTCGGATATACCGACCTTAAAGAGTGGGCGCGGACTTCGCATAATCTATTGGGGAAACGTTACAGATGCGAAACAAACTGCGCAGGATAGTTGCGCCACAGCAGGTTCTTGCGCGCAATCCGTCCACCGAATTCAGCAACCTGCACGTTCCGGGCAGTGGGAAGATGGGAGGATGATCGTGACCGCCCACGCACGCCCTCCGCTGTTGATCTTCGACGGCGACTGCGCGTTCTGCACGACCTCCGTGAACACCATGAAGCGTCTGATTCCCGGCATGCCGGCTTCCGCTCCCTACCAGTGGACCGACCTGACGTCCTATGCGCTGACGACGAAGGATGCCCAGTCCCGGGTTTGGCTGATCGTCGACGACCACCGGTTCGGCGGCGCCGCGGCCGTGGCCGCCCTGCTTCGGCACCAGCCGAATGTGCTCATGCGCGTCTTGGGCTGGCTCGGCACCGTGCCGCCGTGGTCGTGGGCGGCCGAAGTGGGCTACCGGCTCGTGGCGCGGTACCGCCACCGGCTGCCCGGGGGAACACCGGCCTGCCGGATGAAGCCGGGCGCGTGACTCTGCGCGGCAATCGAACCGGGCTCCGCTGGGAGGTGGGGATCGTCCTCGGAATGTCGCTCGGGGCATCCGCGCTCTACTCGATCATTTCGATCATCGCCCGGCTGACCGACGCCCGGCCGCTCTCGGAGCAGTCGGCGACCCTGAACGGGTCGCAGTCGCCGCGGGAATGGCTCGACTTCAGCTATCAGTTCCTGAGCATCTTCTTCGCCCTGTTCGCCGTGGCCCTGGTGCTCTACCTGCTGTGGCTGCCGGGGCAGAGTCCGTTCCGGCGGCTGGGCTTCAACTTCACGCAGCCGGGGTGCGACCTAATGCGCGGTTTCGGGCTGGTGCTCGTGATCGGTATCCCCGGACTGGGGCTCTACCTCGCCGGGCGGTCCCTCGGCTTCACCGTGGCGATCGTGCCGTCGCCGCTCGACACGTTCTGGTGGACGATCCCGATCCTGGTGCTCTCGGCGTTGCGCTCGGCACTGGTCGAGGAGCTGATTGTGGTCGGCTACCTGTTTACCCGGCTGCGCGAGCTGGGTTGGTCCACCTGGACCATCATCGTGTCCTCGGCGCTTCTGCGCGGCAGCTACCATCTCTACCAGGGCATCGGGCCGTTCTTCGGCAATGCGGCCATGGGGGTGCTGTTCGGCTGGTGCTATCTGCGTTGGGGACGCACAATGCCGCTCGTGATTGCGCACTGGATCCTCGACATCGTCTCCTTCGTCGGGTACCCGCTCGCCCTCACCTGGTGGCCGGGGCTCCTCGCCCCCGCTGCCTGACCTGCCGGCCGGCCGGCCTGCGAATTCGACGGAGATTTTGCCGAGAATGGCGCGAATCGGGCCAAAACCTGGCCGGACAGGCGAAATCTCCGTCGAATTCGTTAGGGAGTGGCGGTCTACTCGAAGGCCTCGGGGGGCGGGCAGGCGCAGACGAGGTTGCGGTCACCGAAGGCGTTGTCGATGCGGCGCACCGGCGGCCAGTACTTGCCACGGATGAGACTGCGCACCGGGTAGACCGCGGTCTCACGGTCGTAGGCGTGCGTCCACTCCCCCTCGATCACCGACTGTGCAGTGTGCGGGGCATTGTGCAGCGGGTTGTCCTCGGCAGGCCAGCGGCCGGCGGCTACGGCATCCGCTTCGGCCTTGATCGCGATCATGGCCTCGACGAACCGGTCGATCTCGCCCAGGTCTTCACTCTCGGTGGGCTCGATCATGAGCGTACCGGACACCGGAAAGCTCATGGTCGGCGCGTGGAAGCCGTAGTCGACGAGGCGCTTGGCCACATCATCGACGCTGACCCCGGTGGCCTCGGTGAGCGGGCGTAGATCGAGGATGCACTCATGTGCGACCAAGCCGTTGTCACCGGAATACAGCACCGGGTAGTGAGCCTCGAGGCGCTTGGCCACATAGTTGGCCGCGAGAACCGCGGCGCCGGTGGCCGCGTGCAGACCCTCGGCCCCCATCATGCGCACATAGGCCCAGGAGATCGGTAAAATGCTCGGGCTGCCGTACGGCGCCGCCGAGACCGGCCCGCCGGAGTGCACGACCGTGCCGCCCACCGTGCCGCCCACCGTGCCGCCGACCGTGCCGCCACTTTCATCGACACCGCCGTCGACCGCCGCCGCATCGCCGGAGGCGAGGAGGTAGTGCTCGTCGCTCTGAGCGAGGGGATGCCCCGGCAGGAACGGAGCGAGGTGCGCCTTGGCCCCGACCGGACCGACGCCCGGCCCGCCGCCGCCGTGCGGGATGCAGAACGTCTTGTGCAGGTTCAGGTGCGACACGTCGCCGCCGAAGTCGCCGTAACGGGCGAAACCGAGCAGGGCGTTCAGGTTGGCGCCGTCGACGTAGACCTGGCCGCCGGCGTCGTGCACGGCCGTGCAGATGGCGCCGACCTCGTGCTCGTAGACGCCGTGCGTCGACGGGTAGGTGATCATCAACGCGGCGAGGTTCTCGGCGTGCTTCGCGATCTTGGCGCGCAGGTCCTCCAGGTCGACGTTGCCGAGCTCGTCGCAGGCGACGACGACGACCTTCATGCCGGCCAGCACGGCGGATGCCGCGTTGGTGCCGTGCGCGCTGGACGGGATCAGGCAAACCGTGCGCTGGGTATCCCCGGTGGAGAGGTGGTAGCCGCGGATCGCGAGGAGCCCGGCGAGTTCACCCTGGCTGCCGGCGTTGGGCTGGAGGGACACGGAGTCGTAGCCGGTGACATCCGTCAGCCAGGATTCGAGCTGCCGGATCAGTTCCAGGTAGCCCTCGATGTCGGCACGCGGCGCGAACGGGTGCAGCCCGCCGAACTCGGGCCAGCTGACGGCCTCCATCTCGGTGGCCGCGTTCAGCTTCATGGTGCAGGAGCCGAGCGGGATCATGCCGCGGTCGAGCGCGTAGTCGAAGTCGCCGAGGCGCTTGAGATAGCGCATCATGCTCGTCTCCGAGCGGTGCGTGTTGAACACCGGGTGGGTGAGGAACTCGCTGGTGCGATGAAGTTCGGGCGGAAGGCCGGCCTCGACCATGCTGAAGTCCACCAGGCCGAAGGCATCCCGCCCGCCGAACGCGCCGACGACCAGGGCGAGATCCGCGAGAGTCGTCGTCTCGTCGACGGCGATGCCGACGGTGTCCGCGTCGACCAGGTAGAGGTTGACCCCGCTGGCGGAGGCGGCCTGGGTGATCTCGGCGGCGCGGCCCGGAACGGAGGCACGGACCGTGTCGAAGAACGTCGCGGTGACAACGTCGACACCGGCGGCGAGGAGAGCGACGACGAGTTGCCCGGCGCGCTCGTGCACCTGGGCGGCGATCTTCCGCAGGCCGTCGGGCCCGTGGTAGACCGCGTACATGCCGGCCATGACGGCCAGCAGCACCTGGGCGGTGCAGATGTTCGAGGTGGCCTTGTCCCGACGGATGTGCTGCTCACGCACTTGCAGCGACAGGCGGTAGGCCGGGTGGCCGGCCGCGTCAACGCTGACGCCGACCAGGCGGCCGGGAAGCTGACGCTCGAGGCCACTGCGCACGGCCATGTAACCCGCGTGCGGACCGCCGAAGCCCATCGGCACGCCGAAGCGCTGGCTGGTGCCCACGGCCACGTCGGCGCCGAGCTCGCCGGGCGAGGTGATCAGGGTCAGGGCGAGCAGGTCGGCGGCGACGACGACGAGCGCCCCCTGCGCCTGGGCGGCGGCGATAACGCCGGCCGGGTTCCAGACCCGGCCGGATGCGCCGGGGTACTGCACGAAGAGACCGAAGTACTCGCCGAGGTCCTCAGCGGACCCAGCCAGGTCGACCTCCACGAGGTCGATCCCGACGGCGGCCGCGCGATTGCCCAGCAAGGCCTTCGTCTGCGGCAGCGCGTCGGCGTCGACGAGGAAACGGGTCGACTTCGACTTCGACGCCCGACGGGTGAGGAGCATGCCCTCCACCACGGCGGTCGACTCGTCGAGCATGGACGCGTTGGCCGTGGAGAGTCCGGTCAGGTCGGCGATCATGGTCTGGAAGTTGATCAGCGCTTCAAGACGGCCCTGGGAGATTTCGGGTTGGTACGGAGTGTAGGCCGTGTACCAGCTGGGATTCTCGAACACATTGCGCTTGATCACGGCCGGGGTGACGGTGTCGTAGTAGCCGAGACCAATCATGGACCGCTTCACGGTGTTGCGGCCGGCGAGGTCCCGCAACTCCGCGATGGCCTCCCGCTCGGTGGCGGCGGGCGGCAGGGTGCTATCACCGATGGTGCGGAACTGGTCCACCTGGATCGATTCGGGCACGGCCGCGTTGACGAGGGCGTCGACCGAGTCGTAACCGAGGATCGACAGCATGCGGGACTGCGCGTCGGCATCCGTGCCGATGTGGCGCTGAGTGAAGGGCTGTGACATGTGTGCGGAACCTGGCTTTTCGTTTTCGTTACTCGCCGATGAGGGCGGAGTAGTCGGCGTAACTGAGGAGAGGAGGCAACTCCGCGAACGTGACCTTGAGCAGCCAGCCGGCGCCGAACGGGTCGCTGTTGACGAGCTCGGGGCTCTCGACGACGGCGTCGTTGGTCTCGGCGACGGTGCCCGTGACGGGGGCGAAGAGCTCGCCGACCGACTTGGTGGACTCGATCTCGCCGACGACGGTGCCGCCGGCGACATCGCTGCCGACGGCTGGCAACTCGACGAAGACGACGTCGCCGAGCTTGTCGGCGGCGTAGGCGGTGATGCCGACGGTGGCGGTGTCGCCGTCGACGAGAACCCACTCGTGCTCGGCGGTGTACTGGAGTTCAGACTGTTCGGCCATGGGGGTGTTCCTCTCGAGGGGTGGACTATTTCTGACGCTTGTAGAACGGAAGGGCGGTCACAGTTGCGGGGATGCGGGTGCCGCGCACATCGACGAAGACCTGGGTGCCGAGTCGCGCCAGGCCGGGAGCCACGTAGGCCATGGCGATCGGATGTCCGAGCGTCGGCGACAGCGCCCCGCTCGTGATCACGCCGTCGGCCACGGTCGCGTCGGCACTGCGATACACCGGGTAGTCGGCGCGCCCGGCACGCTTGCCGGCAGATTCCAGTCCCACGAGTACGCGCGCCTCCGCGCTGGGACCCTCTTCGCTGGCCTCGCGACCGATGAAATCGACCTCCTTGGCGAGGTTCACAACGCGGCCGAGTCCGGCCTGCGCCGGGTAGGTCGAGGTGCTCAGTTCGTGGCCGTAGAGCGGCATGCCGGCCTCAAGACGGAGGGTGTCGCGGCTGGCGAGCCCCGCCGGCACGAGGTGGAAAGAGGCGCCCGCCGCGCGGAGCGCGTCCCAGAGCGCCGCGGCATCCGGCACATCGACATAGAGTTCGAAGCCGTCTTCACCGGTGTAGCCGGTGCGGGCAATGAGAACGCGGCCGGCCTGGAAGGTACCACCCAAGGCGCGGTAGTACTTCAGCGCTGACAGGTCGCCGTCGACCGTGAGGTCCGCCGTGGCCTCGAGGATGGCGCGCGAATTCGGCCCCTGCACGGCGATCAGGGCGACGTCGTCACTCTGATCGGTGACGGTGACGTCGAAGCGGGTGGCCCGGGCCGTGAGCGCCTTGACCGCCGGGAAACGGTTGCCCGCGTTGGCGATGACGAGGTACTCGTTCTCGGCCGTGCGGTAGACGACGATGTCGTCGATGATGCCGCCGGCGCGGTTGAGGATGAGGCTGTACTTGGCCTGCAGCAGGTCGATCGTGGAGAGTTGGCCGGCGAGGGCATAGTCGAGGAACGCTCCGGCGTCCGGCCCGGCCACCAGGATCTCGGCCATGTGCGAGAGGTCGAAAATGCCCGCGCTGGTGCGCACGGCGTGGTGCTCGGCGAGATCGCTCGAGTAGCGCACCGGCATCTGCCACCCGGCGAAGTCCGTGAAACTGGCGCCGGCATCCACGTGCGCCAGGTGCAGCGGGGAGAACCGCTCCACCGTGGGGGTTGAATCGGTGTGGGCTTCAGTGTCCGAGGTCATGAGTTCTCCAGGTTGTCGCCGGTTGGGGGCCGAGCAAGAATCTCCGGGGCGCGATCGATCGATCGTACCCCTGGGAACTCCCCCTCTGTCGTCAGGCCTGAGAGCTTCACCGCAGCCGTTCGTCGGGCGCGATTTTCACCGTGGGCGAGCCGCTGTAGAGCCGCGACTACTTTTCAGAGTGGCCAGTTCGATGCGGTACGAGTACCTGAGAGATTGTCGGGGAGGATTGCTCCTTCGGTGTTCGACTGCCTGAGGGCGCCGAACTCTCCCGCATCGACCTTGATGGCCCTATATTCACTTGAGGGTGTGCGCTCCGAGCCTAGCGCGTGCGGGCCCGGCAGCGCGGTGCGGCCGCTTCCGTTGCCTCCCGGCGACACCTCCAGCGGGAACGCGTACCCTTGTCACTTCGCCCGCGATTCGTGCGGCCCACACAGAAAGGCGTTCCGTGGACATCACACTCCTCCGGCATTTCATCGCCGTCGCCGAGGAGTTGCACTTCCCGCGCGCCGCGATGAACCTCAATATCTCCACCCCGAAATTGCGCTCCTCGATCGCAAAACTCGAGGCGAACATCGGCGTCGTGCTGATCGACCGCACCACGGAGACCACCCGGCTGACCGCGGCGGGCAACCTATTTCTCACGGATGCCCGCACCGAGCTGGCCGCCTCGGATGAGTCCTGGAAGCCGCCGCTTCCGGCGGGCGGAAAGGCCAAGGCGGCGAAGGGCAAGGGCCGCGCGCCCGAGGTGAAGGGCCAGCCGCGTCCCGGCAAGCGCCGCCAGGGCCGCTAGCCCGCACGCTCGACTTCGGACTCTAGACGCCGGCCGAGGCACGGCGCCAGGCCGAGAAACTGGCCACCGATCCGCTATGCGGCGGCACCAGCCACGGCCACGGATGCAGCACGGCCGCGCCCTCCGCGTACCGCGCAAAGCTGGGTACCGGCGCAAACGTGACTGCTGCGTCGAGGTCCGGAACGATCACTCGCGGGTCACCCAGGTACACGACCACCTCGCGACGCCGGGCCAGATCCTGAAGGGTTTCCACGGTGAAGATCAGTCTTTTGCTTGAGAGCCGCAGCCTGGCCAGGGCCGGCTCGTCGAAGACGAAGGCGGCCGGGAGTGCGGGATGCGCCGCAAGGGCCGGATCGGCGTCGCCCAGGGAATCCACCGTCAGCAGCACCGACCGGGGTGCGCGGCGGCGCACGACGTCGGTAGGCCCCTGCGTGTCGGACAGGTGCGGATCGTGCGTGAGGTTCGCCGGCGCATCCGTCACCGGCACTGGCGCTGCCCCCACCGGAAACTGCTCGATCGGGCAGGCCCGGGCGAGCGGACAGTCCCGGCAGAGCTGCGGCGCTCGTTTCTCAACCTGCCAGCGGGCGAAGCCGTAGGCGGAGCCGGTGCCGGCACCCACGGTCCACTGCCAGCCCAGGAGGTTGGCCGCGCGGGAGCCGTCGAGCAGGTGCCGGTAGAATTCTTCCTGGCCGGCATGCCACCCCGCGCCAGACCGGACCGTGTACTGGGAGGCCAGCCACATCCGGGTCTGGTTGACCAGCCAGCCGTCGGTTTCCAGTTCCGACACGACCGAGTCGATGCAGTGCATCCGGTGCGGCCAGGCCTGGGGTTCGAATTCTCCGGCCCAGGGTGCCGCAAAGCGCAGGTTTCGGTGCAGGGCCACACCCACACGCGCATAGAGATGTCGGGCGTATTCCTGCCAGAGCAACTCGTCCCGGAATTTGCGGGTATCTCGGGCAGGTCCGTCTGCGACGTGCTCCCAAGCCCGGCTAAGCGGCACCAGGGAGTGCCGAATGTACGGTGATAGCCGGGATGCCCCGCGATCGATTTCCGGCAGCACCTGGCTGCGCCTGGCCGCATAGCCCGCGACCGAGAATGCCGCGAGGGCACGGTCGGCGCTGGTCTGGCCACCCCGGATGCTCGGGCTCGCCCGCACCTCGTCGTCGACCAGGTGGTGCAGATGGCGCCGCACCACGGCATCCGCGGTTCCGTCATTCAGAGCGATGAGCACACTTGATTTTAGACCCTGCCTGAGGGGCAGCAGAAAGCGAAACGGGCCTGGGCCGGTCACGATCAAAATGATCGCGATCGGCCCAGGCCCGCTGGCGGTGAGCAGGTGGCCGGGTAGGCCTACTTGTTCCGCACGTGCACCGGGGCGGCGATCTCCTCGGCCTCATCGACCGATAGTTCGAGGTGTGCGAACGCCGGGTCATCCGCGAACGATTTCATCCGCGCGATCCGGTAGATGATCAGACCGTAGAGGGCTTTGGCGAGGATGTCGGCGACCGAGTATCCGATCTGTTTGCCGACCCAGGCATCCGAGCCGTCGATACCAAGCATGGGCAGTAGGTAGGCGATCGGGTAGACACCCCAGGTCAGCAGCAGAAGCAGACGCAGCTGGCTGATCGTGCGGCGCACACTCCGCGGCTGGCGGTCGAGGGACTTGGTCAGTTCGATGAAGAGAACATAGAGGATGTATGCGAACGGGATGGTGGAGAGCAGACCGAAGATTCCGCGCACCCCGTTGTCCCCGCTGAGCTCGCCGGGGTACCCGAGGATGATCATCAGGGCCGAAGCCGGAATGAGCCGGTACAGGAGACTGGTCTGCACCTTGCGGGCCAGGGCGAGAACCGCGATCAGTTCGAGCAGCAGCAGGGGAACCGTGAGCAGCCAGTCGACGTAGCGGTAGCCCTCATTGAAGGACTCCCCGGCGACCTGCACATAGTTGCCCGCCCCGCCGATGGCCTCGGTGACGAAGGCCGCCTTGAAGGAGTCGAAAATGCGGAAGTAGTGGTAGGCGGCAATCGCACAGACGATGGCCGCGACGGTCATCGCCTGACGGTACCGGGGCAGGACCCGCTTGAGCGAGATGATGATGAAGATCGACGTGAACAGCTGTGACGCGATGACGAGCGAGAACACGTTGTAGACGGTGTCGTATTGAATCTGGGTGAGGGAATCGGGAATCACGTTGTCCTCCGAATAAGCGAGAAAGAACAGGAAAGAGCCGTGCTGTAGAGCTTTGCTGTGTTTATTGATTGATCAGTCATTTAACTGCCTAGCTGACTGCTGTCTAAAAATTTAGTACGAGTTTCCTGAATCTTTGCATAGAGTATGCCCCCAGTCAAAAGGTCAATAGCAGGAAGACAGATGACGGCCCCTCGGAGCACGGAAGAGCGGGTTCTCCGGCAGGGGGTCGGCCGATCCGGTACGCGCCACGTCGGTGAACACCCCTCGCCTGACAGCGTGGTGCTTGAGCAGGTGGTTGCGGAGGGCGCGCAGCCGCTACACGCTCGGTGACCTGGTCGACACCAGGCCGGCCGCGCCCAAGCCGATGAAGATGGCCGTGCGAATCAGCAGACGCACCATGACTACCCCTTCTTGACCGCGGCCTTTGCCGCGCGCTTGGTTTCCCGCACCCGGGTCAGCGATTCGGGGTCGACAATGTCGGCGACGGACCGGAACGAGCCGTTCTCGCCATAGGGCTCGGAGGCCTCGCGCCAGCCCTCCGCGACGAGCCCCTGACGCTTGCCGAGCAGGGCAAGGAAGATCTTCGCCTTCTGCTCGCCGAATCCCGGGAGCGCTTTCAGGCGCCGCAGGATCTCGGCGCCGTCCGGGGAGTCGGCGGTCCACAGGGCGGACGCATCACCCCTCCAGTCTGAGGCGATCACACCCGCGAGGGTCTGCGTGCGAGCGGCCATCGAGCCCGGATAGCGGTGCACGGCCGGCGTGGCCCGGAACACCTCGACGAGTGCGTCGGCGTCGAAGCCGGCGATGGTCGCCGGATTGAGCGTGCCGATCCGGTCGCGGATCTTGGCCGGACCGGCGAACGCGGTCTCCATCGCGATCTGCTGATCCAGCAGCATCCCGAGGAGGAGCGCGAAGGGGTCATCACTGAGCAGGGCGTCGGCGGCGTCGTCGCCGGTGAGGTACAGAATCATGCGCCCATTGTGCCACCGGCGGCGCGCCGGCGGGACTCCCCTAGACTCGGCGGATGTCCCGCCTCGTCGTCGTCCTCCCGCTCACGGCGCTCAGCACCGGCGACAGCTTCCCGGTGTCGGAATGGCCATTGCACATCACCGTGCTGCCCCCTTTTCACACGGATGTCGCGGCATCCGTCATCGCGGATGTCATTTCCGGCGTCGTCGCCGCCACGGCATCCGGCCGCACCGCCCTCACGGCGGTCGCGGGTGCCGACGCGCTCTTCGGCCGGCGCGAGGACGTGCCGGTGACGCTCGTCGGGGACGATCCACGCCTGACCCGGTTGCACCGCGCCCTCATCGAGGCTGTGCGGCCGCTTGCCTCCATCCCCGACGAGCCCGCGTTCACGGGTCCCGGCTTCCGGGCCCACATCACGATCAAGAACGGCGCCCGGGTGCACGAGGGCCAGCGGCTCGCTCTCACCCAGATCGCCCTCGTGGACATGGCGCCCCGATCGGCGGCGAGCGGCCGCACGGTGCTCGCTACGTTCCCGTTGCCAACTGCCGTGTGAGCGCAGTCACCCGGTCGGGTGCAGCGGGTCTGTGCGCCGAGTTCGACGACTGCAAGCGAGTTCGGCGCCTCTGCCGGGCAGGTTGCCGGGTGGGAGGCGATCGCGATGCTCGGCAGCCGATTCGGCGGGCACGCGGAATACGTCTGCATCCCGCAGGATGGCGCGATCACGGCGAAGCCACGGAACATGACCTTCACGGATGCCGTGACTCTCGTCTTCGGCGGGACCACCGCCCATGCTTTTTTCAGTCGCACCGCGATCAAATTGGGCAGCACCGTGCTCGTGAACGGCGCATCCGGTGCCGTGTGCACGGCGGCGGTGCAGCTCGCCAAGCAGATAAGCGCGCGAGTCACCGGTGTGTGCAGCGGCGCCAACCGCGAGCTGGTCACCGCGCTCGGCGCCGACCGGGTGATCGACTATACAACGGAGGATTTCCTGCTCGAGGGGCAAACCTACGACGTCATCATGGATTGCGTCGGGAACGCCTCCTTTGAACGCGCTGCGGCGTGCCTCACTCCGGGCGGCGCCCTGTTGCTCGTCGTTTCCGATCTCCGGGGGCTGCCTCTGGCCGCCTGGCACACCAGGAGGAGCGGGAGTAGGGTCGTCGCGGGCAACATCGACAGCACCGCGGATGCCCTCGCGCACCCAGTCGACCTTGCCGAGTCGGGTCTGTTCCTGGCGGTCATCGATTGGACGTACGACCTGACCGACATCGCTCTGGCGCACCGTTTCGTCGAGGCCGGCCATAAGAAAGGCAACGTCATCCTGTGCGTCGCGGGCGGTTGAGGGGGCGGAAGGTTGAGGGGACGGAAGCAGTCGCTCTGGTCCGTGAGCGTCGGGGTACGCGGTTTTGAGTTCATCGAGCGTGGCCCCGATCCCGATTCTGTTGCTCGTCCGCGGAGAAGTCGAGGTGTCGGCCGAGGGATCTCCCCGTTCCCTGCAACACGATTTGCTGAAGCGGGGAGCCCCGCGCGGTGGCTAATTCAGGAGAATTGTCCGGCCCGCGGCTGTATCCACATTGAAAGACCAGTCTGGGGCATCCCCGGGCGACAGATCTCCTGATTTAGCCACACCCCACCGTGCCGGCTCCGTCGAGCGAGGCCTACCGCGAATTCTCACGCGCCGGATGCCCCGCTGAGAGCGCTGGCAGCGGAGTTCGTCGGCTGCGGTCGAGATCGCCCCACAACACCGGGGAAACTCGACCGGACCTGTCGGTCTCGGCGACCGCGACCGCGGGCACGGTCGATCGACACGCCACATGCAACGCGCTGGACGTTGAAGCGGAACTCCACCGCATCACCGCACGAAAACACATTACGAGTACCAGATAACTCAGCCGGCCAAGCCAAGGAAGACCATCACGACTCGCTCGAGTGCCGCGAGCTTCGCCATCGCAACTGATGCCGGAACGGACAACTGCGCCCCGTGCACCGGCCACAATTGTCCGAAACGGAAACAGTTGCGGCCGGAACTCGGCTAGACGTTGAAGCGGAACTTCACCACGTTCCGTCACCGATAGACATGGCCCCGCCCACGAAGGCCGCCGACACGTAATCTGTGCAACGATGTCCCGACTGCAGTCAGATCCAAGGCGACATCGGGGGAAGTATGATCGTTTACGGGGTGCCGGATAAGTTCGACAGAGCGCTGGCAGCTCTGTTTCTGATTGCAGCTCTGTTTCTGACCGGATGTTCCGGCCCACCGGGTCCCGTCCTCGGCGGCGCAAGCCCGACGGCAACAGCAACGCCGACGGCGACAGCAACGCCAACGCCGGGCCGCACTGAAGCGGCGCATCCGTCAGCTCCGGCCCCTGTGACGGACCTCCTCATCACTGCAACGTCGATCGAACTTCGAGACGCGTCCGGCACGACCCTGTCCACGTTCGATTATTTTCAACCTGCCGGCGAGTTGGTTGCCGGTCTGTCCACGGCTTTCGGAAGCGCACCTACCTCAAAGCACTTCGAGGGCGGCAGCGAGGTGCCTCCGGGAACCAATTACATCTGGGGCGATATCCTGCCTAAGGGCTCTGAGTCGCCTACTCCATGGGACGGCGATTTCGTCCTCGTGGATGGTGTGCCAGGCGGGACGTCACCACATGAACCGAACACCTGGGTGAAGGTTTCCTCGTCCGCCGTGAACGGTGTTCAGATCAGCACCGTCGACGGAATCGCTGTTGGAGATGATGCCGCCGAGATCGCGGCACGACACCCCGACACCGCGCGCCCACAAGGCAGCAGACGCGACATCTTCGTTGGACTCGTACCGCTCCCACCCTTGGACTCCCTGTCAGAACTGACGTTTTCAGTCTGGCTCATCGCCGCCGACCCACTCGGCCCTATCACCGAATTCCGCTCTCCCTCACCTAACTGGGGCGTGTGAGGTTTTCACTCTTGGTGAGAGGACACAGTATCTCGCGGTGAGGATCCGGGAGCCAGAGACTCTGTATGAAACGTTCCGGCCACTGCGAGTGACCTCTTCTGGGGAAGCGTGAATGAACGGAGGCTATGCCCCGGAGCCCTGAAT
Organism: Cryobacterium sandaracinum; assembly: GCF_004403415.1. Taxonomy (NCBI): domain Bacteria; kingdom Bacillati; phylum Actinomycetota; class Actinomycetes; order Micrococcales; family Microbacteriaceae; genus Cryobacterium; species Cryobacterium sandaracinum. The sequence goes on from NZ_SOGO01000035.1 coordinate 141,349, forward strand.
CGACCGAAGCCGCGCGGGTAAGAAGTAGGCTCCGACCAGGCCCCAACATCAACACCTGGAGGACTTTGTAATGCGCCGGCCGCTGGCTCTGACCGCCATTGTGGCCGCCGCTTTGCTCACCCTTACCGCATGCAGCACCGACCAGGTCGACGGCGATGTCGCCGCATCGTCACCGACACCGGTCGCGACCGCCACGGTAACACCCACACCGGAACCCACTCCATCGGCGACACCTGCCGCGCTGCCGGCAACCATAATCATCGGCGCCGAAGCCACCGATATCGTCACAGCCGACGGCACGGTCCTCGCATCGCTGAACTATCAGAGCGATGGGGATGCAGCTGTGGCCGTACTCAGGGGCCTTCTCGGCGAGCCGACGTCAGAATCGGTGCAGGAGTCCTCCCACTACCCAAGGGCCGAACTCACGGAATGGGACTGCTTCACGATTGGGGTGAACCGTCCTGACGCAGACTTCAATCCGCGCCGGGCCCGTACATCCCCGCCTTTCAGGTCAGGGCATCCGGAACCATGGCCACCAACGGTGTCGCCATTGAGGATGTCAACGGCAACCAGACCGGGCAGGACTTCGAGTCAACAGCTGACGGCAAGCCTGCCGATCAAGTGCATTATGACGAAACCTTCGGGATCGACTCTGTCACCCTCGACATGCCGTCGTCATTCTCAGGCGCGATTCCGGATTACGGACTGCCAATGACCTACGGCGTGATCGGTTTCACCGGCCGAGACACCGGCATCATCGAAAAAATCCTCGCCCCCACCGACTTGTTCTCGCTAACATAGCCGCGCCCTCAAACGTCGGAACGAGCTGGATCAACTCACCTGCCTCGTCCTCGACGCACGCCGCAGACATGACGTTGTGTCCCACTTCCCGCACCAGGTCGGACGGATACAGACTCTCGACCGTTGTCATGCCCAACCCGGAGCGGGCTACACGTTGAAGCGAAATCCACGGAGTGGCATCGCGGAGCAACCTTTAGAGCCACGTTTCGCGCCCTCCTGGCTATCTCCGCATCGTCGCTGCCAGCAGCGTAGTGCCCCCTACTCTCTGCCTTCCTCAAGCGGGATGAGCATCGTTCGAAATGGTCCGACAACGTCGTGGAAGTCCCAAATCCGATCGGCGACGCCGTCGATGCCGTTGGCAAGCTGAAGCTGAGGAATGCCTCCTGGGATCACGAGTTGGTTGACACGGACGCCCTCACCCGCGAGGGCATCGTGGAGCATCTCGCCGTAGGCGCTCTCAGCCGGGAAGGCGACCGATGTACCTGCGAAGTCAGCGCGGGCCTTCACCGAGGTTCCGCCGTTGATCATGATAATGCTGCCGCTTCCTGCCTGCCGCATCGCCGGGAGCACTGCACGCACCGCGTGGATGAGCCCGAGGGTCGAGAACTGCAGGGCCTCTAGCGCCAGCTCGGGAGTCATCTCAAGCACCGGCTTCAGGTAGTCGCGCGATGGGAGCGGACTGTACTGCAGCGCGGTGATGGGCCCGAGCTCTGCCGCGGCGCGCTTAAGGGCAGCTTCGAGCGACGCCGGCGTGCGGACATCAGCAGCGTAAGCACTCGCGGTGAAGCCGGCAGCGGTGAGCTCGGCTGCCATAGCGTCTATTTTCGACTGGTTTCTGGCGATCAGGGCAATTGAGAAGCCCTCGCGCCCGAACCTTCGCGCAACTGCTGCTCCGAGTCCCGGTCCGGCTCCGATGATGGCGATGACAGGCACGATGGTCTCCTTCGATTGCTGCTGCTTCGATGACTAACGCGAGGAGCTAGAGCCTATACATTGAACCTAAACTCCACCACGTCGCCGTCCTGCATGATGTATTCCTTGCCCTCGATGCGGGCCTTGCCCCTGGAGCGGGCCTCCGCCACGGAACCGGCCTCCATCAGGTCGTCGAAGGAGAAGATCTCCGCCTTGATGAAGCCCTTCTGAAAGTCGGTGTGAATGACGCCGGCGGCCTGCGGAGCGGTCCAGCCCTTTCGGATGGTCCAGGCGCGTGTTTCCTTGGGGCCGGCCGTGAGGTAGGTCTGCAGGCCGAGGGTGTCGAAGCCGATGCGGGCGAGCTGGTCGAGTCCGCTCTCGGCCTGGCCGGTGGAGGCCAGCATCTCGGCGGCGTCCTCGGCGTCGAGTTCACTGAGCTCGGATTCGAGCTTCGCGTCGAGGAACACGGCGTTGGCCGGGGCCACCAGCGCGGCCAGAACAGCGAGCTTCCCGGCATCCTGCAGCACCGCCTCGTCGACGTTGAACACGTAGATGAACGGCTTGGCCGTCAGCAGGCCCAGCTCGCGGATGGGCTCGATGTCGAGCGTGGCCGATGACAGCGGCGCTCCGGCGTCGAGGATGGCCTGCGCCTTGAGCGCGGTCTCCAGCACGATGGGGGGAAGCTTGCGCCCTTTGACCTCTTTCTCGAAGCGGGAGACCGCCTTCTCGAGGGTCTGCAGGTCGGCGAGGATGAGTTCGGTGTTGATCGTCTCCATGTCGCCGGCCGGGTCGACGGCGCCGTCGACATGCACCACGTCGGGGTCGGCGAAGCCGCGGATGACCTGCGCGATGGCGTCGGCCTCCCGAATGTTGGCAAGGAACTTGTTGCCGAGCCCCTCCCCCTCGCTGGCGCCGCGCACGATGCCGGCGATGTCGACGAACGACACCGGGGCAGGCAGCAGACGCTCGCTACCGAAGACCGCGGCCAGCTTGGCCAGGCGGTGGTCGGGCAGGTTGACGATGCCGACGTTGGGCTCGATGGTGGCGAACGGGTAGTTCGCCGCGAGCACGTTGTTCTTGGTCAACGCGTTGAAGAGGGTGGACTTGCCAACATTGGGCAGTCCGACGATTGCAATAGTAAGAGCCACGAAAGTCAATCGTACCGTCTGCGACCCGAGGCCGGTCGGCACAGCGGCGACGCGCTGTCGGCGGCCCGTGACAGGATGAAGCGGTGCCAGTCAACTTCACCGCCATCGACTTCGAGACCGCCAACTCCTCCAGCGCTTCGGCCTGCTCGGTGGGGCTGGTGAAGGTCCGTGACGGCAAGGTCGTCGACCGCATCGCCTGGTTCATCAAGCCGGCCGTCGGGCACGACGTCTTCCTGGCCTGGAACATCAAGATCCACGGCATCCGGCCGACGGATGTCGCCGGTGCGGCCACCTGGGCGCAGCAGCTTCCCGACCTGGTCGCCTTCGCCGGCGACGACCACCTCGTGGCGCACAACGCCGGGTTCGACCTGGGGGTCATCAAGACGTCCTCCACGGTCGCCGGGCTGGTCGTGCCCGACTTCAACTACGTCTGCAGCCTCCAGGTGGCCCGCCGCACCTACCACCTCGACTCGTACCGGCTCCCGGTGGCCGCGATGGCCGCGGGCTTCGAGGGTTTCGCCCACCACGACGCCCTGGCCGACGCGGAGGCCTGCGCGGCCATCATGATCCACGCCGCCGACCGGCACGGGGCCGACACTCTCGAGGAGCTGGCGCAGATCACCGGCGTAAAGATCGGCGCCATCGGGCCGTTCGCCACGAAGGAGAAGTCCGCCACGCACGGCCCGATGGCGCTGAACTAGGCATCCTTGGGGCACCGGCTCGGGCAATGTCGGTGGCCACTGGCAGAGTAGAACCATGGATTCCTGGTTCAGTCTTCTTCTCGGCCTTGTCGTCGGCGCCCTGCTCGGCACCCTGCTCACGGTGGTCCTCACGGCGCGTTCCGCCGAGCGCCGCAACGAAGGCTCGTCCGGCACCGATCCCCTCGTCATCGAGGCCCGGCACCAGGTGGCCTTGGCCGAGGTGTATGCCCGGGAGGCCGGCATCCAGTCCATCCTGCGCGAAGAGCTGGCCTCAGTCCAGGCCACCGCCGACGCCCTGCGCGGACAGGTCGTCGACGCGGGGCGGCAATACCGCGAACTGAGCGACCGCCAGCGCAACGACCAGGACGCGCGCACCGAGCAACAGAATCAGGAAAGCAAGGTGCTCCAGGCCCTCGCTCCGGTCAAGGAGAGCCTGCAGGACATGCAGCAGAAGGTCGCCGAGCTCGAGGCCCAGCGCAGCCTGCAACACGGCGAGCTCAGCCAGCAGCTGCGGTCGGCGACCGAGTCGGAGGAGCGCCTACGGAGCACCGCCGAGTCGCTCGCGTCGGCCCTGCGCGCCAACAACACGCGCGGGGTCTGGGGCGAAACCCAGCTGCGCAGCGTGGTCGAGGCCGCCGGCCTGATCGAGCGGGTCGACTTCGATGTGCAGTCGAGCATCACCTCCGACGCCGGCGCCGGCCGCCCCGACATGGTCGTGCACCTGCCCGGCGGCAAGAACATCGCCGTCGACGCGAAGGTGCCGTTCACGGCGTTCCTCGAAGCCAGCCAGATCCCGGTCACCGCCACCGGTGCCCTGGAAGCCCAGCGGGCCGTCTACATGAAAGCTCACGTCAAGGCCGTGCGCGACCACATCACCGCCCTCGGCAGCAAGGCCTACTGGCAGGGCTTGGAGGCCTCCCCGGAGATCGTGATCGCCTTCATCCCGAGCGAGTCCCTGGTCTCCTCGGCGCTGGAGGCCGACCCCTCGATCATGGAATTCGCGTTCTCGAAACGGGTGGCCCTCGCCTCCCCGGTGACCCTGTGGTCAGTGCTCAAGACGGTGGCCTTCACCTGGCAGCAGGACGTGCTCACGCATGACGCAAAAGTCTTGTTCGACCTCAGTCGGGAGCTATACGGCCGTTTGGCCACCACGGCCACGCACATCGAGAAACTGGGCCGGTCGATCGAGCGCACGGTGAAGGACTACAACGGCTTCGTCGGCTCGATGGAACGCCAGGTACTGCCCACCGCACGCAAGCTCAATGCCCTCGACGAGTCCAAGGTGCTGGCGCCGCTGGCGGGCATCGAGGACACACCGCGCGAACTGGCCGCCTGGGAGTTCGTGTCGGAGCTGGAGGCCGCGGTACTCGAAAGCGCCGCACTCGATGCCGCCGCACTCGATGCCGCCGCACTCGAGGCCGCCGCACTGACTGACTCCGAGAATCGCCGATAACGCCGAAAATCGCCGTCGGAGCAGCGATTTTCGGCCTTACAGGCAGCTAAAGCCGAGCGCCTAGAGCCACTTCGAGGCGAGGTGCTCGGCGATCACCCGACGCGTGGTGCCGGACTTCGAGCGCAGCACGATGCTCTCGGTGCGGATGATCGGGCCCTGGCGGCGCACGCCGTCGACGAGTCCGCCATCCGTCACGCCCGTGGCGACGAAGAAGGTGTTGTCGCCGCTGACCATGTCGTCCAGCTCGAGCAGCTTGTCGACGTCGAGGCCGGCCGCGACGGCACCCGCACGCTCGGCGTCGTCCTTCGGTGCCAGGCGTCCCTGCATGTAGCCGCCGATGGCCTTGAGCGCGCAGGCCGTGGTGATGCCTTCCGGGCTGCCACCCGTGCCGACGCACATGTCGATGCGCGTTTCCCAGCGGGCCGCGTTGATGCCGCCGGCGACGTCGCCGTCGCTCATCAGCCGCGTGCCCGCTCCGGCGCTGCGAATGGCGTCGATAAGTTCGGCGTGGCGGGGACGGTCGAGCACGGCGAGGACCATTTCGCCGACCGGCTTGCCCGTCGCCTTCGACAGCTCACGGATGTTGTCGCCGATCGGGGCGTCGAGGCTGACGACTCCGCGCCCGGCGGCGCCCGTGACGATCTTGTCCATGTAGAACACGGATGACGCGTCGAGCATGGTGCCGCGGGAGGAGACCGCGATCACGGAGAGGGCATTCTGGCGTCCGGCGGCGGTGAGGCTGGTGCCGTCGATCGGGTCGACCGCGATGTCGCAGGCGGGTCCGGTTCCGTTGCCGACGCGCTCACCGTTGAAGAGCATCGGGGCTTCGTCTTTCTCACCCTCACCGATGACGATGAGTCCGTCGAAGTTCACGGTGCCGAGGAAGACGCGCATGGCGTCGACGGCTGCCTTGTCTGCGGCATTCTTGTCGCCGCGGCCGATGAACGGGACCGCACGAATCGCTGCGGCCTCGGTGGCCCGCACCAATTCCATCGCAAGGTTGCGGTCGGGGTGCATGAAATTGGGGGCGACTTCGGGGCTGTTCACAGATGGTCCTTCCCGGACGAAGAGTGCGGCAGTGGCAAGACCCATCTTTGGGCCGGCACCGGTGTCGGTGCTGCCTCGTTCAGCCTAGCGCCCGCTCTTCGTCGCGGGGGCGTTCGCTCGCTGGCACGGCCGGAGACCCACCTCGGTAGGATGAGAAGACCGAAACGGTTCAATCGAGGAGACTCAACAATGCCCATCGCAACCCCAGACCAGTACGCCGAGATGCTCAACAAGGCCAAGACGAAGGGGTTCGCCTACCCGGCGTTCAACGTTTCGTCTTCTCAAAGCATTAATGCCGTTCTTCAGGGCCTGACCGAAGCCGGCTCTGACGGCATCATCCAGGTCACCACTGGTGGCGCAGATTACTTCGCCGGCCACACGGTCAAGAACCGCGCATCCGGTGCGGTCGCGATGGCGCGCTTCGTGCAGTCCGTCGCCGACAATTACCCCATTACCGTTGCGCTTCACACGGACCACTGCCCCAAGGGCGCGCTCGAGGACTTCGTCCTCCCGCTCATCTCCGCTTCCGAAGACGAGGTGAAGGCCGGCCGCAACCCGATCTTCCAGTCGCACATGTGGGACGGCTCCGCAATCCCGCTGGCAGAGAACCTGGACATCGCCAAGGACATTTTGAAGCGCACCCAGGCGATCAACACCATCCTCGAGGTCGAGATCGGCGCCGTCGGCGGCGAAGAAGACGGCGTCGAGGGCGACATCAACGAGAACCTGTACACGACACTCGACGACGCGCTCTCGATGATCGATTCCCTCGGCATGGGCGAGAACGGCCGCTACATGGCTGCCCTCACCTTCGGCAACGTGCACGGCGTGTACAAGCCCGGCAACGTCAAGCTGCGCCCGGAGCTCCTCAAGGAGATCCAGGACGGCGTCGCCGCCAAGCTGGGTACCGGCCCGAAGCCGCTCGACCTGGTCTTCCACGGTGGGTCAGGCTCGACCGACGCCGAGATCGCCGAGGCCGTCGCGAACGGTGTCGTCAAAATGAACATCGACACCGACACCCAGTACGCGTTCACCCGCGCGGTCGCCGGCTACATGCTGAGCAACTATGACAGCGTGCTCAAGGTTGACGGCGAAGTCGGCAACAAGAAGGTCTACGACCCGCGCGCCTGGGGCAAGGTTGCCGAGACGGGCATGGCCGCTCGCGTCGCCGACGCCACCCGCCAGCTCGGCTCCGCCGGCCACTCGAACAGCTAGCACCGGATGACGATGGCCGAGAATTCTTCGTCGACTCCTTCGGGAACCCCTCCGGAGGATTCCCGGCCCCGTCCCCAGTACGGTGAGCTTGCGCCCGAGGGTTGGAGCTGGGCTCCTAGCACGGATGAGCCCAGGCTCGCCACACCGCCGGCTCCGGGGCCGTCCGCGGCCCCCGAGCGGGCTGTGCGCCCGGCCGGAACCGCGCCGGCCTGGGACCGGCCGGTGACTCTGAGCCTGCTCGTCCTCGGGCTCCTGTCCACGTTCTTCGCGGTCAGCATGCTCACGATGATCACCGAGTCCATTCAGTTGCTCCATACCCAGCTGGATCTCGCCGCGTATGAGCCAGATCCCTCCGCGGCCGGGCTGGTCACGGCCGGGATCATCGGTGTGTCCCTGGTCTGGCTGGCCACGGCGGCAGGCGTGATCCTGTTGCTGGTCCGAGGCAAGCGCGCGTTCTACGTGCCGCTGATCGGTGTGGTCCTGTCCGCGTTCGTGTTCATCGCCTTCACCACCGCGGTTTTGGCCACCGACCCGACGCTTCTCAACGACCCGAACCTGATGGACGTCTACGGCCAGCTGTAGACGACGCCATTCTGCCGGGTCCGGCGTGCACGAAGGCCCCCGTCGGTCAGATCCTGGATCTGATCGACGGGGGCCTTCGTGGTGAACGCAGTTGGCCGGTTCCTAGCTGCTGACCCGTCCGCCGAGACCGCGGGCATCCGCGTTGCCGGCCAGGTCCTTGCGCAGTTCCTTCGGCAGCGAGAACAACAGGTCCTCCTCGGCCGTCTTGATCTCTTCGATGTCGCCGTAGCCGGCCTCGGCCAGATCGGCGAGCACCTCATGCACGAGTTCGTCGGGCACGGATGCCCCGCTGGTCACGCCCACGGTGACAACCCCGTCGAGCCACTCCTGCTGGATCTCGCTGGCGAAGTCCACGCGGTAGGCAGCCCGGGCACCGTACTCCAGCGCCACCTCGACCAGTCGCACCGAGTTGGACGAGTTCGCCGAGCCGACCACAATGACGAGGTCCGAATCACGGGCCACCTTCTTGATCGCCACCTGGCGATTCTGGGTGGCGTAGCAGATGTCGTCGCTGGGGGGATCCTGCAGATTTGGAAAACGGGCACGCAGGCGACGCACGGTTTCCATGGTCTCGTCCACGCTCAGCGTGGTCTGGGACAGCCAGACCACCTTGTCGGGGTCGCGCACCTCGATGGTGTCGGCGTCGTCAGGGCTCCCGACGAGCGTGGTGTGCTCGGGTGCCTCCCCCGCGGTTCCCTCGACCTCTTCGTGGCCTTCGTGGCCGATCAGCAGGATCTGGAAGTCGTCCCGGGCGAAGCGCACGGCCTCACGGTGCACCTTCGTGACCAGTGGGCAGGTGGCGTCGATTGCCAGCAGGCCGCGGTCCGCCGCCGCAGTGACGACGGCCGGTGACACGCCGTGGGCGCTGAAAACGATGTGGGAGCCGGTGGGCACCTCGTCTACTTCCTCGACGAAGATCGCCCCCTTCTTCTCCAGCTCGGAGACCACGTGGATGTTGTGCACGATCTGCTTGCGCACATACACGGGGGAGCCATACAGTTCGAGGGCCTTCTCGACGGCGATGACGGCACGGTCCACGCCGGCGCAGTAGCCTCGCGGGGCGGCCAGCAGCACCCGTTTGCGTCCGAGCACCGGGGTATCCTTGAGCCTGTTGCGTGCGCGGGGAATCCGTGGCATGCCAAGGCCGATCACAGGCGAATCCGTACTGATAGTCACCTCCTCATCTTATGGGGGCCGACTGTGCAGTCCGTGGGAGGAACGATTGATGACGGACGCACCACCCACCCTCGAGACCCCCTGGCCGGTCGGGCTGCTGGCCAACAAGATCCGCGGCTACATCGAGCGCCTCGGCACGGCCTGGGTCGAGGGCGAGATCACCCAGTGGGGCGCCAGCGGCGGCAACGTTTACGGCAAGCTCAAGGACCTCACCGAAGACGCCACGGTCGGCTTCACGATCTGGTCGTCGGTGCGCGCGAAGCTGACCAACGACTTCAAGCAGGGCGACCGGGTCATCGCCCTCGTCAAACCCAACTACTGGGTCAAGGGTGGCACTCTCACCATGCAGATGCTCGAGATGCGCCACGTGGGCCTCGGCGACATGCTGGAACGGCTCGAACGACTGCGCAATCGGCTGGCCAGCGAGGGTCTGTTCGACGCGTCCCGCAAGAAGCCGCTGCCCTTCCTCCCCCATTGCATCGGCCTGGTCACCGGCAAAGACTCCGACGCTGAGAAAGACGTCATCCGCAACGCCCAGCTGCGCTGGCCGGCCGTCACTTTCGACCTGGCCTACGCCGCCGTGCAGGGTGATCGCATGGTGTCCGAGGTGACCGCGGCCATCCAGCGGCTGGACGCCGACCCGGAGGTCGACGTGATCATCGTCGCCCGCGGCGGCGGCGACTTCCAGAACCTGCTCGGCTTCAGCGACGAGACGCTGATCCGGGCTGCGGCGGCCTGCACGACCCCGCTGGTCAGCGCGATCGGCCACGAGGCCGACCGGCCGCTGCTCGACGACGTGGCCGACCTTCGCGCGTCGACGCCGACGGATGCCGCCAAACGCGTCGTGCCGGACGTCTCCGACGAACTCAACCGGGTACAGCAGGCCCGGGCCCGCCTCAGCAACCGGCTGACCGGTATCCTCGCGCACGAGGTCGACCGGATCGGTCAGCTTCGCTCACGCCCGGTGTTGAGCACCCCCGAGTGGATCATCGATTCCCGATCCGAGGACCTCACCCGCTACGTCGCCCGCGGCGCCGAGCTAATCGACCGGGCGGTCGAGCGGGCCGGAGCGGTGATCGTCGACCTGCGTTCCCAGTTGCGCGCCCTCTCCCCCCAGGGCACCCTCGACCGCGGCTACTCGATCGTGCAGTTGCAGGGCGGCCAGGTGGTGCGCTCGCCCGGGCAGGCACCGTCGCAAACGAAACTCCTGATCACGCTCGCCGAGGGCGCTCTGGCGGCCACCGCGGACGTGGCAACCTCCGACCCGACACCGTCGAATGAGAAATTAGAATGGACACCATGACCTCGGCACCAGACGAAATCAACGCACTGAGCTACGAACAGGCCCGGGATGAACTCGTGCGCGTGGTGAACGCCCTCGAGCAGGGAGCCTCGTCGCTGGAGGAATCGCTCGCGCTGTGGGAACGAGGTGAGGCTCTCGCCCGCCGCTGCGAAGAGTGGCTGATCGGCGCGAAAGCCAGGCTGGATGCCGCCAGGGCAGGCCAAGTCGACTCCGCCGCGACAGCCGGATGAGCCCCGCCAAGCGCGCGCCCCGAATCGTCGCAGAGCTGGGTCGCCCGGAGACGCCGGATGAAACCCGCACCCGGCTGGCCGAGAACTCCCGCAAGTACCGCTCCCACAAGACCGTGAACAATCTGGTCCTGTCCCTGCTGGCCACACTGGGCACAGTCCTGGTGCTCGTGCTGCTGGTGCCGCGCAGCGACGCCCCGCAGAACCGCGACGTCGATTTCGCCGCCGTCGCCGCGCAGGTGCAACCCGGCCTCACCGATCCCCTGCTGGTTCCGGAGTTGCCGAGTGGGTGGACGGCCAACGCCGCGCAGTGGCGCCTGGGCGGAAGCGACAAGATCCCGTCCTGGTACATCGGTCTGATCACGGCCAAGACCGAGTTCATCGGCCTCACCCAAGCGCTCGGCGCCAACCCGAGCTGGCTCGCCGACGAGCTGCAGGATGCTCCGGTCGCCGGCACCGTCATGATCGCCGGAGTCACCTGGGACGTCTACCGCAACACCGCACCGGAAGATGACCGCGGCAATTTCGAATCCGCTCTGGTGACCACGGCCGGCGACAGTACCTACCTCCTCGTCGGCACCGCCGATGACGAGGAACTCGCCGTCCTGGCCGCAGTGCTGGCCGAACAGATCAGTTCCAACAGCACCGAGGGACAGTAATGGGCGAGGCAGCAACACCGGCAGACGTCTGGACCGACCTGCAGCGCGGAAACGACCGCTTCGTGAGCGGCGAGCCGCGGCATCCGCGGCAGGATGTGGACCGCCGAGCCGAACTCGCCTTCGTACAGACCCCCGACGCGGCCCTGTTCGGCTGCAGCGACTCGCGGCTGGCCGCCGAGATCATCTTCGACAAGGGCCTCGGCGACCTCTTCGTCGTGCGCAATGCCGGTCAGGTCATCTCCGATTCGGTGCTCGGCTCACTCGAATACGCGGTCGCCGTGCTCCGTGTGCCGCTCATCCTGGTGCTCGGCCACGACGGCTGCGGGGCCGTGCGCGCCGCCATCGATTCCCAGGCCGCCGACGCGCAACCTCTGCCCGCGCACATCAGCCGGATCATCGAGAAGATCGTGCCGGCCGTCCGCCGGGTGGCGGAGTCCAAGGATGCGACGTCGATCGATCCCGAGCTGGTCGACGCCCTCGCCGTCGGCCGCGAACACCTTCGCGACACGGTGTCCGAACTGCTCGAGCGCTCTGAGATGATCAGGGCGGCCGTGGCAGAAGGTACATTGGCTATCGTCGGGGCGAACTACCGGCTGCTCGAAGGCCGTGCCGTGCCCGACATCGTTGTCGGCGTGGTTTAGCCGAGCAGCCCGCACGCGGCGAGCCGCCCAGGCCGTCGCCGCGCGTTCCCGTACCGAAGAGATTCCCAACCGAAAGGTAATACACACCGTGGTGGACAAGACCGCTGAAGCCGAGTACCGGATCGAACACGACACGATGGGCGAGGTCCGGGTTCCGGTCGCCGCCCTCTACGGGGCGCAGACGCAGCGGGCCGTCGAGAATTTCCCGATCTCCGGCTCGGTACTGGAGCCCGCCCAGATCGCCGCCCTGGCACGCATCAAAAAGTCCGCCGCCCTGGCGAACGCGAAACTAGGGGTACTAGACGTCGACATCGCCAACGCGATCGCCACCGCCGCCGACGAGGTCTCCACCGGTCGCTACGACTCCGAGTTCCCGATCGACGTCTACCAAACCGGCAGCGGCACCTCCTCGAACATGAACATGAACGAGGTCCTCGCGACCCTGGCGACCCGCAGCCTCGGGCGCCCGGTGCACCCGAACGACCACGTGAACGCGTCTCAGTCCTCCAACGACGTGTTCCCGACATCCGTGCACCTCGCCGTGACGAGCGCGCTCATCGACGAGCTCGTCCCCGCACTCGACCACCTGGCTGTGGCCTTAGAAGCCAAGGCCGAGCTGTGGGCCGGCGCGGTCAAGGCCGGCCGCACCCACCTGATGGATGCCACCCCGGTCACCCTCGGCCAGGAGTTCGGCGGATACGCGCGGCAGATGCGCCTCGGCATCGAGCGCGTGCGCACCGCGCTTCCCCGCGTCGCGGAGGTCCCCCTCGGCGGCACTGCGGTCGGAACCGGCATCAACACGCCCGCAGGGTTCCCGCAGCTCGTGATCGAGCTGCTCGTCGAGGAGACCGAACTGCCGGTCACCGAGGCACGCGACCACTTCGAGGCGCAGGCCAACCGGGACGGCCTGGTGGACGCATCCGGCGCCCTTCGCACCATCGCGGTGAGCCTCACCAAGATCTGCAATGACCTGCGCTGGATGGGCTCGGGACCCAACACGGGCTTCGGAGAGCTGAACATCCCCGACCTGCAGCCGGGCTCCTCGATCATGCCGGGCAAGGTGAACCCGGTGATCCCCGAGGCCGTGCTGATGGTCTGCTCCCGCGTGATCGGCAACGACGCCACCATCGCCTGGTCGGGCGCGTCGGGCTCGTTCGAGCTCAACGTCGCGATCCCGGTGATGGGCACCGCCCTGCTCGAGTCGATCCGCCTGCTCTCGAACGCGGCCCGCGTGCTCGCAGACAAGACCGTCGACGGCCTCACAGCGAATGTCGAGCGCGCGCGCGCGCTGGCCGAGTCCTCCCCCGCCATCGTCACTCCTCTAAACCGGGTCATCGGCTACGAGGCCGCGGCCAGGGTGGCAAAGTACTCGGTGGCCGAAGGGATGACCGTGCGCGATTCCGTCATCGCGCTCGGTTTCGTTGAGCGCGGCGAGGTCACCCTCGAACTGCTCGACACCGCCCTCGACGTGCTGAGCATGACCCGCCCGCCTCAGGCGAAGTAGCCCCGCGCTTTCTCACTTGCGCAGCTCCTTGTCCGTTCAGCGCTCACCAATTCGACGGAGATTTTGCTCCCAGTTGCCTGTTTTCGTACCGAAAGCGGCTTCTGGGGCAAAATCTCCGTCGAATTCGTCAGGGCGCTAGCGCACCTCGTTGCCCTCGAGCATCTCGGTCACGAGGGCGGCGATCGCGCTCCGCTCCGAGCGGGTGAGCGTCATGTGGGCGAAGAGCGGATGTCCCTTGAGCGTCTCGATCACCGACGCCACCCCGTCGAAGCGGCCGACCCGCAGGTTGTCCCGCTGCGCCACATCGTGGGTGAGGACCACCCGCGAGTTCTGCCCGATCCGGCTGAGCACCGTGAGTAGCACGTTGCGTTCGAGCGACTGAGCCTCATCGACGATCACGAAAGCGTCGTGCAGGGACCGGCCGCGGATGTGCGTCAGCGGCAGGACTTCGAGGATGCCGCGCTCGATGACCTCCTCCAGCACGTTCTCGGAGACGATGGCCCCGAGTGTGTCGAAGACCGCCTGGGCCCACGGGCTCATCTTCTCGGCGGCGTCGCCGGGCAGGTACCCCAGCTCCTGGCCGCCGACCGCGTAGAGCGGTCGGAAGACCATGATCTTGCGGTGCTGCTGGCGTTCCAGCACGGCCTCGAGCCCGGCGCAGAGGGCGAGCGCCGACTTCCCCGTGCCGGCCCGACCTCCCAGTGACAGGATACCGATCTCCGGGTCGAGCAGCAGGTCGATGGCGAGCCGCTGCTCCGCCGAGCGTCCCTTCAGCCCGAAGACGTCCCGGTCGCCGCGCACGAGCTTCATCGCGCCGTTGCCGGTCACCCGGCCGAGCGCCGAACCGCGGTCGGAGTGGATGACCAGGCCCGTGTTCACGGGCATGTCCTGCACGAGACGGGTGTGCACGACCTCCTTGTCGTAGAGCTCGTCGATCAGGTTCGAGCCCAGGGTGATCTCGTCGATGCCGGTCCAGCCGGAATCCACGGCAAGTTCATGACGGTACTCTTCTGCGGTGAGGCCGAGCGAGGCCGCCTTGACCCGCAGGGGCAGGTCCTTGGAGACGACGGTCACATTCAAGCCGTCGTGGGCGAGATTCAGGGCCACGGCCAGGATGCGGGAGTCGTTGTCACCGAGTTGCAGTCCGGACGGAAGCACCGACATGTTCGAGTGGTTGAGCTCCACGCGGAGGCTGCCGCCGTCACCGACCGGGATCGGGAAGTCCAACCGTTCGTGCTTCACCCGCAGTTCGTCAAGGAACCGCAGTGACTGGCGAGCGAAGTAGCCGATCTCCGGGTCGTTGCGTTTGGCCTCGAGCTCCGCAATCACCACGACGGGGAGCACGACGGCGTGCTCCGCGAAACGGAAGATCGCTTTGGGATCGGAGAGCAGAACCGAGGTGTCAAGAACGTACGTGCATTCGGTCTGCCCCGTCGCCGACGCACTCTGGTTAGAACCCTTGTTATCGATCTGATTAGCGGTCACAACCACTCCCACCCCGTGCCCCGTGAGGCACAGATTGTGTTGGCGAGCGGCCACAGGGTTCTCGAGCCGTACTTATGTGGCCGTCTCGATCAGGCGCCATACCTGATAAGCATGACGCTACTTACCCGCACGCTCCAGGGGAAGAGCGACACGCCCATTCGAAACAATGTTCACCGAGCCGTCGTCAGTAGGTCACGGCGGTCGCATACGAGGTGAACGCCCCGCGCAGCATGTCGACCGTGTCCGGGCTGAGCGCAGCATGGGTGCTCAGCCGCACGGTCCCGCTGCGGGTCGTCGCCGTCACCCCGTGGTTGTGCAGCGCGATGCTCAGCAGCGTGAGCTGGCTCGCCGGTGGCTCGAGCACCAGGATGCCGGCCCGCTCCCGGTCGTCTCGGGAGGAAACCACGGGCACAGCGAACTCGTCCGCCAGATCGATCAGAAGCGACACGTTCACGGCGATCGCATCTTCAATGGCACGGATACCGACCTCGGCCACCTCCTCGAGGGCGGCCGCGAACCGGGCCTGGGCGATGGCGTCGCCATTGCTCACCCGGAACGCGTTTGCGCTGCGGCTCGGCGGCAACACTTCGTCCCACGGCTCGGGGACGTCGGTGCCGGCGAAACCGGAGAACACGGGGACCAGGCGTTCCACCGCACGGTCGCTGAGAGCCAGGAACCCGGTGCCCCAGCCGGCCCTGGACCATTTCTGCCCGCCCGACGCGACGACGTCTGCCACCTCGTAGGGGACATCCACTGCGCCGAAACCCTGGATGGCGTCGACGATGAGCAAACGGTCGCCGATGACCTGACGGATGCCCTCGAGGTCCACGCGATGGCCGGTGCGGGAATCGACGAGGCAGACCGCCACTGCGGCAGTGGCCGGGGTGAGCTGCTCCCGGATCTGACCAGGGGTGACGCGGCCGTGGTCGGTCGCCAGCCAGAGCGGGGTGACTACCTGCAGCGCTTCCGCGGCGCGCACGGCCGCGAACGGGACCGTGGGAAAGTCGCCCGACGACAGCAGCACCGCCCCCGTCAGGCCGAACATGGCCTGCATCACGCCGGTGGTGGTGTTGGGCTCGGAAACGACCTGGTCGGCGCGGAATCCGGTCGCTCGGGCCACGGCGGTGCGCAGCCGCTCGTCCTGGGCTTGGAAGTGGTCCAGGCTGCCGAACCGGGCCCGCGAGAGCACCTCGGTCTGGCCGAGGGTTTCGGCGACCACACCCGCCGACAGCGGGCCGATCCGGGCATAGTCGAGGTAACCGGGTTCCGCGATGAACCCGTCAAGGAACCGTTCGAGAGCCGTCATGAGGTGCCCCTACCCTCCGAAGCGGCGCTGGCGCCGAGCAAAATCGCGCAGGGCGCGCAGAAAATCGACCTGGCGGAGGTCAGGCCCGAGCGCCTCCACGAAGTAAAACTCGCTGTGTGCGCTCTGCCAGAGCATGAAATCGCTGATGCGCTGCTCCCCCGACGTGCGGATGACCAGGTCCGGATCGGGCTGGCCGCCCGTGTACAGGTGCGCGCCGATCAGATCCGGGGTCAGCGTCTCCGCAAGGTCCTCGAGCACGCCGCCGCTGGCAAGGTGTGCTCCCACGATGCTGCGCATGGCGTCGGTGATCTCGGTGCGCCCGCCGTAGCCGACGGCAAGGTTGACGTGCAGCCCCTTCTTGCGGGCCGTGCGCGCTTCCGCGGCGTTCAGTGCGGCCACCAGCGGCTCGGGCAGTCCGGTCTTCGAGCCGACCTGCTGCACCCGCCAGTCGCGGTACCGGGACAACTCCTCCGCGAGCTTGGCGATGATCTTCGTGAGCTCCGCGAGTTCTTCGCTGGGCCGGTTGGTGAGGTTGTCGGACGACAACAGGTAGAGCGTGACGACGGAGATGCCGAGGTCGTCACACCACTTGAGAAACTCCCGCATCTTGGCGGCACCGGCCCGATGCCCGTGGGCGGCGGAGTCGAACCCGAGCTGTTTGGCCCAGCGCCGGTTGCCGTCGATGATCATGGCGACGTGGTTTGGAAGCACATCCGGCGTCAGCCCGCGACGAAGCCGACGCTGATAAACCCCGTAGAGAATGCCGCGCGCCCAAGGAACTTCCCGTTTCTGCACACAGTTACGCTAGCCCACTCGGGAGCGTCGCGTACCGCGCGCGGCATGCACACTGTCCTATTCTTGCAGCATGGCCTCAGCGGATGACATCCCCAACCTGCCGTTGTTCGAGGACGACCTGCCCCCGCAGGTGGACGTCAAGCCCACCTGGCGAGGATGGATCCACGCCGGCACGTTCCCGGTCACGATCGTGGCCGGGATCGTGCTGCTCCTGTCGGCCGAGGGCAGCGCGGCCCGGTTGAGTTCGCTCGTGTTCGTGCTCAGCTCGATGCTGCTGTTCGGCAATTCGGCGCTGTACCACCGGTTCGACTGGAGTCCGCGCACGAAGGTCATCCTCAAACGGATCGACCACGCCAACATCTTCCTGCTGATCGCGGGCTCTTACACGCCCATCGCCGTGCTGGCCCTGCCGCCCGCCAAGTCCACGCTGCTTCTGTCGCTGGTCTGGGGCGGCGCCATCCTCGGAATCGCATTCCGGGTGTTCTGGATCCACGCCCCACGCTGGCTCTACGTTCCGCTGTACCTGGCACTCGGCTGGGGAGCGCTGATGTTCATCGTGGAATTCTTCCAGGCCAACGCAGCGATGATGACACTGATCATGGTCGGCGGGCTCTGCTACTCGGTCGGCGCCGTCATCTACGGCATGAAGCGGCCGAACCCGCTGCCGGGCGTATTCGGCTTCCACGAGATCTTCCATACCCTGACCGTGGTGGCCTTCCTCTGCCACTGGGCGGCGATCATGATCATCGCGACGAACCCGATCCAACCGTAGTTCGCTAGTCCTTGTCGGCGATTCCGGCCTCTGCGGTCTTCTGTGCGGCCATCTCCGCCTGCAGACGTTCCTGAATCTCGGCGCGGTAGGTGTTGCGGCGCACTCGGCGGGCCATGTCCATCGCCAGCAGCACCGCTCCCACGGCGACCAGAGCAATCGCCACAAAGCCTTCCGGGCCCGGCGTCACCGTGTTCGGGTCGAACTCCGGCGGTGGGGTGGCGGCCAAGACGATGCTCACGAGGGGAGCCAGGATTAGGCCGCTCACGAGTCGTCCCGGATTCCGGTAAAGAGGTCGGATTCAGGTATCACGGTGTCCACTTTCGATTCGACGAGCTGGAAGTCTTCATAGGGCCACGCTTCGCGGATGAGGTCGTTCGGCCAGAAGAAGAAACTGCTGGTGGGAGCAACCTGACTCGCGTGGGCTCGAAGCGCCGCGTCCCGCACCTCGAGGAAGTCACCGACGGGCACATGGGTCGTGGCCAGCTTCGGGTAGTCTTTCATCCATTCCCTGGCCGCTCCGAGCGGCTCCAGCAGGGGCGAGTCCGGCTCCGTGACGCTCAGTTCCAGGAACATGGCGTCGACGCGTTCAAGGTTGAAAATCCGATCGTAATAGAGCTTCTCGACCTGCCAGGGCTCACCGGCATCCGGGTACCGGGTCGGGTCGGCGGCCGCACGGTAGGCCTCCATCGACACGTCGTGGCAGCGGATGTGGTCGGGATGCGGGTAGCCGCCCTTCTCGTCGTAGGTCACCAGGACCTGCGGCCGAAATTCGCGGATCAGCCGGACGACCGGTTCGGCGGAGATCGCCACCGGGATGTCCGCGAACGAGTTCGGGGGCACCGAACCGTCTTCGTTCATGCCGGAGTCCTCGTAGCCGAGCCAGCGGTGCTGCACGCCGAGGGCCCGCTGGGCCTCGGCCATTTCCAGACGGCGCAGTCCCGGCAGGTCGCGCTCGGCCAGCGGATGGCCGAGCAGAGCCTCATTCAGGATGCTCCCCCGCTCGCCGCCCGTGCAGCTCAGGATCATCACTTCGGCGCCGAGACCCCGGTAGTGGGCATAGGTCGCAGCGCCCTTGCTCGACTCGTCGTCGGGATGGGCGTGCACAGCCAAGAGTCGCAGCGCCATGAAACTCCTCAGAAATGCCAGATAACCTTGATACCAAGACTAATCGTTGATCCGTGAGTATGGAGTCTGAGTGGCCCTGAGCAGCAACCTCGACACCCGGTACGGGCGCGCCCCGAACCGGGGCACGAGAGACCGCCGCGTTCTGTTCGTCTCAGCCGGCTCCCTCGCGGCAATCCTCCTGGGCTTCGTGGTCTGGGTGGGACTGGGGGCGTCGCAGCCTTTGATCGAGACCCGGGACATCCGTCACAGCATCATCGACGAGAACACTGTGAGCGTCACGTTCGAGGCGTCCATCCCGGTCGGCCGCACCGCCAGCTGCGCGGTTCAGGCGCTCAACGAGAGTTTCACGGTGGTTGGCTGGAAAGTCGTCAACCTGCCCGCGAGCATCGTGTATTCGCGGTCGACGACGACGGATGTGCGCACCACCGAGCAGAGCAACACCGGATTGATTTACCGCTGCTGGCTGACCTAGACTGATGACTTCGCCCTGACGTGATCGTCGGGGCGTCCGTTGTATATCTGCGGGTTCACCCGCACGGGCATCGAACGAGCACGAACAAGCATGAGGAGATTCCACCCATGACTACCGAAACCACGGTCACCTGGCTGACGCAGGAGGCCCACGACCGCCTCGCCGCGGAGCTGAACACGCTCAGCACCGTCGGGCGCGTCGAGATCGCGAAGAAGATCGAATCGGCTCGCGAGGAGGGCGACCTCAAGGAGAACTCGGGCTACCACGCGGCCAAGGATGAGCAGGGGAAGATGGAGGCCCGCATCCGCACCCTCGTTCTACTGCTGCGCAACGCCGAGGTCGGCCATGCGCCGAAAAGCCGGGGGGTCGTCGAGCCGGGAACCGTGATCACGGCCACGATCGCCGGCGATGAGACCCGCTTCCTGATCGGCAGCCGCGAGATCGCCGGGGACAGCGACCTCGACGTCTTCAGCGAGCAGAGCCCGCTCGGCACCGCGATCATCGGCCTCGCCGTCGGAGCGACAACGTCGTACGTGACGCCCACCGGCAAGGAAATCGCCGTCGAGATCTTCCTCGTGGAGACCTGGACCGGCAACTAGCCGCACCGGTCCCCCGCTCGCGCCGCGCCCCGTTTGGCTCCCGTCGTCGAACCGATTCGACGGAGATTTTGGCTCTCCTGCTGCTTCTGTGGGTTAAACCCGGCCGGGGAGTGCGGGTTTGTGGCCGCCGAGGCTGAGCATGGCGAGGGCGATGAGGGCGTCGGGTGATTTGAAGCCGAACGCGATGCGGGTAATGAGTCGGATCTTGGTATTGACGGATTCGATGCGGCCGTTGGAGAGGCCGTGCTCGATCGATGCAAGGATCGCGGCCCGGTGCTTGACGATGGAGCGTTGGAGTTTCACGA